>CAZEPL010000084.1:0-15654 GCA_964514135.1 uncultured Spirochaetaceae bacterium | reverse complement strand
GCTGGATTTAAAGGTTTGGATATATTAAAGCTGAAAATGAGCTGAATAGTTACTAAAAATTATAAATTTTACTGTCATTTAATAAAGGATCAAGAATGAGTATTTTTAAAAAAATAACTATTATTTCTATAATAATTTCTTGTTTTCTTTTTGCTTGCGATAAAAAATCAAATTTTACAAAGCATTGGCCTACAAAAGAATGGAAATATTCCAGTCCTGAAGCACAGGGAATGGACTCAGTAAAATTTGAAGTAATGTTAGAACATATTGACCAGCAGGATTTAAATTTTCATAGTATAACTGTTATTAGAAACGGTTATATTGTATTTGATGCTTTTTTCCCTCCTTATAGCAAAAAATATAAACATAAATTACATTCCGCTACAAAAAGTATTATATCATTATTAATGGGCATTGCATTAAATCAAAAATATATTACAAATACTGATATTACTTTAAAAAAATTGTTTCCTGATAGAAAAATACAAAATTGGGATAAAAAAAAGGAAGCAATCAAATTACATGATTTGTTAACAATGAGATCAGGCATTGAATGGAACGAATGGAGTACTCCATTTTCATCACCAGATAATCCATTGAATAAAATGATAATTACAAAAGATTGGTCTCAATTTGCACTAGATCAGCCAATGCTTTCAGAATCGGGGATAATTTTTAATTATAATTCCGGAGTATCTCATGTTTTGAGTCAAATTTTATATGATCATACAAAAATACTTCCATTAGAATTTGCTAAAAAGAATTTATTTGAACCTTTAGGAATTCAAGATGTTAATTGGGAAACAGATCCTAATGGATTGCATGCTGGCGGATGGGGCTTACAGCTAAAACCTCATGATATGGCAAAGATTGGCTATTTATTATTAAACAATGGCAAGTGGGAGAATCAACAAATAATTTCTGAATCATGGATAAAACAATCCACTCAAAAGCATGTATCACTTCCCAGTATGAATTTAAATTATGGTTATCTATGGTGGATAGCAAATAAAGATTATTATTATGCATCAGGCAGAGGCGGTCAGTTTATTATTGTAGATCCGGAAAAAGATATTGTAACAATAATTACAAGCGGTATAAACAACATAACTACTGATGAAGTTTTTGATATTATTTATGAGGAATATATTAGAAAGTCTGTTGTTTCTAATGAACCTATCGGAATAAATAAAGATTATACATCAATAGAAACTAAAATAAACAATTTTATAAAAGAGCGGGCGCAAAAGAAAAATATCATAAGTAATCCAATACCTAAAGATTTTATTCAAAAAGTTAATGGGAAAAAAATACTGTTAGAAAAAAGAATCGGTTATGTATTGAGTATTACACTATATTTTGAAAATAACCAGATTTTTATAGAAATTGAATTTCCTGATTTTATTTATAAAGGTGAAATAGGAATGAATGGGGAATATATTATTAATCCTCCATTAACGAATGTCCCTTTGTATAATCAATATTCACTTCCTGTCGCTTTTAAAGGATATTGGCATGATGATGCTTTAATTATTTATCAACAATATATAGGTGATTCTCCATTGTTAGAAATAAAAGGTAAACTTATAAAAGAGGATAAAGTAAGTATATCTTTTGTTGAGTTAGCAGAAGGCTGGAATTCTGAAGTAAAAGGGATAATAAGTTCTTCAGACTAATAATAGTTTAAAATGCAAGAGAAAGTATTAGATATCTGATTTAACCACACTAATATATGGAACTTATAATAAAGCCATAGAATCTTTGGCGCACTACATAGCAAGATGTCCCATCTCTTTGGAATAGATCCTCTGGTGTGTCCCCGACGCGATTCTCCCATGAAAATAATCACTATCATAATGGATCAAGAATAAACATTCTTACACATGAGAATTAACAATACGTATAATTCCGTATGGTTTTACTTCCTATATGGTGGTAACTTTTTATATATCATGGCACAACAGTTAAGGAGACATTAATGATAAAAAAAATACCTATTATCTTTATTAGTATAGTATTACTTTTCTTATGCCAAATAATCCCTGCTGATCAAGAAAACACGGGTAATAATCATTTTGGTGGTAACTTCTTGTGGTATGGTGTTGATCCTTACCGGACCAATGAAACCGCCTTAAACAGTTTTTCCACATCATTCTCTGAACTGGATATGGAGATGGCCAGATTCGACATATATTGGGGCAGAATTGAACGCGGCAGCAAGGGTAATTATAACTGGTCGTTAATCGACGATTTATTAGGAACTGTGGGTGAACAAACAACAGTTTTATTCACTCTCTTTTCCAGTAGTAAATGGGGTTCAAAATATAATGAATGCCGGGAACAGTTCCCGGCACTATTTGGATCGTCCGAGCGATATAATATGCCGCCCTCTTCTATTCCTCTACAAATGCGAGATTATCTGGATTTTTTAGAAAGACTTGTTAATAGATATAAAAACAGAGTGAAATACTGGCAGATTGAGAACGAGGTTTATGGTGCTTTAAAAAAGCCGGAGCACCCGGCAGACCTCCCTCCGCTGAATAAATTCTGGATAGGCACAAAACAAGAATATCTTAGTCTTTTAAAGGAAAGTTATACTAAAATAAAAACAACAGATCCCAATGCATATGTATTGCCGGCAGGCATTGCCTTTGGTGCCGGTCTGGATCTTACTAAACTGCCTTATGACTTTTTTGATTATTTATTTGATAACGGAATAGACTATATTGATATAATCGATCTGCATTTATATGGGGATGTAAACAGAGTAAAAGATAAAATCGCACTGATAAAAACAAAGCTGTCAGACTTCGGCTACAGCAAACCTTTATGGTGTACCGAGGCGGGTGAGATCGATACCAGGATACACAGGCAATTTACATCAGCATTTGATTCCGAGGCGGAGTTAAAGCTGCAAGCCGAAGAGATCATCAAAAAGCATGTATTTGCCTTTGCCAATGGTATCCAAACAGTATTAAGATTACGCCTGATTCCTTATAGAGATAATGAGCTTGCCAGTGTAAATTGGAACCATATGAGTCTGGTGTTTGATACACATGGAAACAATAAAAAGCCGGGCTTTTATACTTATAAGCTTATGGTTTCCAAGTTAAAATATTTCCTCACTGTCAAAGAATTGCAGCAAGGCATCTATAAATTTACTTTTACTGATAGGCCCCCTGTATTTGTGTTATGGAATGATGATGGAAAAGCTATGGTTGATGTATCACAATATATTTCATCTGCCAAGATTAAGATTACAAGCATAATTACTGAAAAGCTTAAGAATCAACCCGATATAACAATCACAGAGAATAAAGAGGTTATATTTAATTCAACACCTGTATTTATTGAAGAGTATTAATATGTTTAATACAATAAATGTATATGCGAGGATACTTGTATGAAGCAGTTTATAGTATTTATTATAATATGTTTTTCATTATCTATTATATGTGTCAACTCTAATGAGCATAATGAGATTATAATAATCCAGCAAATAAACCAAGGATTTGACTGGTCTCTTCCTGATAATGTTAAACCTGCCCCTAACTCGGGTGTTTTTTATATGGATCAAAAACCTGATAATGAACATATAAGAGCGGTGGGCAGGACCTTTACCTGGAGTGAAATGAATCCGCAAGAAGATATATATGATTTTTCAAAAGTAAAAGAACTTCTGCAAACTGCAAAACAGCATAACCTGAAAGTGGTTCTGCGCATTTTTAGTTTAACCACAGCTCACAAATCTCCATTTGCTATAGATAATAAAGCCCCGTTTGTACCGCAATGGGTCTTAAACAAACATAATCCAAAAGAATTCTATACGTATATGGGAACAGGCTTAAGAAGTTTTAAAGAAAACTCGGATAATCATATTAAGGTCGCCGCTTGCTGGGACATAGGATTACAAAAAGAATACAAAAAATTCATCGATAAGTTTGGCCAACAAGGTTTCTTTGAATATGATAATTTGGCAGGAATATATGTAACCGGATTTTCAACTTCATATGGCGAAGAGTTCTGGCTTCATAAAGATTATTTACAAAATGCCCTGCAAGCAAGTATGCCCTCAATAAAGGAATGGGCTGGAGAGAAGGAGGATTGGAAGAATATCACAGGCATGTACCTCCTCCTCCGGGCCACACTATGTCCTCAGACTATATTATATTGGAATTGGCGCAAACTTATAACGACGGTTATGATACGGTAGATTGGAACAGTCCGCTGCGTAACGGCAAACGCTACTTTGGCGAAGAGTTAGAACGATCGGTTCAAAAATGGCATGGCAACCTATCCGATGAACAGCAAAAGCATTTTACAGAAAACAGCTTAATGAGAGCCGCTCAGCTCGGAATAAACTACATCTGGACGAGCAGAGATTTTATAAATGCTTCTTTCAAGATGTTTGTTTGGTGGACACTCACTGCAGGCAAAGGCCCCAAAAATTCGCCCGATGACGTCTGCTGGTTAAGAGAGGATTACTATAGTAAACAAAATAAAGTAGTAAGCTGGAAAAATTTTGAAAAGCTGCTTTATCAGAGAGATTTTAATGGTGCCAATACAAAACCTGTTATGAAAATAGAGAGACCGCCCTTTCATTCCGATCCCGAGGAAATGCATTATGATCACTACGCCAGATCAACCGATGTGGAAGACGGACAGAATTACATATTATTTTTTATTGATCCTCTCTTTAAAGCCAATCTTTCAGATCACTTTTTAATAAAAGTTACCTATACTAAAAAATGGAAAACCGCAACATTTGAAGTAAGCGGTAATATCAGTAATAAAACGCTGCCGCATAAGGATGATTTTAGACTACGTGTAGTATCCGGCGGCGATCTTATAGTTAAATTTGTGCGTATTATTAAGTTATATTCTGCTTGGTTTTACCAAGCGGCTCCACTACTTTAATATGCAGCTCTTTTAACTGTTTGGCATCCGCGGGCCGCGGCGTGTCCATCATGGTTTCCTGCGCCTTCTGGTTCATGGGAAAGGCGGTCACTTCCCGCAAGTTATCTTCTCCTGCTAAAAGCATAACCAGCCGGTCAATTCCCGGAGCGATACCCCCGTGTGGAGGTGCACCGTAGGTAAAGGCGTTAATAAGAGCACCAAAGCTCTTTTTCACATCCTGTTTCGAGTATCCCGCGATCTCAAAGGCTTTATACATAATCTCCGGACTGTGGTTGCGGATAGCCCCGCTGGAAAGCTCCACGCCATTGCACACAATATCATACTGATAAGCAAGAATGGAAAGCGGGTCTTTAGTTTTTAGCGCCTCGAGTCCGCCCTGGGGCATAGAAAAGGGATTATGAGAAAATACAATGCATCTTTTCTCATCGTCCCACTCGAACATGGGGTAGTCCACCACCCAGCAGAACTTAAAGCAGTCTTTTTCTATCATGTCCAGCTCCAGTCCCAGCTTGCTGCGTATTTCACCGGCAATCCGGTTGGCCTCTTTTTCGCTACTGCAGATAAAAAACATCACATCGCCGCTTTGTATGTTACCGGCTTTTTTCAAAGCATCAAGCTTAGCTGAACCAAGCACCTTGGCAATCGGCCCTTTTACTTCACTTCCTGTCCAGACCAGATAGGCCAATCCCTTGGAACCAATGACCTTAGCAAAGGCCAGCATGTTTTCAAAAAAACTTTTGGACTGATCGACAATCTGTTTAACAGAGACGGCCCGTACAACACCACCTTTATCCACAACCCGTTTAAAGATCTCGAACTTACCATCTTGGAAGATCTGTGTTACATCAATTATTTCCAGCGGAATACGCAGATCCGGTTTATCCGTACCGTATTTAAGCATGGCTTCTTTATAGGGAATACGCGGAAATGCAGGTGCGGTAGCTGTATATTTCGAGTATTCGGCAAACAGCCTGCTTAATACCTTTTCCACAACCTTAAAAATCTCATCCTGAGTGGCAAAGGACATCTCAATATCCAACTGATAAAACTCACCGGGTGAGCGCGTGGCACGTGCGTCTTCGTCTCTAAAGCAGGGCGCGATCTGAAAGTATTTATCAAATCCCGCTACCATTAGAAGCTGTTTGTACTGCTGAGGTGCCTGGGGCAGGGCGTAGAACTTGCCCGGATGCAGACGCGAAGGAACCAGATAATCCCTTGCCCCCTCGGGGCTGGGGGCAGTGAGAATCGGAGTCTGGAATTCGTTAAAGCCCAACTCTTCCATATACGTGCGGATACTTGATATCACTTTTGAGCGCAGCACAATATTGGCGTGCAGCTTACTTTTGCGTAAATCCAGGAAGCGGTATTTAAGCCGTGTTTCTTCCGGGGCCTGTTCCTCCGGGAAAATACTGAAGGGCAGGTCTTTGGTTTCACCAAGCACTTCGAAGCTCGCGGCTGCCAGATCTATCTCTCCGGTGGGAATATTGGGATTCAGGTTCTCCTCGTCCCGCATCTCAATTTTTCCTTCAAAGCTGACGACGGTTTCTTTCCTCAGTTTGGAGACCTCATCCAAAATCCCGGACTCCGGCCTTACCACAACCTGAGTAATGCCGTAGTGATCACGCAGATCAATAAACAGCACGCCGCCGTGATCCCTTTTGTTATGGATCCAGCCGGCCAGCACTGCCGGTTTACCCACGTGTGTTTTTCGTAACTCTCCACAATTATACGTTCTGTATTTTTTCATAACACAATCCTATCCATATATTAAATTATTTCATAGTAATATCTATCTGCAAAAATAATGCCAAGAATAAAGATTTTTACGATTTTTGTAAACCATTATACAGTCAATATTTATAAAAACATAGGGTTATCCTCCATTTAGTATGATCTATTTTTCCTACAGAAATGTAGGTTTATTCTGAAACAGGAAGAATTATAGAGAACATACTACCTTTACCTGCTTCACTTTTTACTTCCGCCCGGCCTCCGTGTGCCTGGGCAATATGCTTGACTATAGCCAATCCCAGCCCGGTACCGCCCAGCTCACTACTGCGCGCTTTATCCACACGGTAGAAACGCTCAAAAATACGCGGCAGATGCTCATCCGGAATTCCACACACGCGGTCTGTCACATTTATATATATTTCTCCGGCTTTGCTTGCGGCTATAAGCTCTATAGCGCTATTCTTGTCACTATATTTCACAGCATTATCGATTAAATTTACCAGTGCCTGTTCCAGAAGCTGCGCATTCCCCAACACTTGTAAACCCGGTTCATACATTTTTTTAATCTCCACATGCTTACTGCTTGCCGCATTCAGGCATGATTGACGGGCATTGATAATTACATCGTCTATTTTTATTAAAGACAGTTCTATGCCCCCTCTTTCGGTGTCTTTTTCCAGACGAGCCAGACTCATAAGATCATCGACAATAGCAATTACCCGCTCGGTCTGCCGGGAAATAATAGAGAGAAAACGCCCCGTCTCTTTGGGATTGTTAAGCGTATTTTCCAGGATTGTTTCCACAAATCCCTTTATGGAGGTGAGCGGCGTGCGCAGTTCATGCGATACATTCATGGCAAACTCTTTACGCACATTCTCCAGTCTGCGCATTCTGGTTACATCCCTTAACACAAGCAGTACTCCAAAGGTATTTCCTTCACCTCCTCTTAAATTCGTAGCCATAGCTTGTATCAACCTTTCCTGCTCATTATAGAGGATAATCTCCTTTTCCACCTGTTGAGATGTTTTTAATGCCTCATCTATTAACGTAAGGATCTCGCTGGTGGAAATAAGCTCTTCAATACGCTGACCCGGCACAATATCTATATTGAGATGGAACAATGCTAAGGCCGGTTTGTTTATGGAAATGATCTTCTTTTCCACGTCTACTGCGATTACACCTTCAACCATGCTGGAAAGGATAGCATCCGCCTGTGCACGCTGTCTTAAGATTGTATTAATTCTCTGTTTCAACTGTCCGGCCATGATGTTCATGCTCTGGCCAAGACTTGATATTTCAAACGAAGCACTGATTTCCACACGTTCATCAAAATTTCCCTGGCTTATGAGCTCTGCGCTTTTGCGCAGCCTTAAAAGCGGCCTGCTTATTCTTTTGGAACGAAAATATATCAGGAGGGCTGCCAAAAGCACAAAAATAATTCCCCCAATAAAAAGTATTAACCAGAGAGTATTAAGTGTTTGATTCAGTTCATTAATAGACACCGCAACGCGAACTATTCCCGCTACTCGGCCTTGATCTAATAATGGGAGGGCCACATACATCATATCCTGCTGTAGGGTATTACTGAAACGCACATTAATTCCTAATCCTTCTGCCAATGCCTGTACTATTTCGGGCCTGTTACCGTGATCTTCCATGGCCACAGCCTTTTCATCCGAATCGCCGACGACTTCACCTGAAGGCAATATGACGGTTACGCGAAAATTCCCACGCTCGCCCAAATTTTCACATAAAGCCTCCGTCTTCTGAATTTTGTAATTTATATCATTTTCTTCGGAAAGCAGTATTTTGCGTATTTGCGGCTCGATCAAACAGGCTCTCTGTTCTAAATCCAAAGAGATTTTCCCAAAATAGAAATTCTGAAAACTAAATGTTGCGTAAAGGGCCGTAAGCACTACCGCGGCAATGACGATGATAAGAAAATTAATGTAAAGTTCTCGAAATAAAGTCTTTTTTTTCATTCCTTAAATCTGTATCCTATACCACGCACGGTTTCAATATAGTTGCCGTACTCACCCATTTTATTACGCAGACCGAAAATAAGCACATCAACCGATCTGTCGGTTACAAAATAGTCTCTGCCGCGGGTGGCCTCCACTATCTGATAGCGGGTACACACCCATCCCGGCCTGGAAGCCAAATAATAGAGAATGCGGAATTCAGTAAGTGTTAGCTCCACCTCTTTATCTTCAATAAGCACTTTATGCTTTGCCGGATCTATAAGTAAATTATGGACTTGAATGGGTTTTTCTTTAATTTCTGTTTCCACTCTTTCCCGATGTTTCCGCCGCAATACCGCTTTGATCCGTGCCATAAGTATTTTCGGGCTGAAGGGCTTGGTGATATAATCATCAGCCCCCAGCTCCAATCCTTTTATGATATCTTCTTCTTCACCCTTGGCTGTTACCATAATGATGGGAATGTTCACTGTATTTTCGTTTGCCTTTAGCTGTCTGCAAAAATCCAAACCGTCTATGCCGGGCAGCATGAGATCAAGAACAATAAGGTCGGGAGTATGAGCGCCGATTGTAAGCAGAGCTTTGGTGCCGTCAGCTACTCCTCTGGCATTATAACCTTCTTTACCGAGATTATAGGTAATTAACTCACGAATATCCTTTTCATCTTCTATCACAAGGATATTTTCTTTACTCATTCATTCTCTCCATTATTCAACCCTCTTTCCGGTAGCAATATATTCTACTTCTTCGCAAATATTAATAATATGGTCCGCCAATCGCTCTAAACACTTGCTCACAAAAAGGAGGGAATGTACCTGTTTTACATGATCGGGATATTGTTTCATATCCGAAAGCAGCTCTTTAAACGAATGTAAATATAAGCTGTCTACAATATCATCCTTCTTACGCACTTGTACCGCCAGCTCAGCATTTTCTTCATTATATGCATGCATAGCGTCTTTTAACATTTCTCTGCAGGTTTCCGTCATTTCAGGAAGATCGTCATGAATGCTTACTGCTGCATTCTCATCAAGATGCAATGCGGTAGTGGCAACATGACAGGCGTAGTCGCCGCAGCGTTCAAGATCACGTACTGTTTTAAGTGTGGAAATAATAAAGCGCAGTTCCCCTGCAACAGGCTGTTCGGTCGCGATCAGAACCACACATTTTTCTTCAATTTCAAATTCTATCTGATTAATTTTTTTCTCATCTTCAACTACTTTCTGTGCCAGGGAGTTGTCCCTTTTTAAAAGAGCGCGCATAGCCCTGGATATGGATTCATCAACAACGCCTGCCATTTTAAGCACATCTATTTTTAACTCTTCAAGTTTTTCATGGTAATGTAGTCGTGTTGTCATATTTCTCTCCTTTTTGTTCTAACCGAATCTTCCGGATATATAATCTTCCGTTCTTTTGTCTTTAGGATTAAAGAAAATATCTTTTGTTGTACCCATCTCAATAAGTATACCATTTAAAAAACCCTGTATAATCGGAAATTCTTCCGGCCTGCTGCATATTGTGAGTCACAATAATTATGGTATATTTTCTTTTCAATTCATCAAGCAGATCTTCAATCTTAGCGGTTGAAATCGGATCCAAAGCGGATGTGGGCTCATCCATGATAATCACATCCGGTTCCACGGCCAATACCCGGGCGATACATAGACGCTGCTGCTGACCTCCGGAAAGACCCAATGCCGGCTGATGCAATCTGTCCGCCACCTCATCCCAAACTGCGGCCGCTTTTATGCTTTTTTCTATTATCCTGTCAAGCTCTTCTTTTTTTCTTATTCCGTGAACGCGCGGACCATAAGCGACATTGTCATATACCGACATGGGAAAGGGATTGGGTTTCTGAAAAACCATACCGATGCGCTTGCGCAACTCGATCACATCATAATCCTTATAGATGTCCGTGTTATCATAATACACAGTCCCGTTTATTTTAACGGAAGTTATCAGATCGTTCATCCTGTTTAAGGTTCGCAAGAAGGTTGATTTGCCGCAGCCCGAAGGACCGATAAGCGCTGTTATCTTATTATACTCAATATCCATATTTATATCGTTAAGCGCCTGAAAATCTCCATAAAAAAGATTTAATTTTTTTGTTTGAATTTTATAATTCTTTTTCATTTCCGTCTCCGCCTAAGCTTTATGCATTTTATTCATTTTCTTTATCAACTGTGTGGTAACGGTATTTACAATAAGAATAATCAATACCAAAATAGTCCCGGTGGCAAAAGCGCGCTCAAAAGAGATGCCTTCGGTAGCTAATAAGTAGAGATGAACCGAAAGCACTCTGGCAGATGAAAAAAGGTTTTTGGCAAGCGTTGGACTGTTACCCAGAGTAAGAATTACCGCCGCAGTCTCGCCTACCGCCCTGCCTATTGCCAGGATGATACCTGTAAGTATGCCCGGAATAGCCGTAGGTATTAGCACACCAAGGATTGTCTGCCACCTTGTCGCGCCGAGAGCGAAACTTTCTTCCCTATATTCTTTGGGTACCGATTTTAAAGATTCCTCCGCAGTTCTTATTATTGTGGGAAGAACCATCAGGGTGATGGTTAGTGTTCCCGAAAGCAGCCCGAATTTAAAACCTAAAAAATCAACAAAAACCAGCATACCGAAAAGACCGAAAATAATCGAAGGAATTCCGGCAAGACTCTCCGTAAAAAAGCGTAAGGACTTAACCAGCCGGCCATCCCCCGCGTATTCCGTAAAAAACACAGCAGCTCCCACACCGATCGGCGTCGCGATCATAACAGTGAGCAGGATCATAAAAATAGTGTTTAAAATAATTGTGGATATCCCCCCCACTTTACCGAACTTCCTGGGCTCTTCGATAAGATAGTCAAAGGTTAAATTATGTGTCACCTCTCTTCGTTCTACCTTAATAATCTGTTCCGGGAAGTGCTTTTTTAGATAAAAATAACTGGTAAAGCCCACAGCCCCCTCATTGCGGTTGATAAGATTGAGTAAATCCTCCTGATTATCTACATGAACAGCATTAAGACTGAAAACGTTATCATCACCAAGTGCATACTTTTTAAACTGCTTTACTATCGGTAGATCTTCGTTATATAAAACAGGTTGAATATCCGAATCAATTCCATTAACCTGCTGCCAATTTTTCACAATTCCTGTAAATATATCTATGACATCCTCTTCCGTGAGATGACGTAATTTCTGCTGGTTTTGTATTTTAAATACACCTGGATGGGCGATCAACCCGATCGCCCGTACATTTACTATTTTTATGTTGGGATTCTTTCGCGCCTGTTCCATATTCTCAGCTGTAATAAAACCGATCGCGCCGATGCTTCCCCCTACCTTCTTAAACATTTCCGTGTCGTTCTCTACAAAGCGATTATTGCTGTTATACTCACGTGTTTTGCCGAGTACTATCTCTTTAAAAGCCTTTCCCAGAGCAGTAGAATTATCCAAAGCGAATGTTTTCACCTTTAAATCCTGTTTGGCAATAAGCCAGTCCTTTAGCTCACCTGCATAAAAATCGATTACAGCTTCAGCTGAAAGATCTTCAATTTTTACGGAGCTGTTTACAATAAAAACGACTCTATACTCAGCCTGCCAATCAAGAATCACTTCCGGACCGCCTTTGGCAATTACCGGATATTCCGCACGCAGATCCGAAACAAAACCGTTATATATGACATAACCGATTATCCAGATCAAAATAAAAATAGTTACTCCCGAAGCCAGCCATAGTACTGTTTTGGCGGTTCTTTGAACACGGCGGGCATTTTTAGTATGGTTCGAAATATCTGTTTTACTGTACCGCATTTATCTTTGTCTTCCTGATTATAAACTGTATGAGAATGTTAAGCGCCATGATAAATATAAAAAGTACAATACTTGTGGTAAAAAGCGCAGTTCTGTGCAAACCGGACGCGCAACTCATGTCTGTAATAATATTCATGGTGAGTGTTCTTACGGATGACGTAAGCCCCAGCCATTCCGCGAAATTGGGCATAAGCGGGGTATTGCCCGCCACCATATACACGGCCATTGTTTCTCCGATGGCTCTGCCTGTTCCCAAAATAATGGCGGCGATAATACCTGATCGGGCTGCTGGCAAGAGTACTTTGGTAATGGTCTGCCAGTGCGTGGCGCCAATTGCCAGAGAAGCAGCTTTATAGTCATGAGGTACCGCGCGGATTGATATTTCCGAAATACTGATGATCGTGGGCAGAATCATAATGGCCAGGATTACAGAACCGGACAGCGCATTATAGCCCGTTCCGCCAAACACCTCTCTGATAAGCGGGCAGATGACCGTCATGCCGAACAGACCGAATACTACCGAAGGAATACCGGCCAGAATCTCGACTACCCGGCGCAGGATTTCAGCAAACCTGCCTTTGGTAATTTCCGCCAGATAAATGGCACAGGCTATTCCTACAGGCACACCAATTAACAGCGCTAAAGCCGTCACCATAATAGATCCCATAATAAAGGGCAGGATTCCAAAACCGGGATTAACTTCCGCACTCGGTTCCCAATAGCTTGAAAATAAAAACTCAAAAGGACTTACGTGAGCAAAAAGGGGCACACCGCTTTGAAAAATGAAAAAAGTAATAAACAAAACCGCGGCCGCTCCCACACCCGCGCAGACAATGAAAACGTATTTTATAAATCGCTCATAGAAATTTCGTATTTTTTTTCTATTTAGTTTCATTTGTTTTTAATATTTAAGATAAATATTAGTAAATTATTAGGAAGAGATTAATAATTCATTAAATATTTTAGCTTTAATTTAATGAAACAGGATTAAAATAAAAACGGCGTTTCACCACTTTTTAATGAAAGAGGTGAAAGGCCGTTTTTAATGATAAAGTAAATTATTGGAGGGGAATTAATTTCTCCGATTTTACAATTTCCTGTCCGTCAGGTGAAAGCAGGAATTTCACAAAATCCTCTTCCACTGTTCCGGATTTAAGATCACCCTTATGCACCACATAAAGTTTTCTGCTTAAAGGGTAGGATCCGTTTTTCACATTGTCTTCTATTGGTTCAATACTATTTACCAGAATATCTTTGGCACCTGCATTGCGGGCTCTGTCAATATAACCAAAACCGCAGTAACCGATAGCATTAGGTACTGATCCCACCTTCTGCACCATGTCACCGTTTGATTTAACAATATCCGCTTGCGGTGTGAATTTTGCATCCTTACCCAATGCCTTTTCAATACAGGTAACCAAAAATGTCTCCCGGGTACCGGAAGCCTCATCACGATTGATAAGGACTATGTCCGCGTCAGGGCCGCCTATGTCCTTCCAATTTTTTATCTGCCCTGTGAAAATCTTGGCGATAGTCGCAAGATCAAGATTGTCAATGACGATATTGCTGTTAATAATTACCGCCACGCCGTCCAAAGCAATCGCTGTGGCTTTGGCGCCTTTTTCTTTTTCAGTGTCTTTTAAGCTGCGCGATGCACCACCTAAAGAAAAAGTGCCTTGTATTACATTAGTAATACCCACGCTTGAACCCAAGCCTTCGTAGCTTATGGTAATTTCAGGGTGTTTTTCATTATATGCTTCTATGGCACTCTCAATAATGGGCATTACTGTAGTGGAACCGCCGTAATTGAAGCTTTGTGTTCCCGATCCGCACGCTGTAAAAAACAGTATACCGGTTATTAATAGTATAACCATTCCTATAAAAAATCTTTTCATATACAATCCTCCTTAAGAATTTAACTATCTCTTTTATAGATATATTGATTATAAGATGTATTACTCCGGGTTATGATAGTGTTAGCAATATATTAGAATTGCATTAAGAAAATTCCGCCGCATAACGGGCCTTTTCTGCTTGATGGTTAAAAAATAGTATCAGCAATAAATCTTGACATAAGATTTTTAAGTGTATACATTATATGATACTTCGGGCCCATAGCTCAGTTGGTTAGAGCACCTGACTCATAATCAGGGTGTCCAAGGTTCAAGTCCTTGTGGGCCCAAAAACGGGATTACCCTCTGTCGAGGATAATCCCGTTTTTTTTGATCGGAGGACTTGAACCGAACCAGGGAAAACGATAGCTTTCCCGAAGGAAGCGACAGCCGTTTCTGCCAAGAAACGGCGAGAGCGGAAGAGCGCCGACCGACTAGGGAGTATAAGCGTGCATGGATGCACGCGAAAGCGAGCGAGGCGGCCCGGAGTGAGTAAACAGGATGTTTACGAGTGGAGGGCAAGTCCTTGTGGGTTTGTAATATTAATAACCATTTGCATCAGGATTAGATAATGTATATTATATAAAATTGAGGCCGAAGAGTATGCCATGCCCACATTAAACAGTTCGCAACTCCCTCCTCCAAAAAACTGGGATGAATTTGAAGATATTTGTGCTGACTTATTTATGCGTGAATTGGATGATCCAAACCTTGTCCGTCATGGACGCCAGGGTCAGCGCCAAAATGGTGTAGACATCTATGGAACACGTAAAGATGGCACATATGTGGGAATTCAATGCAAAGGAAAAAGTATTTGGCCTCCGACTAAACTTACGATTAAAGAAATCGATAAAGAAGTAAAAGCAGCACTTAAATTTCATCCGGCTCTTTCTGAATTTATATTCGTAACCACTTCACCGGATGATAACAAAATACAATCACATGCTCGCACTATAACCGAACGTCACAGTAGCGAAAGTCTTTTTAGTGTGCACGTCTTTGGTTGGCGTGAGTTGATAAGAAGATTGACAAATTATTCTGAATTAATCGAAAAGCATTACGGATATACAACTAACAGCGCAATCCGTGATGCAATTAATTCAATCCCACAAAATACAGCAAATCTTTTAAATACAAGTATTCCAATTCCAAATGCTTTGATTGACAATGAAATCAACAAACGATTGGATGAATTGAGGAAAAGGAACTTTCGAATCGCATACAATCAGGTGACTTGACGGGAGGTTCACAAAATGTTAAGTCCCATGCATTAGCCTGGTGTGCTCGAATTCTCTCAATTGAAGATACTGCTTTGGCGGAAGAAATACTGGATA
>CAZEPL010000083.1:0-15848 GCA_964514135.1 uncultured Spirochaetaceae bacterium | reverse complement strand
GGGGTACAAAAATGCCAGCCAAGTCTTCTACACAATTTTTAAAGCCAAACATACGTTTATTAGTTACAAAAGGTCCTTGTCAGGGAAAGGTATACGAATCCAACCGTTATCCTTTTATAATCGGCCGCGACGAGAGTATTGATTTTCCGCTTCCGGAAGATAATAATATTTCACGCAGGCACTCTAAAATAAGCTCCGAAGTAGACGGCAGTGTATGGATCGAGGATTTAAAAAGCACCAACGGCTGTTTTGTAAACAACATTCGCATTACGGAAAAAACAGAGCTTAAACACGGCAATACGATTATAGTAGGCAGCACCTGGTTGAAATTCATCATCTTTAAACCCGGCCTTGACGATAAAAAGTCGGGCAAACAAGGCAAAGATGATGAAAAATCCACTTTCTTCACTGAGACCAAGAAGGTTGAAGCCATCCTTATATTGGATCTTTTCGACTCTTCCCGCCTGGCCAACATGTATGGTGATGAAGAGGCTCTGAAAATCACAGAAGAACTGAACTCGATTGCTCTGCCAATTTTTAACAAATATCATTCAGAATTCAACAAAGGCACAGGAGACGGTTTCCTCGTCACATTCAAAAAGCCCATTGAAAGCATAGCCGCTGCGATTGAAATACTCAAAAGGGTTATAGCTCGTAATGCCAATAAAAATATCACTGTAAAAATGCATGTTCGCATTAGTCTGAATTACGGACAGTGTACCATTGAACCAAACGGAGACAGACATGGAAATGCCGTTAATATGGCCTTTCGTGTTGATGGTGTAAAGTATAAAGATATGAAAAGATCCAAAGAATCCATATCAGCTAAAGAGTTTCCGGACAAAGATCGTATTTTTACTACAGAAGAGTTCTATAACCAATTTGACGCCCAAAATCAAAAGAAATTTAAATTTATCGGTAATTTTAAATTGAAGGGTATAAAAGGCCTGCCTCCGGTGTATAGTTTTGGTCGTTAATTTTGTTCATTCCAGGTATGAGTAAATACTCAAAGCGCGTATGGCCCGCCTGTCTGTAAAACCTCAAGCCCTCCTTATCTTCCCTCCGGTTTATGACTTCGCCCTTTTTGACCTTTTTTTACGCCCCTATGCGCTCTTAAAATTAGGCAGGTGGCTTGAGCAGAGCGGGTTTTCGGTTGCGCTTATAAACGCTCTCGATCACAGGGGAATTGAGAGCGAAACCGGCTTAAAGACTCCTCAACGCAAACCGGACGGCACCGGAAAGTTTTTACGCCAGGTCGCTACAAAGCCCAAAGTGCTCGCATCTCTTAATCGCCATTATGCACGTTATGGTATTCCCGCCCGGATACTGGAACAAAAAATAAAACAAACGCAGCCTGATATTATCCTCATTACCTCAGGTATGACATATTGGTATCAGGGTGTTCAGGAGGTTGTCCGTCTGGTAAAAAAGCTGCATCCGCAGGTTCCTGTTGTTGTAGGAGGTATCTATGCAACCCTTTGTACGGCTCATGCAAAAAAGAGCTTAGAAGCCGATGAGATCATTACAGGCAGTGCCTACCCCGCTCTCTGCACCATACTAAGAAATTTGAAGCTTCCCGTACCGACAGCTCCTCCGGCTGAAGAATATCTTTTAAATCCGCTATATTATTACGACGCCTGCGCAATCAGGTTAAACTCGGGCTGCGTGTTTGACTGCAGCTATTGCGCTTCGCGAAAATTAGGAGGAGAATTCAGCCTGGGGCAGCCGGAGCACCTGGCTGCTGTTGTCAAGAATTTAAAAACACAGTTCGGCATCTCTTCTTTTGCCTTTTATGATGATGCCCTGCTGGCTCAAAAGCATAAAGGTATTATTCCCTTTTTAAAACAGATTATAGACATGGATTATAAACTCAACTTTTTTGTGCCCAATGGTCTGCATATTGCTTTTATGGACAGCAAAACCGCCAAACTCATGAAACAGGCAGGATTTAAAGAAGTAAGATTGGGTTTTGAAAGTGCCCATCTTGCATTTCATACTACTCACGGATTCAAACATAATGTGGCAATGTTAAGTGAAGCCGTTTCTGCAATAAAATACGGAGGTTTTGCTCCCAGTGAAATTGCGGTATATGTTCTGGCAGGCTTGCCCGGGCAGTATCCCGAAGCGGTGGAAGAATCCATCCATTTTGCCGCATCCTTCGGCATACAGGTATTCGTGGCAGAATACTCGCCTATTCCGGAAACAAAGCTTTGGCAGCAAAGCATAGCACAATCCTCATTCCCTATCGCAGAGGAACCCCTTACTCATAACAACACACTCTTTGCTCTGCAGTGGGAAAAGTTTACGCTTCAGGATATGCAAAGATTAAAAAGATTAGCTTCGGAATTAAGACAACATCTCGTTAAAAATTAGCCAGATTAAATTTCATTCCGATACCGATTCTGATATCGCAAGTACCGTCAAAAAAGCTGTCAAAATCGGGAGCGCTGAATATTCCGCTGGCATAAAGGGTAAAACCGCCCAGATTGAGCCCGACCCTTAAACCCACATCAAATACCATATCTACTATCATATTATTAAAATCATCCTCTACAACACTACCCACAACAAAGACACCGCCGAACAGCTGGGTGTAGAATATTCCCACATTGCCGCGGACAAAAATATAACCGGGTATACCGAAAAAATGAATCGTTATATCATTAATCATTAACGTATTGTATGACAGACCGGTTTCAAGACCAACACCTATAAACTCGTTAAACATCAGAGCCCCGTCTACAAATGTAACCACACGGGATTTGAAGATAAAATTAAGGATGTCCACTAACCAATCCATTCCCGCCATGCGCATAAAATCAAAAAGACCACCCGTATCCAGTTCCGGCCCATATATAAAAAAGGCGAGCTCAAATCCCAGATCAAGGGCAAAGTGCAGTCCCTTACCCTCACCCTGTTCCTCCTTGGCTTCAGAGGTTTCGCCTTCCTCATCCGATTCTTCCTTTCTGTCCAACATCTCATCGAGGGTTTTTTCTCCGTGCTCCTCTCTTGCTTTTTCCACTACCGGCTCTCTCTTTTCTGTATCTACGGCAGCCAGTTTCTTTAGTCTTGCTTCAATATTATTCTCTTTCCAGTACTGTAAGATATCCTCCTCGAAGAATTTTTTTTCATACTGACCGCTGGCAAAAAAACCCGTAATAGCCACCATCTCTTTGGCTTTTATTTCGGTTTTTACTTTATTTTCTTTTTCAATTTCATCTATAAGGCGTTCGGAAACCGTCACACTACCCTGAATACAATATATCTGATTGAGTAATTTACCATCAGAACTATATACAAAATCATAACCGAAATCCGAGGTATCGGTCAGAGCATTGGCCTGCGGACCGACTATCTCAAGAGCGTTCTTACTCCCCCCAGCCTGGACACTGGCTCTTATTCTTCCGTAATAAAGCGCAATTTTTACACTACCATCCGAGCCCAGTTTAACCACGGAAAAAGAGCTCAGCTCCGCTACATAGATTGTTGCGTTTGACGGCAGACACACTAGTTCCAAAAAGGTCCCGTTTCCCACATTCACTATATCACCCTGCTTGAGGGCATACGCTACCTGGATGCTCTCGCCGACCGCTATATATTCTTCAGATCCGCCGCGGTTAATGGTAAATCCGGGCCCGATCGCTTTATTGATCAAAACAACCGCACTATCTTCCTGCGCCCATCCTGACACAGCTAACAACATCAATAAAAAGAGCAAAACTATCTTTCTCATAGTATCGATCCTTTTCACAAGAGTATTCGCACTCCTATTAATATTATGCCATATTTAGGCGATAATTTCAGGTCTTTTTCATGTTTATTAACCATAAAATTAAATCAGTTTTACTATATAATATCGGCAATATCATTACTGGTTTACGTTTAACTTTAAAAGAAGCGGAAGGTGATCTGAAAAGCCTTTCTGTGAAAATCTTACTTTCCAGCGCAAAGGAAATCCTGTTTCGGGATCGCACAAAAAAGTCAACCGTACGACGGAAAAGTAATTGTGTGTACAGGAAAAACCGCTTGCGTCAAAAAGACCGCGGGAAAGCAGGATGTGATCCAGCGTCTGCCACTTACGCTGATACACATAGCTTCCTCGTTGTTCCTGATTAACACTATACCAGGTTTCATAAAAAACAAGTCTGCCTTTGTTTATTCCGGCATTTTCAGGATCATCCGTGAGAAACAGACTCTGCTGGTGATAATTTCCGGGCAACTCCGCGGTCCAAGGAATAAGTGCGGTCTGGTAACTCGCCTGTATCTTGTGATATTCATTATAGCATTCATTCAAATCACCTAAAATTATAATGTCTGCCTGTGGTGTATCATTTAAGACCGTTTTAATTCGTGATATCAAAAGTTCCGCTGCTAAAAGACGGGCCTCTTCACTTTGTTTTTCCCCACCCGATTTGGATTTCCAATGATTAATAAATATATAAAGCAGTGATCCCCGGTATGTTACCTCCAGTTCCAAGATACTCCTGAGCGCATCTCCTTTCCAGTCCGGAAGCGCGTGAATATGTGTTCTTAAAACCGGCAGTCTGCTTAAAAAAGCTACATTGGTAACAGTACGCCCAACTGATGCCACATTGGCAAACTTATAATTCAACCCGCCTAAATACCCGGCATTTAAGATATCCAATACATTTTGATTTTCAATTTCCTGCAGACAGACAATATCCGGACCACCGGGTGTAGATTCACGGATGGCCTTTGCTATATTCGCTAATTTTATCTGCATCAGCTCCCGGTTCCAAGATGAAGCACCCGGGTCATACTCTTTATATTCACTACCGTTATCAATATCATCAAAAAGATTTTCCACATTATAGGTAAGAATAGTGATGGTATTTGAATTTCCGCAGCCGCCTGTACAAAAAAATACAGTAATTACAGTTAAACAAAGATAAAAATTTTTACTTTTCATATGCTCCCTCTTTTCTTAAAATTACGTTATGTTAAAAGTTTCTTGCCTTATAAAGAGAATACACATTTATTTCAATCTTTGCTTTTAACCGTCGGCAGAAAACTCTTTAATGATACCGAAACCGCCCTGAGGAAGTATACGTTTTTTAATTCGTTCAGCAAGAGACACCGCATCCAATCCGCACAATGCCAAAAGCTCTTCACGCGTTCCCTGCTCAATAAAAGTATCCGGTACGCCGAATATATCATAGACAAAATCTTTAAAGTAAGGTTTGAGTGATGCTGCCAGATATTCGCCTATTCCCCCGGCAATTACTCCGTCTTCTAAGAAGCAGATATAATTATAACCTTTTATTTTATCCGCAAAATAACTGATGTTTAATGGTTTAATAAACCGGATATTATATACATCTGCGGGTATTCCTTGACTATTGAGTATGTACGACGTCTCAAGTACCTGCTCCATAATTCCACCTACAACAACAAGCAGTACTTTACTCCTTTGCCCGTGAACAAACACACCTTTACCCGTTTTCAGCTGTCGAAAAAATGCCGGCAGCTCGGAAGAACAAACACACCTGGGATAACGAATAATCACCGGGTTCTTTTGTTTGACCGCATACTCAAGCATCAGAAAAAGCTCCTGCTTAGAAGCAGGGGCTAAGATAGTGAGGTTGGGAACCGAACGAAACATGGCTATATCGAACACCCCGTGGTGTGTTTCACCGTCTCTTCCTGCCAGCCCTGCTCTATCCAAACATATTATCACAGGGAGATTTTGCATAGCCACATCATGTATAACCTGATCTACTGCCCTCTGTATAAATGTGGAATAAATAGCCACAACAGGTATTAAGCCCTGACAGGCCAAACCTGCCGCAAAGGTTACTGCATGCTGCTCACATATACCCACATCAAAAAAGCGCTGTGGAAAACGTTTCTCAAACGCAGACAAGCCCGTTCCATGGGTCATAGCGGCTGTTATGGCAACAATGTTATTATTTTTTTTTGCCAATGCAAGTATAGCTTCACTAAAGGCTTCGGTAAAAGTAATTGCATCATTCTTTTCAAATTTGCCGTCTATTACTGAAAATGATCCTACGCCGTGGAAAAGCATAGGATCGATTTCTGCGAATTTATAGCCTCTGCCCTTCTGGGTGGTTACATGCAGGACTACCGGTTTACCCAAACCTTTAATATTTTTTAACATATGAATAAGTATATTAATATTATGCCCCTGAACAGGACCTACATATTCAAATCCTAAATCAGCAAAAATGTTGGCTCGAAACAGAAAGGCTTTAATACTGCGTTTCAACCGGTATATATAATTCAACAGTCTTTTACCGAATAAAGGAATGCTTCGTACCATTCTGTCAAAGGTTTTACGGAACAACTGATAGTAGCGGGTAGTTGTGAGCTCGGTAAGGTACACTGATAAGCCGCCGACATTTTGGCCAATGGACATATTATTGTCATTCAAAATAATAATCATGTCTTTACCCATATGCCCTGCATGATTTAATGCTTCCAACGCCATGCCGCCCGTCAACGCTCCGTCGCCGATAACGGCAATCACCCTTCCGGTCTTTTTCTTAAGATCTCTCCCCACAGTGAGACCTAATGCTGCGGAGATGGAAGTTGAGGAATGACCTGTATTAAATGCGTCGTGCTTGCTCTCTGCTCTTTTAGGAAAACCGCTTAAGCCTTTAAATTTACGCAAAGTAGAAAAGGCTTCTTTCCTGCCGGTAATAATCTTATGCGCATAACTCTGATGCCCGACATCCCATATAATCTGATCATCAGGCGAATCGAATACATAGTGGAGAGCTATTGTCAGCTCGATTACACCGAGATTGGAAGCAAGATGCCCGCCGTTTTCACTTACTACTTTTATAATATACTCACGCAATTCCTGAGCCAGGGTGTAAAGCTCGTTCGGGGTAAGTTTTTTAATATCTTTCGGGCTTTTTATTTTTTTTAATATTTGATACTGCTTAAACACACACTTCTCTCTATCTCCGATGATACAATTTAAAAAATATCATATACCCTCATAAACTTTGCTTTTAACTTCTTCAAGCGATTTAAAAAGACAGTTGGGCAAAGCATCGCACTTTTTACAGCGTTGATCAGCTATCTCAAATTTATAATCAGTACAGATAGGGGTGTTACGCTTCCGGGCGTTTTTAATAGTTAAAAGGGATATCTCATCAAAAGCATCCAGGTGCTCTCCTTGATCTAATTTTGCCAACAGTTTCTCACCGTCTTTAATAATAAGCTCGCGCTGTTTTTTATCATTTGGATTTGTTACAGCTTTTTTCTCTTTTGCTCCTTTAAATTTTGACCTGTGGCGTATTCTGTGAAATAATAATTTTACTTCTTCTCTGAAAAAGAAGATCGTTATACCTGTCAATACAATAAACGGAATACAGACCAGCCATAACGGTGTAGTAATGATGATTACCGGTGCATAACCGATAAAATCGATAAAAGGTTTAAATAATATTTTTAATCCGCCGGTAAATACTAAAAGCAAAAGCAATATCATCCCGAAGGGATATATTCGATCAAACTGCTGCTGCATTCGCCCGGGGAGTGCATGCCTTAAAATCCATCCTCCATCCAAAGGGGGAACGGGCAGCAGATTAAAAATCATTAATAAAATATTAATACCGAAATAAGTGACTAAAAACCTATAGATCAGCATGATTATTACATTTGAACCCAACAGGGCAAGAGAAAAAATCACAAAATACAGCTTTAAAACGATGACCATAAAAGACGCCTGCAGTAGATTGCTAAAAGGACCGGCCAAAGCACTAAGCGCCTGACCTTGCGAAGGTTTGCGGAAATTAAGCGGATTAACAGGTACCGGTTTCATCCAACCGATAACCGGAAAACCGGAAAAAGCACCCACTAATGGAAAAAAAATAGATCCGAAAATATCAATATGGGCCAGAGGATTCATCGTGAGTCTTCCGTTATCTTTAGCTGTGGTATCTCCTAAATGATAAGCCGAAAAAGCATGCGCAAACTCATGAATAGAACCCGCTAAAATAAACGCAGTCATCCCCATTAATATTGTTTGAATAATTCCCAGATCCATAAAAAAGTACCGTCTTCCTTAACCGGTTTTATAGGTTAACCAAATAGTAGATAAAAAAGCTAACGGAGTCAAGTTTTTCTTATAAGCTTTAGCTACCGGTCATAATTATAAATTCACAGATGCCTTGAAGAGTTCACCCTCACCCTCAATGCTATATTCCTTAAGTGCAGCGGGAATGAGAAATGAATCACCCTGCCGGGCGGTGAAATGCTTCGTATGCGCCGGACCGGATATTTTTATACTCCCCGTGAGTACCAGCAAAACTTCAACACTTGTACGCCGGCAGCACCTTATAGTTTCAGCCGGCAGCACAATTATTCTGGAAAGGCAGAATTCCTTTACCGCTACAGCATATGTGGATTCATATGCACTCGCCTGTACAGGAGATATTATCTTCGGTTTACTTTCCTTAAAGGCCACCACATTAAGTAATTCCGTAACATCAATATGTTTTGGAGTAAGCCCGCCGCGCAGCACATTATCCGAATTAGCCATAATCTCAAGTCCGAAACCGACTAAATAGGAATGAAGCACACCCGCGGGTAAAAATACGGCTTGACCGGGCTCAAGCTCAATCACATTGAGAATCAGTGGACCGAGTACACCGATATCCGACGGATACAGCGAATGCAGCTTCTTAAACCATCGGTATTCCAACTCCTGTCTTCCCTCCGTTTGAGCCACAAGCTGCGGTATGATAATTTTTCGTTCCTGCTCTGAAAGTGCCATGAGCTGTGTAAAAAATGAAACAAGCTTTTTTTCCGCTTTCTGTTTTTCCGCCGCAGCTAAGATCGCGGAAAGACGCTCGCCGCAGCGCAGCAGATTAAATTCCTGCTTTATCTCACTAAAAGCCTTAAATCCCAACATAAGGGAGAAATTTGAAAGTGCGACCAACAGTTCGGGTTTGTGGTTGGTATCTTTATAACTTCGATTCACCGCAGTAAGCGGTATGGCATGCATCTCTTCTTTGGTAAAGCCTGCTATGGCCTGCTCTTTTGAAGGATGCACCTGAATAGACAGGGGGAAAGCGGCGGCAAGGATTTTAAATAAAAAAGGCAGTTCGCTGCCAAAGGCATCAATCACAGCTTTGCCCAGCACAGCCTCGGCATCCAAACTGATGAGCTCACGAAGAGACATGCTCTCTTCGCCGTCTAATCGTACATATGACGGAGCCGTGATATGACTGCCCATCCACAACTCGGCAAAAGGCCGCTCTTCTTTATTTTCTACTCCCAACAACTTTGGGATGTGTGTAGTTGAACCCCAGGCATAATGTTGTACCGTATTTTGCAATTTGAATATCTGCTTTAAATTGATGTCTCTCCCCATGGCTCTTTACTTGTTACAAATTATATTCTTTGATTTTCTAAAATCATATATATTTAATAGTACGGATGAAATTAATGCAATACAAAAACAGATTATCGTAACAATATCCACCAAATCAGCATTAAAATCCAGTCCGCTAATCTCATCAGCCAAAAATTTGATATACGAGCGCGGCATATCATACAATCCCAGTTTTCTCCTTATATTCCAATGAATATCCGTAAGCACGCAGTATCCCCACCCGTACCAGATACCCAATCCAACCCAGCAAAATGTTGTTATACCGAGTACAATCAGATTTAACTTCCTTGTTTTTTTGGGAATCCAGCCCAGACAGCCGAACAGCGTTACTGCTGCATGAAAATAGATAAAAAACTTGTCCAGAATCTGGTAAAAAAGCATTTTTAATTTAGATTTTCGTCTTCTTGTTTAGTCTTCCAGATTACCGCATTATACATAAACCAGTTGTAGGGTACTATAAAGAAAGCCACGGCAATAATTAAAAACAACAGGCGCACAAGCTTGGTATCGCCAAAAATAATGGTAGCGAAGCCGATTATTATGAACTGGATAATAATTGCCCCGGAAGAAGTCAGGTTAAACTGTAAAAATTTGCTTATTATTTTGGAGAGTTTGATAATCTTTTTTTCTTTAAATGTCCAGATATTGTTCAAGGTGTAATTACTGATGATGGCGATTTCCGTAGCCAGGGCCGCAGACCAGGCAGACGGATTCTTTAAAATCGAAACTATGGATGCATCTGCAATATAGCTGAAAAGACCGGCAAGCGATTCTCCTATGCCGTATCCGCGGAAAAACTCAAGGCTGAAATAATTTATAAGAAAACCTAATCCGCCGACAATCCCGAATTTTAGAAATCTTTTTCTTTTTTGAGGATCTTGCAGCAAACTCTTTAATCTTTTAATCATAACAAATCTTAAAAATAATATTTTTTTTAACAATAAAAATCAAGCTCATTATTCCAATGCAATGTAAATTTGAAATTGCTTGTTGATGTAAAAATATAATTATGTAACAATTACATATAATGAATATATCAATTGTAAACAGCGATAAAGCGCCGCAGCCTATAGGCCCCTATGCACAGGCAGTGGCCGCCGGGGGTTTTCTTTACACATCGGGACAAATAGCCATAACTCCCGCCAGCGGGCAATTTGTAGGCGGCGGAGTCGAAGAACAGACCAAACTGGTTCTGAATAATCTTGCCGCCATACTAGACGCAAAAGGCGCGACATTCAAAAATGTTGTAGCAACAACCATCTATCTCACGGATCTTACTCATTTTAAACAGGTAAATGCTCTTTATGCTGAAGCTTTTGGGAATCATACACCGGCCCGCACCACGGTTGAGGTTTCACGGTTACCTTTGGATGCCATGATTGAAATAGCCATGGTAGCTTATCTTGGGCAAGGATAGACGGGAGCATACATGAAGCAGATCTATATCGGTGTAATCGGCGGCAGCTCATGCAGCGGAGAAATAGCGAAAATAGCCTATACCATGGGCAAATATATTGCTGAAAACGGATGGATTTTAATCTGCGGCGGTATGAGCGGTGTTATGGAGGCTGCCTGCCGGGGAGCGGTTGAGGCAGGAGGTATCACCTGCGGTATTTTACCCGGTGATTCGCGCCGGCAAGCTAATCCCTATCTTAGCTATTCAATAGTTACCGGTTTAGGTCATGCCCGCAACCTTATCGTAGTCAGATCAAGCCATGCCATAATAGCCATCGACGGCAGTTACGGTACGCTTTCGGAGATCGCTTTTTCCAATATTTGTGAGAAACCCATTATCGGGCTTCAAAGCTGGCGTATGAACACAAGCGACAACTCCGGACAATCTCTGTTTACTAAAGAAGTGGAAACAGCAGAAGAAGCTCTTGCAGCGCTTAGGCAGTATGTAAAGACCGAATAAGCAGTATTTTATTTACTTCTCTTCCCGAATAGTACTCTGCTAATTTTTACGCGAAAAGAATGCCAGCACAATAAAAGTGGGCAGAGCCAGAAACAGAATTAAATTACCAAGTACGGGTAGCCCCTTAATAATAACCGCATTATATACACTGGGGATAAATTGACTAAACAGCACTATACAAAACCAGAGAATCCCTGCTACTGCCAAAAAAGTCTGTCTGCGCTGTACCAGACTGAAAATTCCCAGCACCAGGGTGGCAATACCGCCGATTAAAAATATCACATTCCATGTCATTGTATCTCTCCTTTTTTAGTTTATTTATAGCAGTATACGAAATTCACGTCAACAAGAAAATGAGCTTCAATTGACATAAATTAAAATAACAGCTATTATCATTATGCTAATATTTTAACATAATAAAGTCGCGAATATGAAAGTAGCCATTCTAAAACTACAAGCAACCAGAACACTCTTATATATATTTATAATTATACTTGCAATTATCTGCTTTCTCCCCTTCTATATCATGCTTATCAACAGTACCAGAACAAGCCAGGAAATTAATACGGGCATAAGCCTTCTTCCGGGAAGCGCATTAATAGAGAATTATTATTCAATTCAAAAACGCTCAGCGGACTTTGATTTTGCTCTGGGTTTTATGAACAGTGCTTTTGTTACTGTTTCAGCCGTCATGCTATCTCAATACATTTCGGCTTTAACTGCTTTTGGTTTTGCCTTTTACAGATTTCCCTTTAAACAAACACTCTTTACTGTTGTAATGGGGTCTATGATGATACCCATTCAACTGACCATATTCGGATTTTATCATTTAATGTTGACATTAAACCTCCTTGATAATCTACTGGCCCTCATCCTGCCTGCGGTAGCTGTTCCCTTTTCGGTTTATTTTCTGCGACAGTATGTGAGATCGGTGTTACCGGAAGATATTATTCAAGCAGCTCGTATTGACGGTGCGCATGACATGATTATATTTCACCATATCGCACTGCCGATTATGTCTCCGGGAATCGCCACCATGGCTATCTTTACTTTTGTGGCTAATTGGAATAACTTTTTATTTCCTTTGGTTATTCTTTCATCCGAAGAAAATTATACACTACCCCTTATGATTGCGTCGTTAAAATCGTCTTTATATCGTACGGACTCAGGAGCAACCTATTTGGCTGTGGCCCTTTCGGTCTTACCCATTATAATTGTATTTGTTTTTTTGCAAAGATTTTTAGTAAACGCAATAACATTCGGGGGCTTGAGGGAATAATTCCTGCTCCCTGTCATACATCTGCACAAATTACTTTTTCTTGCGGCTCAGCGCAGCCACAGTAGTGGGAATACCGTAGAGCTTGATAAATCCCGTGGCATCCGCATGATCATAACTCGATTCGCCGAATGAGGCCAGGTCTGTGGAGTACAGCGAATAGGGTGATTTGCGCCCACTTACAATGATATTGCCTTTATACAGAATCAATTTTACTTCACCTGTCACATACTCACAGGCCTTGCGCATAAAGCTCTCCAGCGCTTCCCGCAGTATGGAAAACCACTTGCCGCGGTAGATAAGCTCCGCATAGCGTAAAGCCAGCATCTGCTTGTAGTGCAGAGTATCGGCGTCCAGAGTAAGCATTTCCAGCTCGCGCAGGGCTTTATAGAGGATTGTACCTCCCGGGGTTTCGTACACACCGCGGGATTTCATGCCCACGGTCCTGTTCTCTACGATATCATCCCGGCCGATTCCGTTTTCCGCGCCCAGGACATTTAAAGCTTTAAGCAGCTCAACCGCTTGCAGCTTTTTACCGTTCAGTGCAACCGGTATGCCCTTTTCAAACTCAAGGGTGAGTGCGGTTTCCTTATCCGGTGCCGCCTGCGGAGAAGTTGTAAGCCTAAACATCTCCTCTTTGGGCCTGTTCCAGGGGTCCTCCAGTTCGGCACCCTCGTGGCTTAAGTGCCAGATATTCCAGTCGCGGGAATAAATGTTCTTTTTGGAGATATCACCCAGAGGAATATTGTGCTTTTCCGCATAGTCTATAGCCTGTTCGCGTGAGCGGATCTCCCACTCACGCCAGGGAGCAATAACCGCCAAATGCGGCGCAAGCGCTTTATACGTAAGCTCAAAACGCACCTGATCGTTGCCCTTTCCCGTACAACCGTGCGCCACGGCCTCTGCATTCTCCTTCAATGCCACTTCCACCTGGTGTTTGGCCTGCAGAGGGCGGGCAATCGAAGTACCCAGAAGATATTTGCCTTCATAAAGCGCTCCGGAGCGCAGCATGGGGAAAAGGTAATCCGTAACAAACTCCTGTTTCGCATCGATGATATAAAGCTTCGATGCTCCCAAAGACTCGGCCTTAGCCTGCATGGCCTGCATGTCGTCATCCTGACCCACATTCACACACACCCCCACAACCTCTGCTTCCGGGTAGTGCTCTTTGAGCCAGGGAATAATAATTGAAGTATCCAATCCTCCTGAATAGGCTAAAACAATTTTTTTTATTTTTGACGAAGTCATATCTCTTTACTCCTTATAAACTGCTTACTCATAATTTTTTAATACTTTATGTAATAATTCCACACCTAATTTAAGCTCTTGCCCGGAGATGATAAAAGAGGGCGCGATGCGCATTATGTTTTTACCGGAACGTAAGACCAAAAGCCCCTCTGCCTGGGCTTTGGCCAACACATCCGGCATAAGCTCATCACCCTTGCCCTTTGTATCAAGAATCTCAATTCCACGCAAGAACCCTTTTCCTTTGAGCTCTCCCACACAGGAGCTGCCCTGCTTAAGCTCCTTTAACAGTTCATCCAGATACTGTATTTTTTCTTTAAGTTCTGCCAAAAAAGCCGGTTTGTTAAGCTCTTCCCAGACAAAAAGCCCCAGCGCGGTTGTTACCGGTCCGCCTCCGAATGTGGTGCCGTGTTCACCTACATGAATAAGCTTATTCACTTTATCCGCTAAAAGTGTGGCCGAAAGGGGAAGCCCTCCGGCCAGAGGTTTGGCCAATGTAAGTATATCAGGCTTAAGTCCGATTTCTAATGATGCATACAGACTACCTGTCCTGTACAGACCGGTCTGGATCTCATCGACAATCAGGATGATATTGTGTTTCTTACAAAGTACACCGAGCTCTTCTGCAAACGCCTGTGTCATACAGGCCAATCCGCCTTCACCCTGCACTATCTCCACAATGACAGCGGCAAACTCTTCATTTAAAGCGGCTTTAAGCGCTTCAACATCATTATAGGGAACAGACAACATGCCCGGTACCAGAGGCTTATATGGATCCTGGTATTTGGCGATGGGAGTACAGGAAAGTGCTCCCATAGTCCTGCCGTGGAAAGCATTTTCAAAGCATAATATTTTATGATGTCCCTCACCCTTTACTCTCCTGGCGTAAAGGCGGGCGAATTTAAGGGCCGCCTCATTGGCCTCCGTACCGCTGCTGCCCAAATGAACCGCGGCAAAAGGCCCGCTGGCCACAAGTTTTTTACCCAGCTCTAAAGCTGGTTCTGTTGTCCACAGGGGGGGAATATGAATCAGTTTTTTCATCTGAGCATAGACAACCTGAGCCATATCCTCTCTGCCGTAACCCAGCGCGTTTACCGCGATTCCGGAGCCGAAGTCCAGATATTTATTGCCTGCCTTATCATACAGCCAGACACCTTCACCTCTGTCGAGCACAAGCAGCTCCGGGGCTACGTGCCCGGCGAAAGGAGTATTGCCTATAGTTGCCTTTGTATTTTCCATTTTTTAATCCTTTCCTTATAAAACCTGCCGCCGTCCTAAGCGGCGGCATTTTCGAAATGAGAATTATTCTTTATAAATCCGGGTACCTCCGCTTCCGGTTAACAGTGCGACCAGCGATCCCCTTTTTTCATACTGGGCTATTATTATTGTTGCAATCCCCTGTTCCAGGGCCTGCAGTGACGAACGGATTTTAGGGAGCATACCTCCGGAGATTGTTCCTTGAGCAATCTCCTGCCTGGCCTGCTCGCTGTTTAGAGTCGCAATTATCTTATCCTCTTTGAGCACCCCCGGTATATCGGAAAAAAACAACAGTGAATTACACTTGAGCTCCGCGGCCACGGCAAAGGCCGCTGTGTCCGCGTTTATATTAAGCCCCTGTCCGTTCTTATCCATAGCGGTTGACGAAAGCACGGGAATATAGTCATGTTCCAGCAGCAGCTTAGGCAGTGTCGGATTTACGGCTGTAATGTTACCGGTCCGCGTTTCTGTTCCGTTACCGGTCTCAAGGCTCTCACCGACCGCTATCATCCCTGATGAGCAGCTTAATCCCACCGTGTTAAGACCGCATGTCTGAAACAGACGCACCAGACGTGTGTTTACCCGTCCTGCTAATACCTCATCCACAATGTCCATCTCCTGAGCTGAAGTTATCCTGATGCCGTCTTTAAACACCGGCTCCAGCCCCAACTGTTTTGTGCGTTCTGAAACCTCGGCTCCGCCGCCGTGGATAAGCAGAAACGAATGGTTGACTGTGAGTTTTTTCATTTCATGCGCAAGCTCTGACA
>CAZEPL010000082.1:0-15989 GCA_964514135.1 uncultured Spirochaetaceae bacterium | reverse complement strand
AATAAGTATTTTACTAACTTAATATATTTTGAGTTTTGCAATTTCCTCTAAAGATTGTCGATTTTTTCACCACTGGCAATCAGGAATACTGCATTATCGATTTTCCCTGCAGAAGAAAACAAGAATACTCCACCAAGCAAACAGCTAATAAGGCCGGCCGCCAGATAACTTACCCCCAATATGTTTTCGTTACCCCACAGTGCAATCAGCAGAGATCCGCATAAGTTAATAATAAAAAAGCAGAACGTAGAGAAAAATGCCAACCTGAACCTCTGCAAATAAAAAAGGAATATAATTATTGTTAAAAAAATCAAATGAAAAAATGTGGCCCCCAATGTTATACGAAACACAGTTATATTCGTAATTCCGCCAACCAATAATTTCTCAGTATCTGCCATGACTAACATTGGAGCTATGAGTATTAAAGTAAGTGTAAATATCCCTTGAAATACGCACTGCTCTCTTAATCCCTTTTTCAGACTGGCAATAAGTTTATATTTTAATTTTTGAAGTTTCTGATATATGCCTTTATTGAATTTAGTTAAAAATTCGGTTAAGTGCCGATAGAAATTGGTCTCATTGATAATCATAAAATAAATTAGGCCCGGAATTATTGTTAAATTGGCAATATACACGGGAATATCATAGACATCGAACACTTTAAAAAAGGATTCAGCTATAGGACTTCCTTTAGTAAACCAAAAAACTATTTTGTCAATCCACATTCCCCAGTAGTAAAGAATTCCCGTGAATAACAGAAATTTAAACCTTACGAAATATGGCAAATGCTCTTTTACGGTAAAACCCCCGGGCCGATATTCTTTGAAGGCTAATATATACAGACAAACCACAATAAGAAAATGCCCACCGGCAAAGCCAAGCATCACACCGCTTACGGAAAGACTTTTAGCTAACAGCGTAATACTGCCAAAGGCCAGGGCCATCCCTGCACAGTAGACAATGAAGATTTTGAAATACTTTTTTAACAGTGAAATAAATATCATTAACAACCAAATAAGATTAATCGATACAAAGAAAATAATTCCACTAATTTTAAATAAAGTTGGAAAAATAATCTTCTGCAAATCCAATAATAAAAGTACTACCACAGAAAGTGAGGTTGATAATACAGCAATAATTACTGAAAATAGCAGTAAAGCCTCACCTGCTTTCTTTTTTTTCTTTTCATACATGTAATCAGCTACCAGCCTTGTGAATATATAATGAATTCCCCCGAATAGAAAAAGTGAAAAGGCATAACTGTAAATTACAACAGCCATAAAAATGGCTACGGTCTGTCCGATTAAATAATACGAATATTTTGTAATAAAAAAGATTCCCAAAATAGAGAGCAGCCAGGGACCCGCGACAATTATAGTACCTGCCAAAGCTACCTTTACAACAGAGAGGAGACCCCCTTGCTTTATAACCCTTCGCAATACAAATCCAATACCGGCCATTATTCGTTTTCCTTTATTTTTTTATAGATTTCACCGTACCGTTGGTAAACCTTTTTTCTATCAAAGAATTGTCGTACCTTCTGCTTGTTCATTTCAACAAGTTCACTTACTTTTATTGGATTATTAAAAATATACTTTACGCATTGTGCTAATTTGTCCGCGTCTTTGGGCGCTGCTAAAAAGCGCTCGTCATAATCAAGCAGCTCGAGAACGTTACCCACTTTGGTGGAAGCCACAGGTACACCGCAGCAGAATGCTTCTAAAATTACCAGAGGTTGCGCCTCACGAATACTTGTTAACATAAGAACATTCAGGAAGCTGTAGTATTCCCGTACATCCTGTTTGCCTACAAAATTAAAATTTTTTTCAATTTGCAGACTTTTTACCAGAAGTTTACAGTCGTCATAATAAGGGGGGTCTTCATCCACCGGTCCGATAGCGTAAAACATGGCTTCCGGAATCGAAGTTGTTACTATTTTTGCAGTATAGATAAATGTCTTTATATCTTTAATCGGGACAATTCTACCAACCAGACCTATATGGAAACCTTTTCTGGGGGATTTTTTTACTTTTGAAAAATATTCAATATCAATACCGTTAGCTATAACCATGGTCTTTTCTTCAGGAGCACCAAGCTCCAGCTCTTTCTCCCTGTTATACTCGAATAATGTAATAATCAAATCAGCATGATAGTAGCATATTCTGCTTAAATTATTATAGATATTAATCCACATGTCACGCTGATATCCTCCTATAAAGGAAGCGCGTTTAATTTCGATCTCACGTTCTTTATGGTACAGACCGTGCTCGGTGAGCATAAAGGGTTTATTTTGTCTTATTTTTGCAACCACACCAGCCAATCCTGCATAACCTGTAGAAATAGCATGGTAGACATCCGCTTCAGGAATAGGCGCACCCAGTATTGTAAACATCATATCATGAGCTGATTTCCAAGCCCAAAAATAATCCACAAACGGATATGCCGGATTATGTAATTGGTTACTTTTAGTAAGCATGCCCCAGCCATGAGGATTTTTTATTGCATCTGTGTAAAGAAAACTACCCATCGGTAGATATTTAATAAGATTCTTTAAATCGATCTGATTTGTTGTCTTGAAATCAGAATGAAGCTTTACTATTTCACGAAAAAGTGCTCGCTTTGATTTAATTTTTTTATCGGATTTAAGCCTTTGTGAGATTACAATATCTTGATGAGAATACACATTAGCTGGGATTTTATACACAATTCTTTGATTCTTCTTAGGAGAAATTGTGTATAAGGCGAACTTGAGATCCGGTAAATTTAAGATGAGCTGCTGCACCCAAGCCGCAACTCCACCAGTTACAAATGGGTATGAGCCTTCTAAAATAAGGCATATCCTAATCTGCTCGCTCATTATTTCCAATCCAATACTCCAAGATTTTTTTAATTTCATCATCCAAAGTGTCACCGCACTGCTTGATCTCCTGAAGAATTTTATATACTTCGTTATAGTGTTTATTTTTAAACTCGACTCTCGCCAAGAGGAATAATAGAGCGGCTTTATGTTTTATATCAATATTTTTTATCGTGCTCAACGCTTGCTTATTAAAGTTAAATTCCAATAAGATATTTATAAGCAGTTCAAGATTTTTAAAAGCAAGCGTATTACCTGTTTTGGCATCTTTAAGATAATAATACGCGGTTTTTAAAAAAAATCTCTTAATATCCTTTTGTTTTTCACTGATCAGCGCCAACTCATAGTACTTCTGAGCCAGTTCATATTTTATGTTCTGATCACCTTCTTTTTTTAATTTTTCTTTTAGCATTTCAATCCGCTTATTATAACGCGACTCAATAACATTAATAGCCTCAGCTCCGTATAGAGCTCGTTCTGAATCCCTATCTTTCACCATTATTTTAAATATCATCATAAGAAAACGTGTAGTCTTGATATCGATATCTTTGATCGCCAGCATTCTATCAATTGCTTCAAAGTCATACGGTTTTTCTTCAATCGACTTAACCGAGGTACTCTTATTTATAAAAAATTCTATGGGAATTATATCGTTCTCGAAAGCCTTTAATGCCGCGGCGGGAGTGAAGGGTTCATAACCCTCATTTTTTGTGCGAAAAAAATGAAGTTCTTGTTCATTCATACTTTCTGCATCTCCAATAGATTCTCGGCAATAGCGAGTAAATCCTCCGCACTCTGTTTATCATCGGTAAGAGAAGTATAGCCGAGTACGATTTCCGGTAATACGGTTTTTTTATTCAATTCCCAATCCCGCTTATTTATCATCTCCAGTATATTCAGACAGAAAAGCGAACAGCCGTCATAATCAAGATTAGGCAAAATATAACTAATTTGATTGTCATTCTTGTAATGAAAGAACATGGCCTTATTATCAGACAATTCTTTTATACGCTCTGATATAAGTAAAAATAAGGCAAAAACACCGTCCTTACTTAATTCATGTAAAAGGTCTCCGTAATTAACCAGCTCAACAATCATGACACTTAATCTGCCTTTTTCGAACTTTACTCTACTCAGCTCCTGTTCGAGTATTATATAAAAGTGGGAAAAGGGCGGAAATCCTGTTACCACATTAACATTTTCTTGAATAGAAAACGCCTCGTATTCAAAAGCCTTATCTAAGGCCGGTGCAACTAAAGCCATAATCATCAGCAAATATTTTTCAGTATAGAGATTATACTTTTCAAAAGGGATATCTTCTATGTTAAAAACGCCCCATACTTTATGCCCAACAGCAATGGGAACCGTGAGTATATTTCGCCCTTTATCCATACGCGCCAGATTTTCATACTGCATTACCATGCGTACCGAAAACATCATATTGTTACGCAATACCCATCCTTCGATACTGTCTTCAACAGGAATACGGGTTATCCGATCCATATCCATATCCCAGCCAAAGTTCATGCGAAGTTCAAGCCGCTTCAACTCTTGATTATACTCCCAAATAGAGCACACAGTAGCACCCGTATATGTCTGAGCTATATTTAATAACAGATCTAAACCTTTCTGGAAATTATGAGAATAAAGCTCTTGGATTTTAGAGTAGAGCATAACCGTAGAATCCTCTTGAGTATATACTCTCATTTCGAGCTCTCTATTTACTTTTTTCAGTGCTTTAACTTCATTATCTAAAATAGCTTTTTCCTTTGTAATCGTATTCAAGATATATTTTGTTTTGTCTAAATCAAGTTTAAGGGAATCCCTGATCAGTCCAAAAACAAATATCCCGACTAAAGTTAGAGAAAAGGGAGTGACCGCTTTTTGTCCCAATTTGATCCAGTAACTAAATGTTATATGATAACTCTCAAAAAAATATTTATAGGCGGGAGTTGGAATTACAATTAATATTATGGACACAAGCAGGCTGAATAATCCATAATACTTGCCATACAGAAGAGTAGCAAATAAGGCAAAAATAAAATAGGGATTAAAAGGTAAAGAAAAATATCCCGGGTCATTGATTGTGAGAAAGAAATTCGCGATGCCCAATACCACAAGCACGGCTGATAATTCAGCTAAAATGACTGCTGGGCGTTGTTGTTTCATCTATATTTCACTATATAAGAACAGCAAGAATTTAGCAAGCAAGAGTTTTTTAAGAATTAGTTTCCCATATTGATATAATATTAAAAATAGTTATACTTAAGAGATATTTTAATAAGGTAAAAGGTATTTCCGTGGAAAGCAAATTACTTAAATACATTAATGATCTTCCCATTATACCGGAAGTAGCCACTAAAGTTATCAATTTGGCAGAAGATGGTTTGGATATCTCCTTTAAGGAATTAGAAAATATTATTAAAATAGATCCTGGGCTGACAGCCAAGATTCTAAAAATAGCTAACTCGGCTCTTTATGCGCGTCAAAAAGAGATCGAAAGCCTGCAAAAGGCCATTACGCTGTTAGGTTTTAAAAATATAAAAAGCCTTGTCCTTTTAGTCATAGCAGCGAAATTCTTTCAAAAAGAAAAAAGTACGGAGTTCTATCAGCTTTTCTGGAAACATTCCATTATTACTTCATTCATGGCTAAAACCCTTATGATCAAATGTAACCGGGTGGAAATTTCAGAGCTCGCTTTTATCACCGGCCTGCTGCACAATATTGGTGGAGCGGTACTGTTCAAAGCCGATCCGGAAAAATATATTCAAGCTGTAGAAAAAAGTGAAAAAAACAAGAGCTGGATCGAAGATTTCGAACAACAATTATTTGGTACCAATCATCGTGAAATTGGTGCGGCTTTATTCAAAAAATGGAATTTCCCTGAAACCTTTATTGATGTGGCTTTGGAACACGATAGTTTGAATATCACCTCGCCCCATAAGACATTAATAATTTTTATTACCATTGCCGGTCTTATTACCGAAAAATTAGGTTTTGGTGTATATTCTCCTGCCAAGAACGAGCTCCTCCATACTTTGCTCCTTCATACTCCCTTCTCTTATAAAGACATCGAGTATTATGAAAAGCATTTTTTAGAGAACCTGAAAAAAGATCCGCTTTTTCACGAATGTCAAGATCTCTTTGGTATCAAAACCTAGCCGCATACTATCTGTCTGTGCTTTTCAACAAACCAGTCAATAAGCTCACGCGATATACTTATAGGTGGAGGAATTTCCGGCAGTTCCGCCGTGGTGTACCACCCGGCATGATCAATTTCCTTACCGTCCACCTCAATCTCTCCTCCGGCATAGTGGGCGGTAAATGCAATCATGAGGGAATTGGGGAAAGGCCATGATTGACTTTTAAAGTAACTAATATTTTTAACCTTAATGCCCACCTCTTCAAAAACTTCTCTCCCGATGCATTCCTCTAAGCTTTCTCCCGGTTCCACAAAACCGGCTATTACACTGTGGATATTATGCTTAAACCGTTTTGCGTGTGCTAAGAGAATACTGTTATCTTTTATGACCGCAACGATAATGGCGGGTACTATTCTGGGATAGCTTATAAAACCGCAGTTCGGACATATTTTTGCTCTTTCCTCGAGCATACTCTTAGTAATCATGCCGCATCTTCCGCAGTATTGATGATTTTGATCCCACTGCACAATTAAATACGCTCTCCTGGCCAGCGAGAATAGGAGTTCATCCACTTGACCGTAAAGTTTCCGCAAAGTAAGTAAATGCATCCCGGGCTGTGCTTTATAATCAGCGCTTAATTGAGCTCCAAAACAATGTTTTCCATCCAATATGCCTAAATACTGAGAACGGATAATTTCAATGCCATGCTGTGCCGGAATCTCAAAACAGGGAATCACATGGCATTTATTTACAACTTGAACAAGCAGCCTGTCGTCTTTGAAACAAAACCAGAGAGCTTTTCCCTTATACTTCTGCGGCGGTGTAGTTTTGGCTATGAATCTCATATTATCTTACACACTCTTATAGCAAGACATTTTTTCTGTCAATAAACAAAATCATGCAGATACTTTCACAAACCTCTTTCTGTGGAGTTCCCCGGTACTATAAAATATTCTTGCAAATAAGCATAGGCTATGTTATAAAATAATTATATAAGGAATATACTATTCATTTAAAGATAAACAACAAAAAAGAGTATAGATGGCAGAAATTTGTAAGATTGATAAAAATATATATAATTAGTAACAACATGAGGAAACCAAGTAGATGAGAATTTCCACAAGGTTACAGCGCCTGCTTACCGATGCACTTTCCCATTCCATGCCGGTACATACCATGATTCGTTTAGCAAGAAAAATTATACATAACTATGATATCTATGAAAGAAGCGGTTTTCCTCCCAATATTCCAATTCCAACTATCGATGCTGCTCGACAAATTACTCAGGATGTTATTGAAGAAGACCTCGTTGTAAAATTTGTCGAAATCCTCATGGACATATATGAAAACGGCCTTATGGGCAGAAATATTTCCATTCGTTTTTTACCTCAGATAATTAAAGAACTCGAATATTTGGGATTAATTTATGATGATGAATACAAAATGTTCATTGAAAAGAGTGATATGAAAAAAACAATCGGCTGGGGGGTGTTACAGGAAAACAGCATCTACGATCTTACCTTCATGTGCATTGACATTGTGAATAATTCGGAACTTGTACGCAAATATCCCAAAAATGATATTGCCCTCGCCTACTCCGATGTAAGAGAGATATTTAAATACCATGTAGAGAAGAGAAACGGCCGCATTTGGGAATGGGAAGGCGACGGAGGAATCGCCGCTTTCTATTTCCAGGATAAAAACATAAAAGCCGTATTAAGCGGAATCGATATACTTCTTGAACTCTTTCTGTATAATCAATTACAGAGTGTATTAAAGGAAGCAATACAAATTCGTCTGTCAGTGCATACCGGTCCCTGCCAGTTTACTTATAATATTCAAAACATGCAGAGTGATACCTTAGATAAACTCAAGGAACTTGAAAACGAATATGCACCTCCCAATCACCTTGTTATTTCGTCCGGAGTGCATTATGACATGGGGAGCAAATTGGAACACTTTTTTCTCTCCGAACCCATCGCAGGAGGGAACTATGTCTATCGCTATTCGTTACAATGGGAGAATTAATTGAAGGTTATTGTTTTTAGTTCGAATACGAATTTAATAGACCTGATTAAATCAAAAAACCTATCGGTAGTTATCTATGCTCCGGCGCAGATGAATAAAATTATCAACAACAGCAGTGACCTCTTATTGGTATATGTAGATTCCTCTTCTTTTAATGATAAATTGCATAAAAAAATATCCTTTTTAACCAGCAAAGAAAAGGTATATTTCGGGGTCCTCGATCCTGCTAATGAAATAAAGGATATTGCGGAGCTCTATTTCTCGGGAGCTGTCGATTACATCTCAAAAAAGCAATTAAAGAATGATTTTGGAGAGAAAAGATTTAAAAGAGTATTTCAATACCTCGAACAGTTTCGAATTGATTATCGAGAAGAAATAGAAATCCAAAAAACATTTACCAAGGATATAAGCCATATTACCACCGAAAAAGGATGGCAGGAAATTGTTCCGGGCTCAGAATACACCTTCTCGATAATGTTCATTGAGCTTGACGGTAAATATGATATGGAAAAAATCTTTGGAAAAAAGAATTTAAATGTAGCACTTTCTGTTTTCCGTAAATATCTGGAAAGAAACATCAGTTATTTTGGCGGCAGGATCTGGATTTGGTTTCAATTTGGAGGAATCGCCCTTTTCCCGTTTAACGGCCGGGAGTGTGAGTCCGTATACTGCGGTTTTCGGATTATGCTTTATAAACTCATGCATGATGTGGAAGAATCATTATTCCCCAATTTCATTTCTTTCCGCATTGCTTTACTGTTGGGAAATGTTACGTATCAAGAAAATGATACGGGTAATGTCATATCCGACTCTATCAACACAATATTTCATTTAGGCAAGAAACATGCAGAAAAAGGACACTTTTATGTTACCGAAGATATTTTACAGTTTGCCCCAAAACCTTTGCTTGATTTTTTTACTCCTGCCGGTGATTTCGAAGGTATTCCCATTTTCAGAATGCGCAGGCCCGTTCTTCCATCATAATTTGTGTTACTACTATTCAATTTCTCTTTTTTATACCACGATTTTTAAAGAATTATAATAAAACCACCGATTACACCGATTACTCAGATTAAAATTACACTTAACTTTAAAAGATTCTTTCCTTAATCTGTGCAATCTGTGTTCTTCTATTATTTTGTTCCATTTAAAAATAAATCCGGAAAGAAGAAAAAAACATATCGGGATAGGCACCGAATTCCGAGTATAGTCTTTGCTCGAATACGCCCGGACCCATTACAATACGTTCCGGATGAGCGCCGAGACCCACATAGGCACCGGCAGTAAGATAGATATTCTCCGCGATATTATACTCAACGGAGAGTATGATCATGAGCGATAGATCCGTAACATTCCACATGATAAGTCCGGTTAGGGGAATGAGAGGATGGATCTGATAAGTAAAGCCCAGATGTATATAGTGCTGGCCCATGAAATAAACTGCTCCATCTCGGAAGACCTGAGAATTCAGATTCTCAATATAATGCTCAGGCTGCAAGCTCCCTGCAGAATTAAAATAATATTCAATAAAACCATATAATTCACCGCTAAAGCTGTAATCCGCTCCCAGTGAAATCCCGACACAAGCTGACTCATCCTCACGCTCTTGTTCGGGTTTAAGAATTTCAGGTATAATACAGGCTGCTTCAAGCCAGACACCTGCTCCACCGATAGCGCACGTTACATCAAACCCCATTAAAAGGTTTTGCCTAAATCCCAATACCAGTAATGAAAGATCAGTACTCCACAGATTGAACTTAGTACGCGCATAAAAAGCACTCTGTTCCCAAGCAAACTCATGTCCTGCAACAAACCCTAAGTCAAGTTCATCCATTATTCCCAGTGGAATACGCAATCGGATTGCATCCACTCCGCGACGCTCTTCAGTATCAAGCTCATTAAAGGAATAAGGAGCGATTACATCAGTGGGATTTACTACATGAGCGCTTCCCCAGGCAATAGCCTGCCGACCGATATACAGATCGGCAAACGGCAGCATAATAGTAAAGAACAACCTATCCAGATTGTGGAAAAAGCCAAAACTATCCGCACTCTCACTTTGAAGCGGGTAAAACCTGGGAGCAAAATCTATAAAACGGTATTCCTCTGCTCCGATTTCCGTAATAGAGAGATTGCTCCGGAAAAGTTCATTATCTTGAATTGTCGGTGTAAGCTCATAAGCCGTGTGCAGTGAGAGCCAGCTCAAAGCATGAACAGCCAGCTGCAAGCGCAGTTTGTTTTGCACCGATCCCAAAGGCAGGGTACTTTGAATCTCACCGGACATTCGATAATCGGGAAGGCCTATGACTACGAAAAAGGATTTATAGTAACCGTTTAGTGAGATATCTTCTTGGGCCGGAAGCGATGCAGGCAATATAAGTATTAAAAATAAAACATAACTACAGACCTTGGCTTTAGGTTTCATCATCAGTTCTTTTTATCGTCTTTCGCTATCCGGCCATCCTTGAGAGTTATAATTCTTTTAGCCCACGCCATGACCATCGGATCATGAGTGGAAAAGAGAAAGGTCATTCCGGTATCTCCATTGAGGTCATGCATGATCTGTAACAAAGCCGTACCGGTTTTAGAATCCAGATTGGCGGTCGGTTCATCGGCCAGAATTAAAGCCGGCCGTGAAACCATAGCCCGTGCAATTGCTACCCGCTGCTGCTGACCGCCGGAAAGCTTTGGAGGAAATCTTTTTTCCATGCCCTTAAGTCCTACTTGCTTCAAAATATTTAAAACCCGCTGATGACGCTCATGTTTGGGCAGACCCTGCAGCATCATCACATACTCAACATTTTCTTCCACTGTCAGCACCGGAATAAGATTATAAGCTTGAAAGATGAAACCGATATTGTCACGACGCAGATCGGAGAGCTCATTACCGCTCAGTCTGGTTAATAACCGGCCTTTGAGCCATACATCACCCGAACTGGGAGTATCTAACCCGGAGATGATATTAAGAAAAGTGGTTTTACCCGAACCGGATGGTCCCACAATTGCTGAAAATTCACCGGACTCTATTGTAAGATCTACCCCTCTTACAGCCTCCACTTCCAATCCGTCTTCTTTATAAATCTTTCTTAAGTCTTTAGTAGCAATTATATGTTTTGTATTTTCTTTCATCTCTAACTCCTCTTGTGTTATAGGCTTTTACGTATTGCATCGGCTATGGACATACGTGCTGCCACGACTGCCGGATATAATCCGACCAGCACCATGAATAAAAGCAGGCCGATAGGATAGATAATGAATTGAAACGGCTTCATCACCGGGAAGACTACTTCCTGTATGACGCTGCCCGCAAATTCAATTCCCCGATAATCAATACCTGTAATTGTAAAAAGACCGGTTATGATAAGTCCAAGAAAAAGTCCGACAGCAATACTTAAAACAGCCAAGGCCCCCGATTCACATATCATAAGCTTCATCACTCCCCACGGTCTGGTACCTACGGCTCTTAATACTCCTAATTCGAACATCCTTTCGTAAAGCGACATAAATAAGGTATTCACGATTCCAAAAATGACAACAAACATAAGCAGCAATGACATCACCGAGCGAAATACACCGGTCATTTCGAATACGCCCTTCAAATCCGGCAGCAGTTCTCCCCAGCTTAATGCTTCATTACCATTGTGGGAGTACTTGCTCCAAAAAGCAAGATTGTCATCCGAAGCATACTGTAGACTCTTAAACTTAATGGCAATCTCATGAACCTGTCCTGAAATATTTAACATATCCTGAGCCTTTTTTATATGAATAAAAACCATGCCACTATCCATTTCTCTAACTCCAAAATGGTATATGCCTGATACCCTGAACATATCTTGGGACAGGTCACCGCTTTCTGCCTGTGCCAATGTAAGAACCACACGCTCACCTAACGAGACTTCCAAAATTTCCGCCAGTTCACTCCCTATCACAATATCCTGCGGTTTCTGTCCTTTAAAAAAATCACCTTTCCTAACAGCATCGTCCACTTTGGAAACCGCTTTTTCTGCCTGCGGATCAACACCCACTATGAGCACCGAATTTAGATTGGCTGCTGAGGTAATCATACCTATGCTTAAAGTTCGTGGAGTATAAGCCTCCACGATTGTTTCCTGTTTAAGTGACTGCATGATCTGGTCCGGATTATTAATGGTATAAGCCGGCTCCTGGGTATGGCGAAATTCCTGTCGATGAATCTGAGCGTGACCCAGAAAAGAGCTGGTAGCTGATGCAATCATATTATGCTCCAGACCAATAATAAAGGAATCGAAAAATAATAGACAGGCCAAGGCAATACCTATGGCAGTACTTGCGATAACAGTCCTCCGCTTATTGCGGAATATATTTCTCCATGCCAGCTTTATATACAACCACATAGTTTCCTCCTTAATGAAAACGCATGGATTTGGCAGGATCGGTATGTGCGGCCTTGAGTGAAGGGAACAGGCCAATAATAAAGCTCGATAATAATACAGTCAGTGCAGGAATATAAAAACTGCGGGCATTAATCTCTGCTTTCATAACCTTAAATTCCATACCGCCGTAAGAGAAACCCTCTGCTAAGGTGATACCATGCGTGGAAAGCAGATAATTGAAAATATAGCCGACAATTATCCCCAGCAGTATGGAAAAAAAGGCCATGATATTAACTTCGGCCAGCACCAGCTTGATAATCTGACCGGGCTTGGTACCCACCGCTTTAAGTACGCCATATTCCCTCACGCGCTCCAGTACCGACATAAGCACCGTATTAAACACTCCCACCGATACAATCAACACTATTATGAATATTGAGATCCACAGCCCCTCCATATCAGCTTTCATTGCCATATAGAAAGAACTGGCAAATTCCTGCCAGGAAGCTACGGTCAGCTTGCTATCAGCCAAAGAATCTTGCAATTGTTTGGTTACGGGTAATACATTGTGTAAATTCTTTGCAGTTATTGCCACTTCATGCACTCTGCCGTACAGCACCAACAGCTCCTGAGCGCTTTCAAGCGGCAGATAGAAAGAGCTTCTGTCGGCTATTTCATTGCCTGTATCTACAATACCGACAATTGTGTAGCGATCGTTCGCTATCGAGCCGTCAGCAGCCTGAGATACTATAACTATGCTGTCATCCACACCTGCCCCCAGTATCTTAGCCAAACCCTTACCGATAATAACCTCGCAGGCAGATTCATCAGAAAAACCTTTTCCGGCCGTTATTTTTTTATTAAATGCCGTGGTCTGATTTTCTTTTTCAGTATCAATCCCGATTATTCTGGCTCCGCTTGATTTTTCACGAACAGAGACCAGACCCACAGAATAGAGACGCGGGGCCCATGAATCGATGTGAGGATTGTTCCTTAAGATCTTCTCTATGCTTGAGTAGTCATCGATTGTTTTATAAAGTGACGGCCGATCAAGATAATCCTCTTTGTGAATCTGGATATGCCCGAAATTATAACGGGTAAAATTATCGATAATATTGTTATAACTGCCGTCTGCCCACCCTATGAATACAACAGCCATCACCATACCGCCGAACATACTCAAAACCGTCAGCAGAGTCCGCCGTTTTTGCCTGAATATATTACGGAATGCCATTCTCATTATCATTGCTTTCTCCTGTTTTTATTCCGCTCTTAAGTTTCTTAAGCTAAAAATGTCCTGGCTTAAAGCAATATCAAACTGTGCTTCCAGATAGCGAATAATAGTTTTTTGTCCCTGCTTTTGTCTCGGTATTAATTCCATAACAGACGGGATCGCGCGCTGACCGAATCTTTTAATCTCTTTAAATAACATTTCACGTACCAGCTCACCCTCCTCATCATAGAATTTCTCCCAGAGCGGCAGGTAATCATCCACCCTTACAGCAAGAAGTACATATCCCCACACCACAGGCACGTTCTCCTTGGGAATACACTTAACATAAAGAGCTCCTGTCTGTGCCTGATTCATCGTGGTCATTTCAAAATCATAATCATTAAAAAAGGTAAATTCTTTAACCAGATCATCATTGGTAAAATCCGATCCCATCCAGGATCCCATCATCATGGAGGGCGGTATTTTTATAACTTTATTTGTTTTAGGTAGATAATTCCACATCTCATTGCCAATTCTTAGGGTTGCCATACCCCTTTCTTTTTTAGGCTCCAAAATTCGCATAAATGTTTTTTCCATGCCCTCGCTCCACGCCCTGATTTCTAAAGTCCGCTGCCAGTGGGGAGTAATAATCTCCATTTCCATCAGCGCTTTGCTGGAGGTGCTGCGATACAGTTCATCTATTTTCTTGACAATTCTCTGTGCTTGAGTCTCATCAGGTTCTCCCGTCGCCAGCATAAGGCTAAAACACAGGAATATAAAATAACTCATTGTTATTAAAGCTCTTTTCATTACCTACAAAACCTCCTTTATTGTTGACCTCCGAAAAAGCCACCAGCTTTGCTGGTGGCATGTTGACCGGTAAGGACATATTCCAAAAAGAGCAGATACTTCTTAAACTGCTCCTTGCCTTTTTTAGTCAGTGAATATATTGTCTCTGCCGAATTAGCAACCAGTGTTTTTCTATAATTTATATACTTGGCTGAAATCAATTTTTTCAGATGAGTATAGAGCGCCCCGTCAGAGCTGCCGAGAATTTTTTTAAAACGGTTAAATGAAACCTTTTGTTCCTTATAGAGTATGGTTAAAATAGACAGTCGTGTTTTTTCAAAAAAAATATTATCGAACTGCACGTACAGATCATCGGTTTTCATTTCTTCTCCTGTTTAAGTGACACAAAACCTCCCCACAGGAACGCAGCGGCAATCGCACCTCCTACAACCAGGGACATAACCGGACTGTGCACGTCAAAAATAAAAAGCATTATACCAAGCAGCACTAAAAAAAAGGCGGGAAAATACATCCATGTAGCACACACATATGCATAACTGGCAAAGCAGACACCCAAAAAAAGGCTAATCAGGGTGGGTATATAAAATGCTGCATTCAATTTAATCAATATGCCGAGGATAACACCAAAGCTTAAGAGAAGTATAGAGAAGGTGAATACGAATTTTTTCATGGTGCGTGAAAGTAATGGTATTGACTCTTTGGTCATACGTTTTACATAGGCAATGCTTTCGAAAAAGCCGCCCACTAACAAAACAGGCAACCAGACTTTCAAAGCAAGATCCAGCACTTTAAATCCAAGATACACTTCCGTGATGTAATGGATTATACTTCCCAATACGATACAAAGACCCCATGTAAAAAAAGCCCAGGATTCTACTATAGGTTTTTCCTCAACCTCAATTAGCAGATCTTTAATGGTTTTTAAATCTTCAATATATTCTTTTCTATCCTCCGGGTTATGCACTCTCTTCATACCGCAGCTCCTTTCAAAGATTCAGCTACTTTGTATTTCAAAGTAACTTTCATATATAAAGTAAATCAATAAAAGCAAAAAGTCAAATATTTTTCAGATAATTTACTCTTGATCTTCTCCAGGCAAACATGCAGAATAGTATAAAGATAACCTTCTCACTGGGTAAAGGATCAAACAAAGCATGCGTGCAATTATTTTTATAATCTTTGCCAAATCCATGACCGTGTATTGTATTATGGCAATAGTTGGTTTTTTCGTTCTTTCTTTTTTAGATGAATACAACGGCTGTTTTTATATCATATACGCTTCACTGGTACTTATTTTTGTGGCGCTCTTATTGTTTATAGTATTTTTGCTACATCCTAAAAAAGAAAAGCACCTTAAAGAGCAGAACTCCACTCAACAATTCATTTTGATGACCCTGCGCTTTATCCTGCTGCCCTTAAGCGCGTGTTTCATCTGCCTTTCCATAATCGCGTTTCTTGCAGGCGGCAACAGCTACTTTCTGCTCAATATGGGCTGTTATATTGCTTTTATTATGATCATAGTTTTGTCCGAAGTGGTCTATAAAATCCTCTTTCCTTTAGCCGGGATTGATAATTTAAAATAAATT
>CAZEPL010000081.1:0-16265 GCA_964514135.1 uncultured Spirochaetaceae bacterium | reverse complement strand
GGGCGCTCTACTAATTGCTTATAAGGCAAGAAGTTATTAACTGCCCCCCACAAGGGGGCTTTTTTTATGAATAAAAATTAATATCTCTTGACAAATTTTGGTATACATGGAAACCTGTGTGTTTAAAACTTCGCGGGACAGAATATTTGAGCAAGAGAGGTCTTAAATAGCATATGATAGTCATGAAATTCGGCGGCACTTCAGTCAAAGATGCCGGACGTATGGATAAGGTTCTTGATATTGCACAAGCTGTTTCAGATAGGGCACCGGTTGTTGTAGCCTCTGCTATGGCCAAAGTAACCGATACTTTGCAGAGTATTGCTCGGTTATCGGAACAGGGCAAAGAGCGTGAAGCAAAGCAGTTATTGAAAGAATTAAAGGCTCGTCATGTTTCCGAAGCAGGCAAATTCTTAACCGCTGAAAATAAAGAGCAGTGCTTCAATACACTTAATGAATATTTCAGGTCGCTGGAATCCATAGCCAAAGGTTTGTGTTTGTTGAAAGAGCTTACCCCGCGTAGTAATGATGCAATCCTTTCTTTCGGAGAACGTTTTTCAACATTACTGCTATTCTATCGAACCAAAGAAAGATGTATTAAAGCCATTCTTCTCGATTCCCGGGATTTTATTAAAACAGACGATACTTTTACCAATGCCTATCCGATTTTTGAACTCACTAACGAGAAAATCAGACAAATGATAAAACCGCAAGCCGGCACCATGTATATTGTCCAGGGTTTTATCGCTTCCACAAAAGACGGAATTACAACTACTTTGGGACGGGGTGGGTCGGATTATTCGGCTACTATAATCGGTGCGGCTTTAGCTGCGGATGAAGTTCAGATTTGGACGGATGTTGATGGAATCATGACTTCCGATCCCCGTGTTGTGAGTAAAGCTTTTACTATACCTGTGATAACATACAAGGAGGCGGCAGAGCTGGCTTATTTCGGCGCTAAGGTTATTCACCCCTCTACTATCCAGCCTGCTGTGAACTCGAATATCCCCGTAGTAGTTAAAAATACGGAAAATCTTCAGACGGCGGGAACCAAAATAACCTCAGGGATTCCTAATGGTGGATTAAAAGCCATCGCTTTTAAAGAGGGTATTACGTTAGTGAATATAACTTCATCGAGAATGCTCTTAGCACACGGTTTTTTGCGAAGAATATTTGAGGTATTTGAAAAATACAGAACATCAGTGGATTTAATCTCAACATCCGAAGTTTCGGTATCTGTTACTGTTGACCAAACTGAACAGATAAGTGAAATTAGCGAAGAACTGGCTGATATTGCCAGTGTAGTTGTTGAAAAAAATATGAGTATTATTTGCCTTGTGGGTCAGGAGCTCTGGAAAGATTCTATTTTTGTGTCTCAGGTATTTGAAAGCTTAAGTGCCGTTCCCATACGCATGATTTCCCTCGGATCATCTGATACGAATTTATCATTGGTAGTACCAACTCAGTTTTCAAATGATGCGGTACAGAAATTGCATCAACATTTTTTTAAGGAATAATATAACTATGGAATTACAGTTTTTAAAAATGCAGAGTTGTGGGAGTGATTACATTCTTGTTGATTGTTTTTCTCAAGCAGTTCCTGAGGAAAAATCATTATCTGAGCTTGCACGAAAAATATGCCATAGGCATTTCGGTGTTGGAGGCGAGGGTCTTGTTTTTATTGTTCCCGGTGAAAAGAACAATGTAAAAATCCGCTTTTTCAATATCGACGGCATAGAAGCGGAGACATACGGTGATGCGATCCATTGTGTTGGTCGGTATGCTTTTGACGCAGGTTTAATAAAGGAAAAAAAGATAAGCATAGAGATATTAAAAAAAGATATCCACTTGGAAGTTATCGACAGCAACAATTTATGCCTAGATATGGGCCCGCCTTATCTGTTTGACAATTCGCAGGAATTAAAGGAGCAGACTGTTAACGAATATAATACTTCACTTATTATAAACGACAAAGAATATACTATTACACCTATTTCTATGGGTAATCCGCATGCAGTTGTTTTTGTTCAAGATTATAATTTTCCCGTGCATGCTACCGGGAAAAAGATCGAACATCATCCTATGTTTCCCGAACATACCAATGTTGAATTTGTACGATTAATAAATAAAGAAGAGATACAAATACGAATCTGGAAAAGGGGGGTAGGGGAGAGCCTGTCATGTGAAACCTGTGCTTCTGCGGCTGTTATTGCCGCCGCTATCAATGGTTTTAGTGATAGAGATGTAATGGTGCATTTAAAAGGTGGTGATTTATTTATTGAATGGAACGAGAAAGACAATCATATCTTTGTTACCGGTTCGGCGCTGTATGTATTTTCCGGTTCTTACTATTTCGAAGAAGGAAATAGTTAGTTGCCTTGTCATTTCAGGTGAAATCAAGTATTTTTAAATTAATTATTATCATGTTGAAGGGTATTATATGCCTGATATTTTTGACAGTATAGAATCTTTTTTTCGCTCGCTTTTTCATGAAAGCGATGCATACACGACTGACTCTTCAGGAAGAAAACAATATTACGATCCTGATATGCAGGATGCCTGGGATGAGCTCGAAGAGTATCTGAAGGAGGGTAAAAATAAACCCAGAAAAAAAACTTCACATTCGACATGTGGGGCAACTCAATCCGATCCGAGAAAACAGCGGATAAAAACACTGCAGGAAGCACTGCGAGAGGACTATGCCAATTTAAAAGTTCGATTTGCCGCTCCATTTGAGGAGGTGAAAAAAGCTCATAAAAAACTTCTCCGTCAGTATCATCCGGACAGGTATGCAAACAATCCGGAACGCTGTAAAATGGCAACTGAAATAACTCAAAAGATAAATCAGTCATTTCAAAAAATTAAAGATTTCGAACAAAAAAAATAAAAGTATGATTTTTCTTTATAGCTAAAAAGAATAATAATTGACATATTTTGCTTTTTATCTTATGTTTGCTAATATGAAATGTCGATTGCAATGTGGTATATTTAAGAAGTAGATAATGGAATTAATATTAATATTTTTAACCGGTATTTTCGCTTTAATTTTTTCACTTGCCAGTATGCCGTTTATTATTCATATATCGCATAAATTCAATTGGTATGACCGGCCTGGCAAAAGAAAGATCCACAAAGAGCTTATTCCACGCCTTGGCGGAGTTGGTATTTTTTTAGCATTTTTCTTAAGTATTATTATAATGCCGATTATCTTAAATTTATTTTTTGATAGCAAGCTCCCTCATTTCTTGGATCTAAAATATATCAGTATTTTTATAAGTTTTTCACTTATATATTTCCTTGGTCTGCTTGATGATTTTTATGATTTAAGAGCAATCTTTAAATTATTCATTCAAATATTTGCTGCTGCAATTGTGACCATAAGCGGTTTTGTGGTAACAACAATTAGTTTGCCATATGTGGGTGAAATTAATCTCGGCATTTTAAAATATCCGATAACAATTCTGTGGATAGTGGGTATAACAAATGCTTTGAATCTGGTTGACGGCATGGACGGTTTATGCGGTGGGATAACCGCATTTGCCGCTCTTTCTATGGGAGTTATTTCACTTATCCAACCGAACATGCAGGTGTTGCCTGCTGTTATGGCTTTTGCCCTGTTCGGAGCTGTAATAGGCTTTTTGAAATATAATTTCCCGCCTGCGAAAATATTTATGGGTGATTCCGGAAGTCTGTTTTTAGGTTTTATACTTGCGGTGCTTCCACTAGTGGGTATTTCCGGCGCAGCTTCGGTAACGAGTCTGCTTGTACCAATAACCATACTTATGGTACCCATTATTGATACAACTGCCGCGATAATACGACGAGTTAAACTGAAAAAATCAATAGCATCTCCGGATAAAGAACATATTCATCATAAACTATTGGCGTTGGGATTAAGCGAAAAAAAGATACTCTTTGTCATTTATATGATCTGTGCATATCTTAGTACTATCGCGATTACTACAGTTATTCTCCCGAAAGAGATTCCTGTTTATCTTACTCTTATTGTTTGGTTAGGCTTATTGTTCGGTTATGGTTTATTAAATCTTATTCAATCAAAAAAGAGGCAAGTCCAAAAAACGGAAGAAGAGAAAAAGAAGAAATTTATTCTTTAACTTGTTTTTCTTTACGTCTGCTTTATAATCTTTTCAGATATCGTTATTATCTCTTCGATCGAAGGAGCAATTTCATACTCCAGGAGATCTCCTATGAGCACAAAATCTTTTCTTTCAAAAGCTGTAATAAGCTCATTTAGATTCTTGTTGAAATCACTGTAAAACTGTGCAAAAGATTTCTCTTTAAATTTTATGTTGCTTAATATTTTAACTAATTGTACATTGGAAAATATTTTTAATAAGCTTTGAGTGAGCTCGGTAAAATTGACAATAGCCTGCATTGCCTCACGGTCTTTTCCTGTTTGTAATAGAATTGATACCTGAATGATATCCTGTTTTGCATCTTTTAATTTTTGAATAATTTCGTTCAAAGTAATAAGAGGATTTTCTATTTCGTTTTTTAAAAGCGCCAGTTTTGTTTTTACCTGAGAAAGGGTATGCAGTGCATCCTGTTTGTTTTCGTCGGTCCATGATTGAATCATGCCGCTGGTGGTTCCTGCAAAGACTTTATCGAGCATACCGATTTCACTGGTTGCGGACTCGGTAATTTTATACTTTAATATATCAGAGAACTCTGAGCGTATAAGTTTATATTCAGTTAATACTTTTTCTATTCCCGCATAATCATCTTTTTCAATAACCATACTTAGTTCACTGAAATATCGGATCAAATTATTTAGTCTAATAAGATAAACCTCTTGAACATGTTTGGCTTCTACATTCATTATCTGAATGGTATCAATCTGTAATTCTTTGTTTTGTTTTAGATTGTCGTATGTATAACTTTTACCGTCAAGCTCGAGCTTAAAAATCAACAGCTGTGATTGATTTAACCACTTTTCAAGTGAGGTTATGATATCTTGAATCGTTTTCTCGTTCTCTAAGGTAAAGTCTAATTCCTGATTATTAATATAGATTTTCACTATTTTTTTATCTCCTTAATGCTATTTACCGGGATTGAGATTTTTAAGAGACTGGGAACTTTTTTCTAATGAATCAAGCATGCCTTCCATCATACCGTATTTTCTTCGTAGCTGTGCTTCATAATCTTCCATATGTTCATTGTAATTTTTAATTTCAATCTGCTTTCGTGAAACCTGAGAATTTATGGTAGCGATTTTTATGGCGATAATACCGCCTGTCGTGATATAGGGTTTCAGGTAATTATCAACAGTATAGGCAACCCCTGTATCAACAACAAGATCCCCATCACTATCTTTGCCAAAGAGTTCCTCAATCCACTCCGGATGAGCTCTTAAGGCCTGTTCGAGTTTTGCTTCATCGATCTGAAGATAACCTCGCATTAGGATTTTGTCGATTGCACCTGAACTACCCGTCCCGGGATTGGTGGAGATGCCTATCTGGGCCAGTAAGACCATATCCCTGTCACCGCTGGTTTTATACGGATTCATCATTATGCGCTGTAAACTGGACTTTAGATTCATTAAGGTAATATCACCCTGTAAGATGCCTAATTTTCCTGCTGCTTCCTTTCTCTCTTCAGCTGTAAGATGCGCAGCTTCGGAAATGACAGATTCTTTCTTTCTGGTCAGAATATCAATTTCTGTAATAAGTTGGTTATAATTACCTGCGAAGGCAATTATTGTTTCCTTGATTGATTCTATATCCCGTTCAATCGAGAGCTCAATCGGTTTATCGCTTTGTTTTAACAGAGTAATCGTTACTTCCGGAACAAGGTCGTCGATAAGGTTAGAGTCTCTGATTATTTCCACACCGTTTAATTCAATAATAGCATTACCTGCCTGTGAGATGGGGTTTGCTGCGATGTAATCACCACGGGCGGAAGGATCGGTTATATTTATGTTTTTTATATAAATACTGCGGTGGGTATTTTTATTATTAATGACCACAGCCTCAATGTTTTGAGCCATTTTCCCAATTGGAACGTGCACTTTTATATAATCATCTGAATCATTTATTTCCGGAAGAGCTAAGAGCTTGCCTTGCCCTTTAAAGAAAAGAATATTCATATTGTCAATTCTTTTGGGCGGTTCGGGTTCTTCCCACTCCGGCAGGATTACTTTTGAATTTTCACTTTGTATACGAATTCCTTTATGCTCGATGTAGCCGGTATCTGGTATTACCGGCCCGGACGGTGGTGTAATCTCAGGTAAATCTTCAGGGGAGATCATGTGTGTTCTGACTTCATATTCCAACACCATATTCTCATTAAGTTTGAATGCCGGCTTAACGGGGATCTGCAGATTGACGTTAGGATTGACTGTGAGTGCCCCTTCTTCGATTGAATACATCCCGGTGCTAAGAGGTGAGTCGAGTTTTTGTATTGCCTCTGTGGTAAGAGGTACGTCAAGACTCGTTGTAGTTATTTTTTTTAACATACCGGATTTAAGCCCGAAATCGACAGCCTTATCTAAAAATATAAGTTGATTATCTTTTCCTGTTTTCAATGCTTCAATTACAATTACTTGGGTATTTTTTGTATCCTTTACTACAGAGGCTTTTAACAGATTTTTACCCTTTTTATTTAAGGCTTCTACAAATTCACTAACAGTTCCGCCGCGGAAAGTAAAAGAGATTTCATCTTTTCCAATACGGAACCTATATGTGCCGGCTTCTATGACAAAATCCTTTGGTAGTGATTTGGACATAAAGCGGTCCGCAGTAGCTATTTGTTTTACGGTAATTTCTATTTTCTCTTCGGTAGCTTTTCGAGTGGCCGTGGCAGTAAGTACAGTCGTATCTTCGCTTATGGCTAATTTGTCTCCGAAGGGATTGTTAAAGCTCCAGAGTTTATTGGCGCTGTCTTTAACCCGTGAAAGAATGGTGTTTAAATTCTGCCATGTTTTTTTACTTTTATTATAATCCTCTACCTCAGTCTGCATGCGATTTAACGGCACGCGCTCTGCGTCCATGAGGGCTTGAATAATTTTTTCTGTATCAACTTTACTTGTTACACCGGGGATAGTTATATCAGACATCTATTATAATTATCAGTTCTTGAAGTACGCGACTTAAATTTTTTCGTCTATTAATAGGCCAATAGTTTCTTTGAGCCGGGCTATTAATCTTTGTACTTCAGCTGACGGTATTTCCTTTATAACTTTATTGTTGGTGGTGTCAATTATCTTAACAACTATACGGTCGATATCTTCATTAATATGAAATTTTAGACGCTTGTTAAAAATATTAGCAGCTTGAGCGAGTGTGTTCAACGCTCGTTTTATTTCCTCTCGAGAAGAACTTAACTCTTTCATTTCTTCTTTTATGTGTTTTTCCACATTATTAGGATGAGTCTGTTTTTCAAGATGCACATGCTCTTGGTATGTGCTAGACTTTAATATGGAAGGTATTTCAAAACCCATTTTTATACCTCCTTTATAAATAGATGAAGGGGAGAGCGCGACTCCCCTCTCATCCGTCTTCTTTCAAAGAGGCGACGTCCAGCAACCTCTTTGGGGAACAGTTTAAAAACCTTTAATTAACCAAGCAATTGTAAGACCGATTGAGTCTTTAAATTAGCCTGGGCAAGCATGGCAGTACTAGCTTGCATAAGAATCTGGTTCTTTACAAAGCTTACCATCTGGTCAGCCATATCGGTATCACGAATAACTGATTCAGCAGCCTGCATATTTTCTGCAGCGATTGACACGCCCTTGGCTGCATATTCCATTCTGTTCTGGTATGCACCCAGATCGGCTCTCTGTGTGGATACTCTATCTAAGGCAACATCGACACTACCGATGGCCTGGTTGGCAGCAGTAGGATCAGTAATATTTGTTCTTTCTGCTGCACCCTGCCCTTGTTCAAGACCCAATGCCTGTGCGGTCATGGTCCCGATAAAAATCTGAATTCTCTGGTCCATATTGGCGCCTACGTGGAACCACATTTCCTTACCTTCGGCTGAATCTTTTGCGAAATCACCCTGAAGGATCGGCATTCTGTTGAACTCAGCGTGGGATGCGATCCGGTTGACCTCATCTATTAACTGAGAAACCTCAACCTGAATCTGCATACGGTCAAAATCGCTGTAAATGCCATTTGAAGACTGTATAGCCAACTCTCTTACTCTGTGGAGGATGTCCTGTGTCTCCTGTAAATATCCTTCTGAAGTCTGAATAAATGAAATAGCATTTTCAATATTTCGTTCTGCTTGGTTCAAACCACGAATCTGTGAACGAAGTTTTTCAGATACTGCGAGGCCGGATGCATCATCTCCAGCCTTGTTTACTTTCATACCTGAAGATAATTTTTCAATATCTTTGGTAATATCCCAGCCTCTGAATTTTAAGAGCCTGTTGGCGTACATGGCACTTATATTATGGTTTATTATCATAAAACCCTCCTTGATTTTTTGTAAAAGGCATCCTTTGCCTTTTTTAAGTCATGCCCACACGTTTTAGGAAGTAGAAGCGTTTCGCGCTTTCTTCTACTAACCGTCCCCATTTTGTGTTGGCAAAGAGATTTCCCCGATCATGTAAGTGTCAGATCGGGGAATCCCTTTTGCCTTCGGCATAACAACCAAGAAGGTTTGTTTTTCAAAGATCAGAACGGGTTTTTACAACCTCTATTCTAATACTCTAACCAAGAAGTTGCAACACGATTTGTGTTTTTGTGTTAGCCTGAGCTAACATCGCTGTAGCAGACTGTACAAGAATCGCATTCTTGGTATAATCCACCATTTCCAAAGCCATATTAGCGTCACGAATCCGTGATTCGGAAGCCTGCATATTTTCGGCCCCGATAGCCAAACCTATAGCAGCATACTCCAACCTGTTCTGGTATGAACCGAGATCCGCACGCTGCTTACTTATTTTGGTAAGAGCAACATCTACAGATCCGATTGCTCTGTTTGCACCATTGGGTGTTTCTAATGAAAGAATATCGTCACTGCCGATTTCTTTCACGTTCAGAGCATAAGAAGTCATGGTACCAATGAATAAACGCTCTCGCTGATCCATGTTGGCACCGATGTGGAACCACATCGAATTGGTAACCGTGTTTTCACCCATCTCACGGGCAAAGCGGCCGGTAAGCATATTCATACCGTTAAACTGAGCATGAGAGGCAATCCTGTCGACTTCATCGATCAGCTGAGAAACCTCGACCTGGATCTGCATACGGTCTTCATCGGAATAGATACCGTTGGCAGCCTGTACTGACAGCTCTCGTATTCTTTGCAGAACATCTTGGGATTCCTGCAGATAACCTTCAGCGACCTGAATAAAAGAGATTCCGTTTTCCGCATTTCTTTCTGCTTGTAAAAGGCCGCGAATCTGTGAGCGCATCTTTTCCGAAACGGCAAGACCTGAGGCATCGTCACCGGCTCTGGTTATTCTTAAACCGGAAGACAGCTTTTCCATGCCTTTCGTCATTATGATGTCATTCTGATGGAGTCGATTGTTCGCATAGATTGCGCTTAAGTTGTGGTTAATTATCATAGTTTCCTCCTTGAAACCATTTGTTTAAAGAGAGCGTCCGTGCTCTCTTTACTATACCGGACCGGTATAGTACATACTTTTTATTTTCCTTAACCTTTAAAGGCACTTTAAAGATCCTTTAAAGCTCCTTAATTATTTGGCCGATGGTAAAGGATAAGGAAAATAAAGGACATTTATGGCCCAAATACTTAGAAACATCCTTATTCAGCTTATCGGCGTGTGGATCTTAAAAACTTAAATGTTTTTTTAAAAAATTATAAATTTTTTAAGAATTCTTGCGCAATTGCATCATGGGGGGAAAATTCCAAGACTGTGTTAAAATAGCCTTTTGCCAGTTCGCTGTCGCCTTTTTTCATGGCAACAACACCTAAGTTGGAAATAACTTTAGTATTGTGAGGTTCCATTTTTAAGGCTTGTTTGAGCTGTTTTTCGCTCTGATCAAACTCACCCAGCTCCATGTAAGTGATGGCGAGTTCGTTGAGTAAATCGGGATTCGGTTTGGTATACTTTAGGGCCTTGTTGAAAGCATCTTTGGCTTCCCCAAAACGCTTAAGTCTGCGTAAGCCCCAGCCTAAAAGAAACCAGCCGTTCCAGAAATCAGGTTTCTTTTCCAAAAGAAGCATTATTTTTTTGATTCCCTGCTCTTCTTTCCCCATAGAAATATTATCGAACGCCTGCTTAAAAAGACTGTCTATATCAAAAAAGGAATCCAATTCTTGAACAATTTTCCGTACCTCCATACACTTTTCTTGATTTTTTTCTAACTGCAGATAACGCTTGAACTGCTCTTTGGCTTTTTTTAAATTTTCTTGCTTTAAGAAAAAATAAGCGAAATTCTGATACGTTTCAGCAAAATCGGGATCACGTTTCAGGGCTTCTTTATATGCTCCGAATGCCAAATCAGTATATTCTTGAAAGATTTCCGGTTTGTCCTCTTTCTTATACTCAGCGGCATCTTCATATACTAAAGCCAAATTAAGAGCATTTAATGCATATTGCGGAAAAAGTGCAGCAAGAGCTTGAAATATCTCTATGGCTATTTGGAAATCTTTATTTTTTGCTTTCATAATACCTGCTTTGGTAAAATCATGCCTGATATTGGGTTTGATTGCCAGAATCAGTTTTCGGTAATAATCGGCATTTTCATGCTCCTGATCATGTATCAGAACTCTTAAAATGCCTGATATTATGGCTTCCCATGTTATATCTTTGGCATTCCACTTTTCTTTCATGTCCCCGAATTCAACAGGCAGCATGATTTGAGGATCAATGTGAAATTCTGTGCATGAAACAGCTAATTCCTCGGGCACGGAAATAAATCCAATGTGAGCTAACGGATCGGGTAAGTTATTCATTGAATTGGAATTTAAATTGTTAGCATTTAAAAGTCAAGTTTTATTATGAGTATAAGATTTATGCAGCTGTTTGAAATACTGATTCATTCTCATTTTAAATGCTAAGGGGGTCTTATTCTCATCAAACTGTATTGCTAAAGCGGTGAGATCTTTTCTGCCCGAAACCTCTTCATTTCTGATTACTTTGCCCGGAAGCGACATTATCTTTTGTTCATCCTCAAAGGCGACTTTTAATACAATCTGTTTGTCTATGAGGAATTTGGCAATTCCGATCATTATTATTTTTGCTCCGCCGAAAGCAATATCGCGGATAAGACATTTACGAGGCAGTTCATCGATATAGGCAATAGTATCTTTTGATTTTAGTCCCAATACTCTGGAGCTATCCAGTGTAATTACTATTCTTTCAGCCTGGCGATTTTTGGAACATTCTTTGGCTTCCAATAACAGTCCCAATATCTCAATAAGATCATCAGGCGGCTTTTGAGTGTAGTGGATCGAAATAAAATTAAGGTCGCCCTTCTTTTTTTCATATGGAGTAAATCCATCGATTTTTGCAGCAATAAAAAAAGTAAGTGGATCGCTTTTTTCCACTCTTCTAAAAGCAAAACGCAGCTGAAACAGATTATCCGCCTTTTTGGCTGCGTCATAAAAAGACGGATTAAGATTGGCTATTACTTTGGCATGAGACATGGATGTCGAATAAATAACACAGGGCCAGCGGTTTCCTGCGCATTTAAAAAATATTTGATTTGTAAGCAGGCCCGTGGCATTAATAACCTGAGTATTGAAATTTACTTCGATTTCTTTGTAATAGTTATAATAATTTTTAAGTTGCTGGCTTGTAACAATTGACATATCTTTAAAAACTATATATGTAAAGTATAGTAACTCATATATTACTTGTCAATGTGAGAAAATATAATGGCTTCAAAAAATAAACAAATATCAGTATGTGGTCTTGGTAATCCGCTCATGGATATCATTACCCATGTACCGGACAGCTACTTTGCTGAGTCTGGTATCGAACCTCATACCATGAATTTAATCGATGGAGAGACTTTTACAAAACTTTATGCTGAATTGGCACAATACACCCTTATGCCGGGTGGCAGCTGCGCTAATACTTTACGAGGATTTGCCTTTTTTAGCACTCCTCACGAGCTTTCAGCTCCTCTCTACATAGGTGCTGTCGGTAAGGATGACCTAGGTTCTCAATATATTCAGGCAATCGAAAGCGCAGGCATTACAAGTAGAATTATAAGGAAGGACAGCCCTACGGGTGCTTCCATTATTCTTGTTACTCCTGATTCGGAAAGAACTATGTTGACTTGTCTAGGAGCATGCAGAACAATAACCTTAGAAGATGTTGATTGTTCTTTGGTGGCACAGGCGGAAGTGCTGCATATTACAGGGTACCAATGGGATACTAATAATCAAAAGAAGTTAGTAAAAAAATTAGTTGACACTGCAAATAAAAATGATGTGCTTGTCTCGTTTGATTTAGCCGATCCGTTCGTTGTTTCACGTTATAAGGATGATTTTCGTTCCTGGATTCCTGAGCATGTTGATCTGCTTTTCGGTAATTATGATGAATACTCACTTTTAACAGGATTACGGCTGGAATATCAAAAGATTATTGCTGCCGCTAAAGACATGGCTGGTATGGTTATCATGAAAGTCGGTAAACACGGATCTTATTGCTATACGGATAACAAACTGTTTTACAGCAAAGCTTTCCCGGTTACGGCAGTAGATACTACAGGAGCCGGAGATGCTTATGCCGGGGGATTTCTCTATGGTTTATTAAAACAGCAAGCGCTGCAAGAATGCTGTAATTTAGCAAATAAGCTTGCAAGTCAGATAGTGGCTATCCGGGGTTGTGATTATAATCAGCTTAGATAAGAAGGGTAGGGAGGATATTATCCCGGGAGTATGCTGTCGATTTTTTGTATCATATTCCGGGTCATCTTTTCGACCTCTTCCGCATCGGAAGATTTATTCGTTTCAGTTGATTTCTGCCTGTAGGCAACTTGAATTTTGAATAGCTCGTCTATAATATTCAATGCCGCTATAATAGCTATTTTTAGCGGTTCGGCATGTGGTAGCTTTTTTATTACTTCTTCTAGTTTTTTTTCAAAATAACTTACAATACTATGGAGTTGTTCTTCATTATCGTCTGACTGCACCATTAATGAAGTACCGAGTAAGGTAACTTTCAATTGAGTTTTTTCTTTCAATATCTTTGCCTAAAAAATATCCAATTCTTCGTCATCTTTTTCTTCGCTATCCGCAAGGTCTTCTTCAGCTTCTTTAGTTTTTTCGGCTTTTTCAGCTTTTTCTTCTTCTTCTTCTGTACTCATTTGATCTTCTTGGATCTCATCGATATCAGTATCCACAGCGCTATCATCTTCGTCTAATATAACTGTTTCTTCAGTAGTCTCTTTAATTTCCTCTTCTTCCCCGGTTTCTATTTCAACATTCTCAGTCGATTCCGATTCCTGATCTGATTCCTGAACTGTATCTTCTAATTCGTCTAATTTGGAGAGAACATTGATTATACCTTGTTCGATTTCATCTTGATCCTCTTTGAATGCATTAACACGAGATTCTAACTCTTCGATTTTTTCTTCTGAACTTTCTAAAGTAGTGCGCAGTGTGTCATTTTCATCATGTAATTTTCTGATAACTTCTAGGGCGTTTAATACTTTTTCTTGTAAAATACGTATTTGTTCTAAGGTTATCATTTTTTTAAACTTTCACTATACTCCTTTATATAAGTTACTATAGCATTAAAAGCTTTGGGATCTTCTATTGCCATGTTCGATAAAGCTTTTCTATTTATGGTAATCCCGGCTTTCTTGATTCCATTAATAAATCTGGAGTAATTGATACCATGTTCTTGACATGCGGCAGAAATTCTTGTTATCCAAAGAGATCTGAAATCCCTTTTCTTACGCTTTCTGTCCCGGTATGCATATACCAAAGCTTTGGCAACCGCGTCTTTGGCAGTTCGCAAAAGTTTGCTTCTTCTACCCCAATAGCCTTTGGCAAGTTTTAATAGCTTTTTTCTGCGGTCGTGTCTTCTTGTTCCGGTAGTTACACGTGACATCTTTATCTCCTTAAACTATTTGGTAATAAGCGCTTAATTCGTTTGGATTCCACTTTACTCATTATGCCGCTTTTCCTTAAGTTTCTTTTGCGCTTACTGCTTTTCTTAGTAAGAATATGGCGTAAGCCTTGTTTTTTATAAAGAACTTTGCCTGTACTTGTAACCTGATAACGCTTAGCGGCGCTTTTTCTGGTCTTTATTTTAGGCATTTTTGCTATCCTTTCTTTGTCTTTGAAGTCGGGCTCAGTAACATAGACATAAATCTACCTTCCATTTTGGGAGGCACATCAAGATTAAAAGAATTATCCAGTAATGCAAGAATTTTATCCAAGACATCTCTTCCCAATTCGGTATGCGCCATTTCCCTTCCGCGAAATCTTACGGTTACTTTTACTTTATTTCCATCTTCTAAAAATTCACGGATGTGTTTTACCTTAAACGCCAAATCATGTTTTTCAATCTTAGGCTGCATCCTAATCTCTTTTAATTTTGTCTGCTTCTGTTTCCTCTTGGATTCCCTATTCTTTTTCTCTTGTTCGAATTTATATTTTCCGTAATCCAACAATTTGCATACAGGCGGATTAGCATCAGGTGATATTTCAACAAGATCCAACCCAATTTCTCTGGCAATCCCCAGTGCTTCCGAAGTGGGCATAACACCCTTTTGACTTCCCTCTTCATCGATCAATCTAACTGTACTAGTTCTGATCATTTGATTTACTCTATTCCTTTTGACTGCCAATAGACCCCCTTTTAGTTGTTCATAAGCTTTTATGAACAACTATCTGATCATTTTAAAGGTTAATATAACACTCCTTAAAAAAAGAGTCAAAGCCTATCCTTCTATCCTATTCTGTTTCTATTCAATTAGTTTCTCATTCCCCGTCTTCTCGTAAAATCTTTGACCTTGGAAGTTCAATGTGTTATACTTTGTATCAAAGAAAATAAAGAAAGTAAAGTAGTAATTTGTAAAATTATTTAAGGAAGAAAAATGTATGAAACCATCCTTTCTCTTATTAGTGCAGCTATTGAAAATGAAAAAACGGCATATGAATATATTGAAATGTATAGTAAGACCCTTGAGACACAAAGTCTGAAAAAGCTGCTTGTTTCCATCACTGATCAAGAACGGGAACATGAGAACCAATTAACTGAGCTTCTGGAAAAAAGCATTGTGCAAGAAGCCTTTGCAGATAAAATTATAAACACAATTCATATTAACTCATTTAATAAAATTGTTGGGCTTAAAAGAAACCTCTCTCCGACTCAAGTTTTACAGCTTCTCATGAAATATTATGAGTACACTGAAAGCGTATATAAGCAGCTCTCCAATGCCGCGCTGGATTCTGAGATCAGACTTATTTTCCTTAAACTTTCCGAGGGTGAACTAAAACTCAAACAGTGGGTACATGATAGGTACGATTTGGAAAGCCTCTCCGGTTAAGCTTGTGATTTATGATTTTTTAGAATTTTCCTATTAAAATTCATTAATCTAGTTGATAAAAACAGATTTTACTGATATTTTTGGGAACCTATGGGACTGTTTTTATTATCAGCAATACCACTTTTTTCTTTTGCCATAACGACGTATTATTATCGAGACCGTTATTCCATCACTCTCCCTCTGCTTACCTTTCTAAAGGGAGTTGTCTGTTTTTTTCTTTCACTGATATTCTATTTAATCATTCGTAGTTTTATTCTGCCATCCTATACGGCAGGAGGATTTTTTTTATTTCACCTTATTTATGATCATCTTCTCTATTTCATGTTGGCGATCAGCGGACTTTTTTTGTTTAAAGGAGTTCCCGACGTTTATAATCAGCAGGAAAATATTTTTGAATCTTTCGTATTTTTCAGTGGATTTTACTCACTTGTTGCTTTCGTAGATTTTATAGAATATTTTAATAAATTTAATATTTTTATTTTATTTTTCTTGCCCTTACTCAGAATTGCTACGGTAATGTGTATTACAATATTTTTAGTCCAGTTTGTAAACGATACGAGTTATTTGCGCTTTGCTTTTATCTGCGGACTTATTCTCACGCCTTTTATTCTCTCTTTTATCACGATTTTATTCTTAACTAATCTCATCTTCTTAGCAATAATGTGCACTCTTATTCTCTTGGGCGGGGTTTTTTTCTTGTTCTATATTCTTAAAGATAGATAGCTATTCAGCTGTAAGTAAAGGAGATGACGGAGATAGTTAATGCCTTTATCGTATTATTTGGCAAGCAGGATAGAAAAATGAAATCTACTGAGGAAATTG
>CAZEPL010000080.1:0-16272 GCA_964514135.1 uncultured Spirochaetaceae bacterium | reverse complement strand
GATAACGGGCATAATCGCTGTTCACCTGTTTTAGTTTCTCCTATGGTTCCGGCATCGTCTTTGACAGCGCGCCGAATAAACAAGGCTTTATGCTCTTTTAAATAATCTTCCCATAGTAACGCCCGTACTTCCCCGCTGCGAATACCTGTACAGGCAAGCACTAAGAACATAGCAATATGCTTACGATCCCACCATATTCTTAAAAGCTCTTTTTCATCTTCAGGGAATAATACCCGGAGTTCATCGAGCGTAAATATGCCTCTTGACTTAGGCTTTACCGGGAACGGCCGCACACGTTCGGCTATCGAGTGTTCAATTAAGCCTTGGTCTTCAGCTTCCCTCATAATTTGCCTGAGCGTAAAAAGTAAGTGGTTTTTAGTTTGTTCTGATCGATCCAGGGAAATGAGGAAATTCTCAATATCTGCTTTGGTTATAAGGTGTAAGTAATAATCACCGAAGGCAGGTAATAAGTGATTTTCCAGCATTTTACGCTTACTATCAGCTACCATCTTTGAAAGCGGCCGCTTATAGGCATGTTGTTTCTTTACCCATAGGCAAGAATCCCATAAAAAAAAGTCTTTTGTGAAATCTTTAAAAAGGATCTGCTTTTGATCTGCCCTTTTTAAGTAATCATCAACGAAATGCTTAGCCTCATGCTTAAGGCGCTGCCCCGTGCTCTTTGTAATACGCTTTTGCCCTTCATAATACCAGAAGTACCAGACCTTCGCGCCTGTACGCTTATATAAACCATACTCGTCTTTCATATAATAATATTACAAAAAGTATTGTAAAGTGTCAATAGGTGTTGTATACTTGTTGTATATATGAGTAATAAAAAAACCCGCCTTGTGGGGGGCAGTTAATAACTTCTTGCCTTATAAGCAATTAGTAGAGCGCCCAACGGGGATCGAACCCGTATCTCCAGCTTGGAAGGCTGGGGTAATAACCATTATACGACAGGCGCTTAATTTTCAGTATTGGCAGAATATACTATTTCCGTTTAAAAAGGTCAATATTATGAATATGATTATAAATATGGATATTTTGTTGTGAAATACTATGTTATACTTTTTTTCTGTGCAATCTGTGCAATCTGTGGTTTCATATTTTCTTCCCTTGACATTAAGCATCTGTTGATTACAATAATATTTTAAAGGGGTTACACATGAGATTAACTGTTCTTATAATGAGCGCATGTGTTGTTTTTTTCCTCATCATGCTTGCCGGAGGCTGCCGGGGAACACAAGTAAAACAACATGAAAGCCCACATATAGTATTTGAGAGTACGGAATACAATTTAGATACTATCCCTCAAAAAGGTGAGTTTGAGTTTTCCTTTAAGTTTTCCAATAACGGCACAAGTACGCTTGAAATACTCTCAACAAAAGTAAGCTGTGGCTGCACCATTATAGAAGACGGAGCCCAGGTTTTACAGCCGGGTGAAAGCAGTATCATTACGGGTAAATTTTATTCCAAGCAATATAAAGGTTTGCTGGTCCGTACTATTGCGGTAACTACCAATGATCCTGTGAACGAACGCGTAGTACTGTATATTAAGGCAATTATCGAAGAATCGCCGCTTTCCGAATAATTCATGAAATAATTGTTCTTTTATTGACTAAGCAATTTTTTTCTCCTATTATTTCAAGCAAGATGAAAAGCAGTATACCCATCTATTTGGATTCTGATAAATCAAGCGAAAAACGCACTTCCGATCTTTTATCACACATGACACTCGATGAAAAAATAGCACAACTTCAAGCACGCTGGGGATTTGAAGTCCTGGGACCTAAGGGCATTGATAAAAACAAGATGAATTCCGTATTAAGCCATGGCATCGGTCAGATTTCCCGAATTGCCGGCATGCTGCTTCTGCCGCCTTTTATTGTTGCCTGGATTATTAATTCAATCCAGCGTTACCTTAAAAAACATACGCGTTTGGGAATCCCCGCTATTATACATGAAGAGTGTCTTTCAGGCTTACAGGCAAGGGAGGCCACTGTTTTTCCCCAGATAATAGGTCTTGCCTCCACATGGGACCCCTCTCTGGCAGAGCGCATGACAGACCTCATCCGTACCCAAATGAGAGCAATAGGGGTTCACCAAGGGCTCTCCCCTGTGCTTGATATTGCCCGCGATCCGCGCTGGGGACGCACAGAAGAAACGTACGGCGAGGATCCATATCTGGTATCACGTATGGGCACCGCTTATGTGCAAGGGCTGCAGGGTGATAATATTAAGCAGGGGGTAATAGCTACGGCCAAACATTTTATCGGATATTCTGCTTCCGAGGGCGGCTTAAATTGGGCCCCGCCGCATATCAATTCCAAAGAGCTTTACGAAGTATTTGCAAAACCATTCGAAGCAGTAATAAAAGAGGCCGGCCTAAGGTCTGTAATGAATGCTTATAATGAAATAAACGGTATCCCCTGTGCTGTGTCTCATGAGATATTAACAGAACTGCTCAGAAATAAATTGGGTTTTGACGGTTTTGTGATAGCCGATTATATGGCCATTTCTACAGCATACAGCTATCATCATATTGCGACGAGCTTAACAGAAGCGGGAATTAAAGCTCTTAAAGCCGGACTCGATATTGAACTGCCTACTGTTGAGGCCTATGGTAATGAGTTAAAAAATGCAGTGCAGTCCGGAACATTGCCGGAAGAGATAGTTGATACTGCGGTGCAGAGAGTATTAAAAGCCAAGTTCGAGCTGGGCTTGTTTGAAGAACCTTATGTAAAAAAACGTAAAATAAAATCAGTTTATTCTTTGTCCAAAAACCAGGAGCTGGCTCTTGAGATCGCGCATAAGTCAATTGTGTTGCTGAAAAACGAGAACGACCTCCTGCCGTTATCCAAGGATATTTCCTCACTCGCCGTAATCGGCCCCAGTGCGGACAGCATACGCAACTTCTTAGGGGATTATTCATATATTAGTCAGCTTGAAGGTGTGCTTGATTTTCTCCTAAATCCGAATAACGTCATGACACACGATGTAAGCGAGCAGGAGAAACAGCAGGCAATGCGCTTTTATAAAGAGATCCTTGACGCCAAGGATGATGAAGCATTTTCAAAGAAGCTCTATAAACGAAAAACCGTATATCAGGCAATTAAAGATAAAGTAAATACAAAAACACATGTCAGGTATGCCAAAGGCTGTAATATACTGGATGGTACGGATCAGGGGTTGCGTGAAGCCGTTCAGCTTGCCCGGGCTGTCGATATTGTGGCACTGGTACTCGGAGACCGCAGCGGTCTCCGAAAAGAATGTACAAGCGGTGAAGCAAGAGACCGGACCGATTTGAACCTGCCCGGTATTCAAGAACAATTACTCAAGGAAATTGCCACAACCGGTAAACCTGTAGTATTGGTATTAATTAACGGAAGACCTATCTCATTAAAATGGGCTGCCGCACATATTCCTGCCATAATTGAAGCGTGGGTGCCGGGAGAACAAGGCGGCAGGGCAATAGCTGATGTACTTTTTGGCGACTACACACCGGGTGGAAAGCTTCCTATAACTGTTCCCAGAAATGTCGGCCAAATACCTGTGTATTATTATCATAAGCCTTCCGGTGGAAGATCCAATTGGCACGGTGACTATGTGGATGAATCGGTAAAACCGCTCTATGAATTCGGATACGGATTAAGTTATACTGTTTTTACCTATTCTGATCTGGTTATCACTCCGGCTTCGGTATCTGGCAGCAGAGAGGTAACTATATCAGTACGTGTTTCCAACAGCGGAAAGAGAGCAGGAGATGAAGTAGTACAGCTCTATCTTCATGACCGTGAAGCCGGTGTAACCAGACCGGTTAAAGAACTGGCGGGATTCTGCCGAATACATCTCGAACCGGAGAAAGCTTGTTTGGTTACATTCACTATAAAGCTGACTCAATTGGGATTTTTAAATCAAAGTGATGATTTTATCGTAGAACCCGGTAATATTGATGTTATGATAGGAAGCTCTTCGGAAGACATCAGGCTGCAAGGAGAATTCACAATAACAGGCGACGTCTTAGATATAGCTGAAACAAAAACCTTTTTTTCCAGTGTGAAAATAACATATCTATAAATTTTATTTCAAGCCTTTTTTCTGATTATTAATAAAAACAAAAGTAGTCCCGCTATATAGCAGCCCGCACCCACTAAAAAAGTTGTACTGAAACCATATGATACGGAGATAAAGAGGGAGCTCGCAGCACCAATTGTTGAAAAGGCACCGCTGATACCGAATAAAAGAGAGGCATACTCTGCCGATGTGTTTGCTTTTACAATTTCCAGTGCATTGGGAAAAGGAATCCCCATAAGAAAAGTAAGCGGCATAATTAAGAACGCGGAAGCAATAATTTTCTCGGTAAATCCCAAAGCAGCAAGTAAACGGAAAATATCATCCAGATATAACAGTTTAATACCCAAAAACAGAGGGATGGCAACAATGCAGAGAATTATTATCTTTTTAGGGAAAAACCTGCTTAAAAAACTGCCGATACCGCTAAAAAACAACAAACCCCCCAAAATAATAATAAGTGAATACGTAGGTGATCCGATGAATCTTTGAAATTTTTGCATGAGTACGATTTCTACCAGCATATAGCCAAAACCGATAATAGCCACGAAAAAATTGGGAATGATCAGAGACATTTTATACTGCCCTATTTTGGTTAGAATGAGGAGAACCACGGGTAAAATGAGAATCATACTCAACATAATTACCAGATAGAGGATGTCTCTTACTTCGTTACGGTTTTTATAAATATTAAAGGGAAAAGGATCATCATCACTCACAGGTGCCAAGTCCAGTTTATAAGGATACCCGGCATCATCCAATATTTTCTGCAATCGGTATTTATCGCGTTCATTCAGCCTGTTATACGCTATCCAGAAGGTATTATATGAGGAACGATCATAATTTGATAATAAAAAATTGATATCATCGCTGTCATGCACTCTGTTTACAATAGACTCAAAAAAATCATCCGCAAGTAAGCCGGATGGTATCTCAATCCGTTCTTTTTCATCCTCACCTGTAATAAACGACTCCAATTCTGTATAAGTGCGTCTGAAGGGAGAATACAACAGTTTTACATTGAAATAGTAGCCTGTGGTTCGCAGATTTTCTAAATAGCGCTCGAATTCTCTTTCTTCTCCTTCAGAAAAGGGAGTACGCTTGATAGTGAGCGTGCGAAAGGCATTACCGCCTTCGGCGAAATCCCAGCTAAATACATGGATATGTTTTTCGGGTTCTTTGATTCCCATTTCCCGCATTGCCTGTTTAATCGTATTTAAGAATTTCAAAAAGAAAAAATGAGAACGCCTATTAACAATTATCTCTTCATACACTACATAACCTCTGCTGTTAATTTTATCCAATAGAAGTCTGGTACCTTCGATGGTATGAAAATATTCCGGACTAAGTGTAGATATCGGGCTGTGCTCCATATGGATATTCATTAAACAGATCATATCATACAGCTCGTTTGTATTCTCCAAATGCGAACGCCCTTCACCTTCATATACAACCACATTATCGTACGGCCTATGAGCAAAATCTGCAAATTGTCCCTGTTCACTCATAGTGCGTATCACAATAGGATTTATCTCAACTCCTATAACCTCTGCGTCGGGCAGCCGCTTGCACGACTTGACTATTCCGTCAGCAGATAAGCCGACAATGAAAACCTTGGGGTTTTGTTGATGCGGAATGCGGGGTACTCGAGGATCAAAATGGGCGCCGTCATAGCTGTCGATACCGTCCAGAATTACACCGTCAACAGACATAAACATATAATCATCATCACCCGTATACTCTATCCTGCCCAGCATATTATCTTCAGAAAGCAGAATACGATGACTTAATGTGAATGTTTTATAAAGATCTCGTAAAGACCCATGATATTTTATATCAAAATTCAGGTCAAATGTTTCAAAGTGGCCTAATGCTGTTAAGAGATATTTTGCACGCAAATTATCATAATCCGTACCGCTTAATTTATAGACATCGTTGCGCTCATCCTTTTTATATACTTTTTCCAAAAATACGCGGTCATAATTTTTATCGAAAAACATATCATACTTTTCTTCAATCTCGGGGATAAGTTCATACTCAAAGACATCTGCAGGAATGGATTCAAGTGAAGTTATTGCAGTAACTTTTTCGAACATAAGCAGCGGGAAAAAATCAAATCGCGGTTTAAAACCCAATACCCGCAAAAAATAATCAGCACGCTTTTTATCATACTGATCGGAAGTAAACAGATACATACCATTTTCTTGTTCTTCATAAACCGCTTTAAAAAAATCAAGCGTATAATTTTTTTTATAGTTTTTAATATTGGACTGAGGCATTTCAGCAATAATTTTTTCTTCGAATACTGCGGCAGGAATAGTTTCGGGAAGCTCTAAATTATTGTTAACAAATCCGGCCAGCCAGAAAAATAATAATCCGCACACGATAACCGCAGGTATTTTAAACAGCACGTTAGCTATTTTTAAGCAGAGGAGGAGAACAATTATAATGGGAATAAACATAAGGATAAAAATACAGTTCTCGCTTTTAAATACCGGCACCAGAAGAATCGGAAAGAGAATACCGAATGCGGAAGATATTAAATTGGTAAAATATACAGCATTGGAATTACGTTTGGCAAAAATAGTAGCAATTATTATTGAAGCAAAAATAAAGGGCAATATGAGAAAATAAGGATATTTTAAGAACCCAATATTAATTATGTTGTAATATGATAAGACAATCGAAAAAAACAGACCGGCACCGGACATAAGCATAATGATTTCTGTTCTGATTCTGTTTAAATAAAAACCTAAAATACTCCCAATCGCAATTCCCAACATGGCTATTGAAATAATGAATGTGGCATTCAAATAGTTTGTTGCATAAAGAAGCACATGAAATTGTATTGTTTCAAAAGCAATCACAAAAAAAGATGCGAGGAATATGGCGGCAAAAAAGACAATTGAATCGGGAAGTTTTAACCAGGCAGGCGAAAGTAGTTTATAAATACGCTTTGCCACTGTAAAGGTTTTTTTGAGAAATCCTGCGAACTTGTTCCACAACGGTGCTGCCCATTTTAGCCAGGCCACGAACTTGCTCCACAACAACGCTGCCTTTTCCAGGTCATTACTTACTGTTTTTTTTGATGCTTGACAAATGGTTTTTACCTGTGTAAAAAAATCATGTGGTGAGCGTTTTTTCTTTGCAATCCGTTTTTTTTTGTGTTTGTGCTTCATATACAAAAAGTGATAATAGGGGTTTTTAGGCCAAAGGTCAATTCATATTTTCACATCGCAGCATATTTTGGGTAAAAAGTATTATTTTTCCATTCTCCTACCACTCATAAAAAAAGGAAGGAGCCTTGCAGAAGTATGATATTTTAGATATATTATACAAAAATATGCCAAATTAATAAAGGATGGTATTATTTATGGGTTTAAGGGGAGAAATATTCTCATCAAGAGCTGTCTCGGGACGCAGAACTTATTTCTTTAATGTTAAAGAAAATAGAAACGGTGATTTATTCCTGAATATTGTGGAAAGTAAAAAAAATGGTGAAAATGATTTCGAAAGACACTCACTCATTGTTTTTCAAGAAGATTTAGAAAATTTCCTTGGCGGTTTTCAGAAAGCTGTGGACTTTTTAAAAACTAAACAATCCTAAAAGATTTTCTGTGAATAGATGAAATCCCAAAATATTTTAAGCGCTCTCTATGTTCCTTGGTGGGATAACCTTTATGTTTTTCAAAAAGGTATTGTGTTTCAATTCTGGCAAAGCGTTCCATCCACAAATCACGTTGTGTTTTCGCCATTATCGAAGCAGCCTGTACAACGGGGATAAACGAATCGCCTTTAACAACTGCCCGGCAGTTCAGATTTATCTTAGGCGAATATTTTCCATCAATATAAACCAGATCCGGTCTTATAGAAAGGCTATTAAGAGCCCTTTGCATAGCTAAAAGTGTGGCATAGTGTATATTGTACTTATCAATTTCTTCTGGCCATGCCCAACCTACTGCCCACGAAATCGCCTGCTTTTTTATTATACATGCACTGCACTGCCGCTGTGCCCTGTTCAAGACTTTTGAATCCTTTAATTTCTCCACAGGAAATATTTCAGGAAGGATAACGGCAGCAGCCGTGACAGGTCCTGCCAAAGGCCCTCTGCCTGCTTCATCTACACCGCAAATAAAATCCATGCTCTTTCTTCCTTAAGGAAAATCAAAAACTAGCTTTATCCATTGATCGGGATTCACAGCCAGATTGTTTACTCTCATCTCCCAATGCAGATGAGCTCCGGTAGTAAGACCTGTGTCACCCATATACCCTATTAAATGGCCTTTTTCTATTTTACTGTTTTTTGTGACAGTTAATTTTTGCATATGGGCGTACATAGTGTGTACACCTTGTCCGTGGTCGATAATTACAGTATTGCCGTAGAGATGTAATTTTTCGGCAAGTACTACAACTCCATGATTGGCAGCATAAATGGGGGTACCTGCCTTATTGGCAATATCAATACCGCGATGCACACTGTAAACAGTAGTATTAAATACACGCTGCTCACCGAAAGGCGAACTGATACGACCGCTAGCCGGTCTTATAAAAGTATCTTTCCACAGCTGTCGGGAAGATACTATGTTGTAAGCAGCGTTTATCTTTTTATAATCATTGCGGATCGCCGTATAATCAGTTAATAATCCTGCTTTTTGGGGTGTGAGAGTTATTTGTTCCTGGTGGAATTTTTTGGCAGTTATGGTAACAGTTACGTTAACGGAAGCTTCATTCCCGGCCAAATCTATTGCCCTTAATGTAAATTTAAAAGATTTTGCTCGCTCCAGAACCGGTATTCCAATCAAGCTCCTAAAATATTCTTTGTTGCCTGCGTACGAAAAGAAGATCAAATTCTTTTCAAAGAGCTCACCCTGCAGTTCTTCAAGCACTTCATCGGCTTGAATAAATAAAGGCAGGGTATCACCCTGAAATGCCGAGGTACTTTTTGATTTTAAGGTGAGAACCGGAGGTGTTCTGTCAACGCTGATCTCATACTGCCGAATGACGGTATGGGCAAAAAGGGAGGTGTCCACAACTTTGACTTTTATGGAATGAACCCCTTCGGGAAGAGTGTCTGTATCAAGCAAAAATGTATCGGCAAGGGACTCTGTATCACCCGTCCTTAAAGCGATCAGCTCATCATCTACAATGAAACACATTCTCCCTACAGCCGTATCATTGTCCTTCGCTACAACCCTGACAGTAAGACTACCTCTGCATTTTTTTCCGTGAGTGATTCCGCTCACCCAGACAAGCGGAGCGGATCTGTCATTAAGCCACGGCAAAATCCCCACTAAAATCTGGAAAACCAGCAAGAGTCCTATGAGACCATACATGCTGCCAAAGAAAGTGAGTTTACCACGATCTGCTAAAAGCTCTTTTATCAGTTTCATGTATATCCTTTGTAGTGCTAATAGAGCGTAAAGTCAATATTGCTTGCCGTGTAATTATCATAATACTCGCTTGCATATTCTTAAAAAAAATGTATGATAGGCTCTTATATTAACACATCTAAACTTAAGGAGCTTAGCAATTTGACTCTTGAAATATTCTTTTGGACTGCTTTCTGGACATTCGTTCCGATATCAGAACTGCGGGGAGGCTTATGGTTTGCACTGGCCAACAGCATGCATCCGCTTCTGGCCTACGGTTACTGCGTGCTGTTAAACATACTGGTCGCACCTCTGGTATTACTCTTTTTGCATACCGTGCATAAACTTCTTTATAAGTGGCAATCCTATGCAAAGCTCTTTGAAAAACTTATAGAACGATCACGAAAAAAAGTAAAAGCCAAAGTGGATAAATATGGTTATATAGGGCTCACTCTTTTTGTTGCTATTCCCCTCCCAATTACAGGCGCGTATACAGGTGCCTTAGGAGCCTGGGTGTTGGGCATGGATAAAAAAAAGTCGTTTCTCGCCATATCCATCGGCGTATGCATTGCCGGTATAATAGTATATACGGCAGTTCAGCTTGGGATCACTCTCTTTTTCAAGGAAGTGTCATAAACCCATGCAGATTAATTACCAGGAACTCCTCAATCCCAATCAGCTTAAGGCTGTACAAACCCTTACAGGACCACTGCTGCTCTTAGCCGGTGCCGGATCCGGTAAAACACGTGTTATTACCTACCGGATTGCCTATATGCTGAATAAATATATTGCCCAGAAATCCATCCTCGCTGTCACCTTTACCAATAAAGCGGCCAGGGAAATGAGCAAACGGATACACGAAATCACAGCAAAAAGGGTCTCCCAGCTTACTATGTGTACTTTTCATGCTTTTGGGGTAAAGATCCTTCGTGAGTGGTCAAAAAAAATGGGTTATAAGACAGATTTCACGATCTACGACCAGACCGATAAACATGCCCTGATACGTGAACTGGCAGTAGAGCGGGGTCTTTACTCGGAATCATTGGATCTCTACTCCCTTTCGGATCTTTTCTCTGGTATCAAACATGAACGTGCAAGTTGGGATGAGCACAATCTGATGTACGAACAGCTTTATAACGATTATCAGCAGCATCTCAGGGCTTACCAGGCCTTTGATTTTGACGATTTAATAGTATTGCCTATTAAGCTCTTCAACGATCATCCTGATATTCTGGATAAATACCAGACGCGCTTCCGTTATGTCCTGATCGATGAATTTCAGGACACCTCAATTAAACAATATGAGCTTATTAAACTTATTGCCCGAGCTCACAATAATATCTGCGTCGTAGGTGATGACGATCAATCCATTTATTCATGGCGCGGAGCTCATTATGAAAATTTATTCCAATTTGAAAAAGATTTCCCCGGCTTTACGGAAATAAAACTAGAACAGAATTACCGCTCAAGCAAAACCATACTGCTGGCCGCAAACAGCGTAATCGCCAATAATCAAAAACGTAAACAAAAAATTCTTTGGAGTGGTCTTAAGCCGGGAGAGCCTATTTCTCTCTATCAGGCAGCCGATGAACGTGCCGAAGCCGAATATATTGCACGCACAATCCGCTCGTTAGCCATTCGGCAAGGCATAACCTATGACAATATAGGCATCCTGGTACGTACAAATCATCTCACCCGTCCACTTGAAGAAGCATTGCTTAATGCCAATATTCCCTATCTTGTATCGGGGGGGCAGAGTTTTTTTAACCGCAAAGAAATTAAGGACATAGTCTCATATCTCAAAGTAATTGCCAATCCCGACGATAACATCAACCTGCTGCGCATTATTAATATACCCCGCAGGGGAATAGGTAAACAGGCCATAATTTCTCTTTTAGAGCTTGCTGAAAAGGAATCCTGCTCCCTGTATTCCGCTATGAGCATAACAGCTAATAACAAACAAGCGATGCTAAACAAAAAAACAACAGAAGCAGTTAAGGAATTCGTAACATTCACTGAGCATTATAGAGAGCATATGTTCACAAAAAAAAAGTTGTCCTCACATCTCCGCTCATTGACGGATCATATCGACTATTTCGCTTATTTAATGCTGCAGCACAAGAAGGAAGCAGTTGCCCGACGCAAGTATCTTAATATCGAAAGTCTTATAAATTCTATCGGTGAATATGAGGATGATCCCGATAATCTCGATCCTTCACTTTTTGATTATCTTAATCGAATCACTTTATCAAGCCGCGATGATCTAAAAGAGGATGAAATTTCACAAAAAGTAAATCTGATGACGGTTCATGCTGCCAAGGGCTTGGAGTTTGAAATCGTATTTATTGCTGCCTGTGAACAGAATATTTTTCCGCATTCACGCTCTTTAAGCGATAACGGCAGTGCCGATGAAGAGGAACGCAGGCTCTTCTATGTTGCACTCACCCGTGCCAAAAACAAGCTGTTTATTACCTATGCCGCATCACGCAGAAAAATGGGTGAGATAGTCGAAGTCCTTGCTTCTCCTTTTCTCGAAGAGATTCCCCAAGAAATTATTGAGTTTGCAAAAGAAGAAGAAATCGTAGACAATGAAGAAGCAGGCCGTTATTTTGATCAGCTTAAAAAAAGATTAAGCTGAGGAAATTGCAAAAAGCTCAGCTGATTAGATTATTTCCGGTTCATATATTCCATGCTGTAAAAAAGCAGTCCGGAAACAGGTTTCGGATAAAAATGCGTAGACTTGCGCGGCATTTTTTCATTATTATCCGCAATAATAATGACATCTTCCAAGCGTGTTGAATTAAGAATAAGGGCCACCTGTGCCCGGCCGCTGCGTACACTCGCTATGGCCTCATCCACATCTTTGGTATACTCAATATTTGTCTGTAGAGACAACTGCTCTTCCGTGATTCCCACAATCTTATTAAGAATAAGGGTATTGAGGATATTTACATCCAATTGCTTCCATTCCGAGGAATTATCCAACTGCACCATCTCCTCATAGGCTTCGGCATCTTTCAGCGCAGCAAGATAATAACGGTTCATGGACATAATAAAAGCTCCGAATTTATGTTCGCCGTTTTCAACAGCATTGAGATCACGCAGCCACCTTTTTCTGACCTCAGCTTCCGACTCATTGGTAAATGGATATGATTTTACATGAAAATGTTCCTGAATACGCATATTTAGTTCTGCCAGATTGGGAATATTCAAACTATACAGCATACGGTGTGTGGGTAAAATGGTTAAACCTTCATGATCAGTATTAACCAGGAACATCATGATATATTCCCATGGCGCATCAGGTCCCGCATCAGGGTACTTCTGCCGCATGGAATCTCTAATATTAAGCATGGTCTGATAGCGGTGGTGCCCGTCCGCTATATAGATCTTTAAACGCTGCATGGTTCTGGAAATGATCTCGCATTTCTCGGCATCCAGCAGTCTCCACAATCTGTGACGCACGTTTATCTTCTCTTCCAAATAATCGACAATCGGAGTGTCCTGTTCACACTTATCCAGAATGTTGTCAATAATATAAGCCTTATCCTGATAGATACTCCAGATATATTCAAACTGAGTGTTGGCAATTTCAGTTAGTTTTATCCGGTCTTCAATGGGTTTTTTCATAACCTTTTCATGGGGAAGGATTCTTTTTTCAGCATAATCCTGCAGTCGTACAATACCGATAAAACCTTTTAACTTTTTTCGCCCGATCGCCTGAATATCAAATGCCTGCTCGTAGATCCAAAATGAGGGCCGATGACAGGCATGAATAATATCCTTTTGTTTCCAGTCCTGCAATAAATCACGAGCGCGTGTATAACGGTTATTGCTTTCATCATCGTTCTCGCTTATTTTATTCAAGATAAGTCTGATTACATTATACTTATGCTGTTTGTAGTATTCATCCTGCTGCTCTTCGGAAATAACATCATAGGGTTGAGATAAACACAACCCGACATTATCGATTTCAGCGGGATTGTAGTGCATAGCTTTAAACGGTCTCACATCATTTATTCTGTCCGGCATAGGGTCCTCTCTTTTTTTAGCAAACAAAAAGTTCCCTCTATTTTATAAATCTTTCGGCAGCTGTCAAGTATACTCCGAAAATTACATGATGTTATCAAGGATTGCCTTTTAAGCCCGAAAAGTGTACTCTCCATTCATGAATTACAAGGATCTTCCAAACGGCTTTAAGGGCAAAAAATGCTTCACTGTATCCGAAATAACTTCACTTTTAAAAACGATCCTTGAAGAATCATTTCCTTCTGTCACAATTGAAGGAGAAATCTCAAACTTCAGACCATCCAGTACCGGCCATTATTATTTCAGTCTGAAAGACCATGAAGCCATTATCTCCGTAGTGATGTTTAAAAGCAGCTTGAACAAGTTAAAATATCTCCCGCAAGATGGTATGCTGGTCAGAGCCAGTGGCAGTATTTCGCTATATGCCAAACGCGGAAGTTATCAGCTTATCTGCGATGAGCTAATTAAATCCGGTGAAGGCAATATTTTCATGATGCTGGAGGAGCGCAAACGGCGTCTGGCTGAGGAAGGACTCTTTGCCCAAGAAAATAAAAAGTCTTTACCGCTGTTTCCTGCCAATGTAGTAATCATTACTTCACCTACCGGGGCTGCTTTACGGGATATCCTGCGTGTCTTGCGTCGCCGCCATTCGGGAATTAACCTTACGATCCTCCCCACACCTGTTCAGGGAAATGAAGCCGCTCCCATTATTGCTTCGCGCATCCGGATTGCTAATAAATATCGGCTTGGGGATGTAATTATTATGGGACGCGGAGGCGGTTCATTGGAAGATCTCCTGCCCTTTTCCGATGAAGAAGTTGTACGTGCTGTTGCTTCATCGGCCCTTCCGGTCATTTCCGCTGTGGGTCACGAAATTGACATTGCACTTTCCGATTTGGCCGCCGATGTACGGGCTCCTACACCTTCGGCAGCCGCAGAGCTCGTATCAGCATCTCGCGACCATATCCTCCTGCGGGTGCAGGAAATTAAAGATGTGCTGCAGCAGCATATCAAGCAGCGGATTGAACGTATTCACCTTACGCTTTCACATTTCTCTATTGAAAACGAGGAGAGAAACTTTCGTTCTTTTATCCAACCGCTTTACTTTCGCCTTGATGATGCCAAAGAACAGCTTCTCTATACCATGCGCGAATATACCACTGCATACCGTCACAGGCTTGAGCTGCTGGCAAACCAGCTTCAGGCTCATTCACCGATTGCGGTATTAAGCAGAGGGTACGCGGTTGTTACCGATAAGCACAGTAAAAAGATTATCAGATCGTCGGAGGACACAGATCAGGGTAATGAGCTTTCCATAAGACTGCATAAGGGAAGTATCGATGCAGAAGTAAAGGAGACATACAACCATGGATGACTTCGAAAAATGCCTTGCCAGGCTTGAACAGATCAGCGAGAAGATTAAGCAGGGAGATCTTGTTCTGGAGCAGAGTATCGCGCTGTTTGAAGAAGGGATTAAACTGGCCAAATCTCTGGAAAAGGAACTTTCCAAAATCGAACGTAAAATAGAAATCCTCATTAACGAACCTGAAAAAAACGGTGACGCTCCCAAGCTGGAGCTCTTCCCCGAACTGGATCAAGAGGAGCAATAATTAATATACATACTAAATAATTTTCCCAGACTGAGAAAGAATTATTGATAAGTATGCTGGTGTGTTCTTCTATCTTAAATAAATTAGCTTTATTATTTCTTTAATACTGCATTTAAATAATTCTTAAATATAATATACACAGCTGGCAAAATATATAATCCCTTTTTCCTAATTGTTGACAACACATTAAACGTTTCGATTTTCACCGTATAGCCTAAGATTTCTTTACCATATGCAGATAATAGACCTTTATAAACAAACATAGGATTATTGTTATCTGCTTTTATCTTTTCCAGCCATTGCTGAAAGGAGACAAATTTAACACTATAGCCCTTTCGGTTAATAATTTTTACAGCTTTTTTCAATGAAATAAGCTGTGGATTAATAATATGGAAATTTTTATTTATTTGGTTCTTTCCTAACGATATATCTATAATCAATTTTGCCGCATAATCTACAGGCGTTAAATCTATCTTTATTTCGAAATTCGTAGCAAACTTCAATTTTATCATTCCCTTAACAAAGCTTGCCATTGCATCATCAGATAACATTATCATTTTTTTACCGGCGCCGATGATTCTTCCCAGTCGATAAATATTAACAAGCATACCCTGATCGCGAGCCTGTTTTAATATCTTTTCTGAAACTAGCTTTGTCTGAGGATACCCTCCCCACAGGTCCTCTATTGAATCCGGAATAATATCTTCGTGGTAAACTTCCTTATATTTATTGCCTTCAAAAACACTCATAGTTGATATATAATGAATTGCTTTAAGTTTATTTTTGGATGCCATTTTTATTATTTCCCGTGTACTTAATACATTTACAGACTTTAGCACTCTATAAGGATAAATAAAATTAACATGTGCTCCATTATGATAAATTACGTCTATCGTATGACACAATTTGTCAAAATCAGCATAATTAACGCCCAATAATGGTTTACTCAAATCACCAATAACTATCTTAATCCTTGTTTTGATTTTATCATATGAAATATCAAAAGTTTTAAGTCTATTTATAATACGATCCAAAGCTGATTTCTTATTTTTAGCTCTAACAAGACAATAAACGCAAATTCTCACGTCCATATTAAGCAAATACGCCAGCAAGTAAGATCGGATCATACGCAATATTACTGGACAAAATATTTAAATATTGTATAAATAAAGGATGAAAGATAAAAATATAAA
>CAZEPL010000079.1:0-17704 GCA_964514135.1 uncultured Spirochaetaceae bacterium | reverse complement strand
TAGTAAATGAGAATTGACTAATTAATATAATGGCACTGGCGATTCTCATTTTGTACGATTATATTAGCAATTTATCATGGTTTTTTAGGTTCTATTAAACATACAATGTACAAAATGAGAATCGCTGTTCAGGCTTCGAAGATGCTTCTGGCAATAGGAATGCGTCTGCCGGTGCCGAAAGCACGCGGCGACACTTTTAAAACCGGCGGGGCTTGTCTTCTTTTATATTCCGCGCGAGCAACCATGCTTAAGACATGCTCCACAAATATTTTTTTAAAACCCATCTCTATCATCTGCTGTTTTGTTTTATTTTGTAAAATATAAGCATAAAGGATTTTATCCAGCAGATCATAGGGGGGAAGAGTATCCTGATCTGTCTGAGCAGGCCTAAGCTCTGCGGAGGGCGCTTTGGTAAGAATTGATTCCGGAATGAGCCTTTGCTTTTTATTGATTGCTCGAGCCAGTTCATACACTTCTGTTTTAAAAAGATCGCCAATAACTGCCAACGCACCGCTCATATCTCCGTATAAAGTACAGTAACCGGTAGCCAGTTCGGATTTATTGCCGGTTGTAAGCAGAATTGAATTAAACTTATTCGCATAGGCCATAAGTAAGGTACTTCTTATTCTTGCCTGTAGATTTTCTTCGGTTATATCCGGACTTGTATTTTTAAAAACCGGACCAAGGCTTTTAAGATAATGCGGGAAGATATTCTCTATAGAAATTACCTCCAGATCAATGGCCAAATTTTTACAGAGCTCACGTGCATCTGCAAGACTGGCCTCGGAAGAGTAGCGTGACGGCATAGCGAAGGCCTTGACATTCTGTTTGCCCACAGCATGAACGGCAAGTACTGTTACCAACGCTGAATCAATACCTCCGGATAACCCCAAATGAACACGTTCAAACCCGCATTTATCTAAATAATCACGGATTCCCAATACCAAAGCCTGTTCAATTTCCAAATATTTATTAGTATGCAGTTCTACACGGGGTGATTTTTTTTCAGTATCAATAACGACAAAATCCTCTTCAAAAGCTTGAGCTTTGAAATTTAACGAACCGTCTTTTGAAATATACATTGACTGACCATCGAAAATAAGACTGTCATTTGCCCCGGCCATATTTACATAGATAACTGGAATACGAGCCTTCTTACTGATATCTGAAATTAAAGAGTAACGCAGCTCCGGCTTTCCGGAATAGAAAGGGCTGGCAGAAGGAACCAGGAGGATTTCAGCGCCTTTGTCGAGAAGTTCATTTACAGGATCTATCGAATACTTTTCACCTGAGTGTTTTTCCTGTTCCCACCAGATATCTTCGCAAATAGTTATACCTATTTTTTTCCCTTTATACTCTATTACACTTCTTTTTTTAGCCGGTTCAAAATATCTTGCTTCATCAAACACATCATACGTGGGCAGCAGGGTTTTTGCCTGTGAAAAAATTATCTGATTGTTATGAATTAATGATACTGTATTGACTAACTTTTTACCGCTGTGGGTACGGTTTTGATCGATATATCCTAAGAGGATAGCAATTCCTTTAGGCGTTTTATGCTGAATAAAACGCACTGCTTTTAAACATTCCTCTACAAAATTATCTAAATCCAACAGGTCCATGGGAGGATATCCGCAAACACACATCTCGGGAAATACTATTATATCTGCATGCCTGTCTACCGCCTTCGCTATATAAGTCATTATTTTTTCCGCATTTAAAGAAAAACCTGTAATGAGAGGATTAATTTGCCCTATCGCAATACGCACTCTTCTTTAACTCTCCTTCCTCATATGCGTTAAGCTGCATTATAATATTTTTTTGCATACTGATCTATACCGGCAATTTTATATTTGTCATGTTGACTGGAGCGCCTGTTGCAGTTATTATATAATGCCATAATGAAGAGATTGGTCATTACCGATATACATACGGAATTGGGTTTTGAGCTGCTTCAGCGCTTTCTGAATCAGGGCGATGAAGTTATTGCTGTCCAGTCCAGTAAGGAAAGTGGATTTAAACTTCCCAAAATGGCAGCAAAACCACTTGAAACGATTTATTGGAAAAAAACATCCTCTCTTTCCACCCGAAATCTTATTATCAAATGTAAAAGCATATGCAATTCTTTAGATGGCGCACTTTTACTAAATCTCCTGCCCGAAGAAAATAATAGTATAGAAGAGCTCTCAATATCCGCTATTGAGCAAACCGTTGATCAGTGGATTAAGGGCCCTCTGTTTTTTATTAAAGATTTCATGGATTACTTCAAAAAACTGAACAGGGGGATGCTTTCCGTTATTACCTGTTATTCCGAAAAAAACAGGAATAGAGCAGAGTTTTCGACAAGTTTATATGATTACTTTGAAAGTTTGCTCAATTCACTTATAAAAATGCATAAACAACAAGAGATTAGTATTCATGGTTTTTTTACAAAACAGTTGAAACAAGAAATCTGCATAGAGTATCTTATAAAAAATATTACAGAAAAGTGTTACAAATCCAGCGGAAGGTTGTTTCATTTCTAGATAATGAAAAGAATATCTTTAAGAGGAATACAAAATCATTTATTCTCAAGCGCTATACTCCTCTTGGCCTTATTATGTTTTTCATGCCTTGTTGAAGAATATATAACCATAAACCCAAATGGTTCAGGCAGTCTCGGGGTGGTAATCGATTTGGATCCTGCTCTTATTCAATATATCATTGATGTAGGAGAAGCAAGCGGTAAATTCGAATCTGCGAAGGATGCAGTTATTTTTGATCAAGCTGAAATTCGCAAGCAGCTGTTATCGAGACCGGGTATTGACATTAGAAAGCTACAACTTCCCAGTATCGGCCGGCTGGAACTGGAAATCGGCTTTCAAAATATCGAGCAGATTTTTACTGCAGATAAAGTATTGGCACAAGCAGAAGTTGTTAAATACGTGCAAGGCAGCACTAAAACTCTTTCTTTTCATTTAGACAAAAATAATTTTACTCAAATTCTTTCACTTTTTCCTCTGTTTCAAACAGAGGAATTCAAGACATTACTTCCCCGTGAAGCGGAAAGTAAAGAGGATTATTTTGATATGCTTGATTTTGCCTTAGACGACGGTGCCGAGCTTTTAAAGAATACAACTATCAAATTTTCAGTTACAGTGAACGGCAGAATTATTAAACAAAGCGGCGGCTATCAGCAGAATAATACCATTTATTTTTCGCTTGCTTTGGAGCGATTATTATTCTTATCCACTCCCATTGATTTTTCTATTCAATTTCAATAAAAAAGGAAAAATGCCCCAGAGACGACTCGAACGTCCGACCTACGGTTTAGGAAACCGGTGCTCTATCCTGCTGAGCTACTGGGGCTTGAGAATTTTATTGTATAACGGGCTATCCACGTTGTCAATCCGATGATTTTCTAAAGCAATGCATAAAAAGGCTTTTACTAAATCAGTAAAAGCCCTTACACAGTATTTCTTTTTATTTAAATATCATAATAAAGTGCAAACTCCCAAGGATGGGGTCTTAATTCCAGCGCCTGAACCTCATTTTTCATTTTATACTCAATCCATGTTTCAATTACATCACTGGTAAATACATCACCTTTAAGTAAAAACTCATGATCTTTTTCCAATGCCTTAAGAGCTTCCCGTAAAGAACCCGGAGTCTGTTCAACCGCAGCTAATTCTTCGGGCGGCAAATCATAAATATCCTTATCTAAAGGATCCCCTGGATCAATCTTGTTCTGAATCCCATCAAGAGCTGCCATTACCATAGCAGAAAAAGCCAGATAAGGATTACAGCTGGGATCAGGGCATCTGAATTCAAATCGTTTTGCCTTCTCCGAAGTTGAATACATAGGAATACGCACTCCCGCACTTCTGTTTCTGCTTGAATAAGCCAGATTCACCGGTGCCTCAAAACCGGGAACCAATCGCTTCTAACTATTAGTTGTCGAATTGGAAAAAGCAAGAATCGCCGCCGCATGCTTTAGAATCCCGCCGATTGCATACATTGCGGTTTCAGACATCCCTGCATAACCGTCACCGGCAAAAAGATTTTTATTTTCTTTCCAGAAAGACATATGCACGTGCATACCGCTTCCATTATCATTAAAAAGCGGTTTGGGCATAAATGTAACGGTCTTATTATGTTTCTTGGCAACATTCTTAATAATATACTTATACTTTAGTAAATTATCGGCCATGGCGACCAAAGGTGCAAACCGCATATCTATTTCCGCCTGACCGCCTGTTGCAACCTCATGGTGCTGACACTCAATGGGAACACCGATCCTTTCTAGGGTAAGCATCATTTCGGAGCGTATATCCTGCTGACTGTCCGTGGGAGGTACAGGGAAATAACCTTCCTTATAACGCGGTTTATAACCTAAATTAGGGGCTTCGAGGCGCCCGGTATTCCAGCGTCCTTCACTCGAATCGATATGATAGTATCCTTCATGTTCATTCTGATCAAAGCGGATAACATTAAAAATAAAGAATTCCGCTTCCGGGCCAAAGTAGGCGGTATCAGCAATACCGGATCCTTTGAGATAATTTTCCGCTTTTCTGGCAATATTTCTCGGATCCCTTGTATAATCTTTGCCTGTAATAGGATCACAAATATTGCAGATAAGCACTAATGTTTTTGCTTCAAAAAAAGGATCAACAAAGGCAGTATGCGGTACAGGTTTTACAAGCATATCGGATTCATTGATGGCCTGCCAACCACGAATACTCGAACCGTCAAAGCCAAGCCCTTTTTCAAAAGTTTCTTCCTCAATTTCCCGTGTGGGCACGGAAAAATGCTGCCATAAACCGGGAAAATCCATGAAACGCAGATCAACGACCTCTACTCCTTCTTTCTTGATTAACTCCAATACTTCATTTGGTGTGTTAATATTACTCATAAACTAATCCTTGTAATTAAAGTATTCATAATTTCTCTACCCTATAATTACAAGAAGCGTGCCAAAACATACTTTTTATAATTTATTGTATTATAATGAATTAGACATTGAATAGAAAAGAGCACAATAATTTAATTACAAAATTGTAGTTTTAACAAACAATTTATTACAATAATGTAATTTTATTGCTTATAATAGATGAGAAAACGGTTTGCCGCCTTTAACAATTATCAAATAGATAAAAAGCTCCAAGAGAAGATTATGCAATTCCGCTTTCATGCTTTTTAATAATACTTCGAATTGTGCAGTAAGCATTATTATAAGCTCAAGCTCTTTGATGCTGTAATTATCCTTTCCCTCAAGTAATACCTTCTGCCGTCTCTTACTTTTTACTTTAAGCTTTGTGAAAACCTCATCTACCCGATAACCTTCATCCAATTGACTACGGAATGAAAGCAGTATTCTTATTTGCCAAAGAATACCGTGTGCAATTCGAAGAGGATCATCTTCTTTGGAAAGTAATATTTTCTGTAATATTTCCGTGGCCCCCAACAAATCCCGCTTTAAAATCTGATCGCCGAGTGTAAAAACACTTTCTTCTTTACTATGATAAATGAAATTTTCAATATCATTATATTTAATAACTGAATCCTTATCAAAAAAAAGGGCAAGCCTCTCACACTCAGACCTTAAATTCTTGGTGTTGTTTTCAACCATTTCTACCATGAACTCAACCGCATCATCTTCCAGAGTGATGTTGTATTGTTTAAAAAAATTAACAATCCAGCCCTTTTTTTGGTTTTCAAACAGCTCCCAAAAAATTTTCCGGTTCTTATCCGGTACTGCTTTTTCCAAACGACTGTCAACAGCTTTTACCTGATCGGAGCAGAGAATCAACGATGATAATGCGGATGGATTCTTACAGTAATCAATTAAAGCATTTACATCACTTTTTTTTAAATCATGAATATTCTCTATTATAACTACTTTATGGTCGGAAAAAAGCATTCCGTTTCTTAAAAGGGTTATCACGTCTATAATGTTTATATCATACGGGAAGAATTTAAAAACCTCCGGTTTTTTACCTTTTTCTTTTTTTAATGCATGAATTATCTGAATCAGATACTTTTCTTTCTCTCCGACTTCCGGACCTGATAAAAGATATACTAACGATGCTTTATTCATACTTTCTAATTAAGTAGGACAGCTTACCCAATATTCTGATATTTTGAGAATAAATCGGCGGATAAGCTTTATTTTCCGGCTTGAGCATCACTCTGTTCTTTTCCTTAAAAAATCTTTTAAGTGTTACTGCTTCATCGATTACCGCTACTATAATATCTCCGTTATCTGCATAATTTTGAAAATTTATCACTGCGATATCGCCACTCATAATTCCCGCATCCTGCATACTATCACCTTTTATGTTTAATGCAAAATGTTTTCCCTTGCCAATTTCCAGTTCGGGTACTTTAACAACACCATCAAAGTTTTCCTCGGCAAAAAGCGGTTTTCCTGCCGCTACATTTCCCAGTACAGGAACTTGTACAACTCTGCCATTACTGTCCTCATCATCCAAAATAACTTCAATAGCACGTGAGCGGTGAACATTGCATTTAATATATTTTTTCTTTTCCAAGGCTTTAATATGATCATAACTTCCTTTTACAGAAATCTTGAAATGCTCTGCTACTTCCCGAATAGTAGGGGGATATTTATGTGATACAATGTATAATTTGATAAACTCTAATACTTCTTGTTGTCTATTGGTTAATCCTTTCATTTATGAGCACCTCTCAATTTTTATTCCTAACTTTTTTATTTTATTATGTAAATTACTTGGATACAAACCCAAAATCTCAGCAGTTTTGGAAATATTGTTACTATTATTCTTTAGTTTCTGCACTATAAATTCTTTTTCAAACTGATCCTTAGCCTGATTCAATTTCATTTCGGAAAAAGCATGTAGATAACTATCCGGCGCGTCAGTCTCAATAGCTCCCAGATATTGATTAACGGTAGCGGGTAGAATAACCTGCTCTTCCGTCATAATGTTAATTCTTTCCATAAAATTTTTTAATTCTCTTATATTCCCCGGCCAATGATATGATTTTAAAATATTCATAGCATCGGGAGAGATCTTCTTTGGTTTTGGAAACTTGGGATGCTTATATTTTTTCATAAAATAAGCGATCAATTCATCCAAATCTTCCAATCTTTCGCGTAATGGCGGAACAATAATGGGAATAACATTTAAACGAAAATACAAGTCCTCTCTGAATTTTCTTTTCTTTATCTCTTCTTCAATATTTTTATTCGTAGCGGCAATCAGCCTGACATCGACTGAGATCTGTTCTTCGCTGCCTATCCTTTCAAATATAAGTTCTTGAATTACACGGAGGACTTTGGCCTGAGCGTTTAATGATAAATCCGCAACTTCATCTAAGAATATACTGCCCCTGTGTGCCAACTCAAATTTACCTTTTCGTCTTGAATATGCATTGGTAAACGCACCCTTTTCATGCCCGAAAAGCTCGCTCTCGATAAGTGTGTCGGGAATGGCGGCACAATTCACTTCAATAAAAGGACCGAATGCTCTTTTGCTTTTCATATGAATAGCTCTTGCCACTAATTCCTTTCCGGTTCCGTTCTCTCCCAATATAAGAATTCGCGCATCAGAATCGGCACTCTGCTCTATTAAAGAAGAGATTTTTTTCATTACTGTACTGGAGCCGATCATCTGATCTTCCATAAAAATGGAGTTTTTTAATGTCCTGTTTTCTTTACGTAAACCCTCCAAAGCAAGCGCATTGCGTACTACGGTTATCACCCGCTCTAGGGAGAGGGGTTTTTCCATAAAATCAAAAGCCCCTATCTTTACTGCCTTTACGGCAATATCAATATTTGCATGCCCGGAAATAATGATTACCTCGATATCAGCGTAATCTTCTTTTAATTTCTTTAGTACATCAATTCCGCCCATATTGGGCAGCCACACATCCAAAATAACCAAATCGATAGGATGCGCTTGCAGCTTTGAGAGCCCCTGATAACCGTCTTCCGCTAAAATTACATCATAACCTTCATCTTCCAACACATCTTTGAGTACAGTACGAATTCCTTGCTCATCATCAACAATTAATATTGACGGCATGCTATTCTCTCTCCATTGGAATATCTATAAAAAAGGTAGCACCTCTTGCTTTTTGACTCTCAAACCAAATATTACCCCTATGATCAAAAACAATTCTTTCTACGATAGAAAGGCCCAACCCGGCACCCCCTTTTTTAGTCGTGAAATAAGGATCAAATATTGACTTTTTTATACTTTCGTCAATGCCTATTCCGGTATCTTGTATCTGTATTCTACAGTAATTAGTTTTTTCTTTTTTGACAAGATCTGCACGTATAAAAATTGTTCCTCCGGAAGGCATTGCTTGTATGGCATTGAGAATGAGATTAGCAAAAACCTGTTTAAACTGATTATAATCAATAAACACGGAGATTTGTGTATCGATATTTTTTGTATCAATTCTAATATTTGAAGCAACATTATTGTAAAGTGATGCGGCTTCTTTTACTAGTTTCTTTAAATTTATATTCCCTTGTTTAGGCTCCGGCAGTTTTGCAAAATCGCTGAAGTCCTTTAATAATTTATTGAGGTTTTCGACTTCACCGATTATAGCCGCCACAGACGATTCAATTACCTTTTTAATCTCCTTATCGTTGTTATCTTTCGAATCTTCATATTTCCTCTGGATTCTTTGAGCGGACAGCTTAATCGGGGTAAGCGGATTTTTGATCTCATGCGCTAATCTTTGTGCTATCTCCTGCCATGCTGCAATCTTTTCTGCTTGTATAAGTTTCTTTTTAGAAATCTCCAGTTCGGAAACCATTCTGTTAAACGATTGGATGAGATTGGCCAGCTCGTCACCTGAACGCGATAAAATGCGGATTGAAAAATCACCTTGGGCCACACGCTCTGTGGCTGCTTCCAGATTAAAAATCGGCAGAATAATCTCTTCTGCCAAGAAAAAACTCACCAAGATGGCCAGCAGGAGGATGGGGAAGGAAAATAAACAATAGAATATAATTATGACAAACTGAAATGTATCTTTAAATTTCTCTAATTGAACAAAAAGTTCTCTCGCCGCGCTTAATTGTGTTGTCTTCTGATCAAAACCTTTGGGGAGTACTATTCCAAATAATACAAAATATGTACGCTGACCAAGAGTTAATTTATATAAATACCTTAAAATTGTAATATCACCCCGTTTCTCCTTAGGAAGTTTGCCCAATTTATCCGAAATACTGGCAAAATCAGCCAAACGAGCCTGTTCGGCAGAAGAGTCGTCCAATGCAAAAAAATATTCTTCTCCGTCAGCGTCAAACACCTGTAAAAATTGTATTTCCGGATTGACATTGCGCAGGGTCTGCCACACTTTATCAGGGTTGTACGGTAGCTCTCTTAATAAAAACGGTAGAAGATCGCCTTTACCGAATGTTTCTAAATTCGAGGATTTATTATTATAATACTCAAATGCAATACTCAATGCATTATTTACAACATCACTCATGCGAATGACAACTTCCGAGTTCAAGACCGAATTGATAAAAATTATGGAGAGTATAGTCTGAGGGATAGCGGAAAGTAAAGCAATAAAAACAAAAAACAGAATAAGCCGGGTTTTAAAGCGAGCCCCTGATTTTTTAAAGGCCCTTTCCTTTAAGAGCTTTATTACATTATATATGATAGCAATGAACAAAATAATCGGTAATATAATGATTATGGTAAAAATCATTATATTTGTAAAAGGATTACTTCTCGAAATGGTAAGGATAATCTGTTGAAAGAAGAGAATTATAATGCCAATAAGCAGGATATAAAAAATAACCAGTACAAGAAGAATTATCGACGATGAACCACCGGAATATTTAATCCTCATATGCTACTACCTCTATGGTGATAGTTCCATTCTCACCCAAGGGCTTATAAATCTTCCTTCAAAGGGCAGGAGAGATAAAATAGTAAAAGGAGGAATAAGTTTCACCGAATCAAGTTGAATTCTCACAAGCACATAATACCTGGAAAGCTGAGATTCTTCTATACCTTGTAACATAAAATCGTTCAGAGTAAAAAATGCCGTAAAAAATTGCTCAACATTTTTAAAACTGTTTTTTTCCCCCTGCCAGGGTTCAATAACATATTCTTCATCAAAAAAGTCTCTGTAAGCCACAAGCGACGGGTTAAATTCTGCAACCAGACGATCTCCTAAAAAAGCAAACAGCCCTTCCGATCTTTCATATATTTTAATGGTAAATATAATTTGTGACTTAAGACCGCTATTCAGAGCCTCCAATATCGCCTGTTTCTCACTGCTTATAAGAGAAACCTTCAAAGTAGCGGACTCCTTTTGAAAGCTTAAGCTTACGATTGCTTGCTCTGCGAAAAGCGAGAATATAGTTATAAATACTAATGATATGAGTAAGAATGTAAAAAAACAATTAATTTTCTTCAAATTTTTTCTCAAAAAGCGCTACAATAGCTTCCAAAGCCTTTTCTTCATCTTCACCATCTACGGTTATTTTGATCTCGGAATTATATACTGCTCCCAGTGTTATGACACCCATGATAGATTTACCATTAACCTTTTCATTATTTCGCTCTAAAAAAATGGATGAGGAATATTTACTCGCTGTCTGTACTAAGAGAGCCGCCGGTCTTGCATGAATTCCGGCTCGATTTGTTACTAATACTATTTTTTCTTTCATATTGATTATATATTAATAATAGAGTTTTATTTATTGGGTCTCAAAATATACAGAACGGGCTCTTTCTGTTTCAAGCCAATTCATAATACTGCGGCTAAATTCTTTAGCTGAATGATATCCCAATTTCTTCAATCTTTCATTCATGGCACCGGTTTCAATTATAATGGGAATATTTCTACCCGGTTTCACCGGAATCTGCAGATATGGTACAGCTACACCCAGCAGTTCGATTGTGCTGTCTTCAGATCCGATTCGGTCATACGATTTATTAGTGTCCCATTCCTCTAACTGTACAACAAGTTGAATCTGTTTTTTATCCCTGATTGCTCCGACTCCGAATAAATGTGTCACATTAATAATACCCAATCCTCTTATTTCCATATGATGACTGGCTATAACATTTACACCTTTACCCATTAAAAAATTACCACCTACACAACGTACTTCAACCGCATCATCCGCTACCAACCTGTGCCCCCGTTCAATAAGCTCTAAGGCTATTTCGCTTTTTCCTACACCACTCTCCCCTTGAATTAATACACCGATACCGAAAACCTCAACCAGCACGCCATGTACATTTTTTTTTGGTGCAAAAATATTACTTAATACTCTCATAATTCTTGTAGAGAACTCAGAAGAAGAAAGATCTGTCTGCAATACCGGGCAGCCGGATTCCTCTGCTAAAGAAAAAAAGTGAGCCGGCGGTTCCAAATTATTGGTAAAAACACAGCAGGGCAATTTAAATGAAAATAGTCTTTTTATATTCTCCAGCTTATTTTCTTTTTCAAGTTTACATAAGTAGGATGTCTCTCCGCGACCAAAAATCTGCAACCTCTGTTCGGCAAAGCTGTCAAAAAAACCGCCAAGAGCTAATCCCGGCCGGTTTAATTCCGGCATCTTTATCTCTCTAATGAGCCCCGGTCGGCCGCCGACACATTTCAGATTTAAGGCATCATGTTCTTTTAGATCTAATTGCAGCAAATCAAGTACAGTAAACTTTTCCATATTCTTACTCCCTGCATAATATTTCTATTTATGCTCTTGTATTTTTTCCTTTTCTTTATGTATTTTTACTTCCATTTTATTAAATAATTTATCGATTCCTTCCAGCACATTAAAATCTCGAACATGCAGATAAGCCGATGCTCCCCATTGAAAATAAATCGAGACTTCGAGTTTAAAATCTTTTTTTTCTTTTATAATTGTGAATATAATATCAATTATTTTTTCCTTAATAAAATCAATTTTATGTAATTTTTTAGCTATTGTCTCTCTTTCCACTTCCAAAATATCATAATGGACACCTCTTATTTCAATGTTCATATTTCTTCCTCCAATCTCTTTCTTTCAAAAGATGACATTATCCCCAGTTCTTTTCTATATTTTGAAACTGTACGCCTTGCTATTTTTATACCGCTATTAGCCAGAATGTCAACAATTCTATTATCACTTAAGTTTGCTTCACCGCCCTCATTATGAATTATCTCCTTTATTATTTGTTTTACTCCCTCTTTTGAGAAACGCGAACCGGTTGAACCTGAACCGGAAATGGAATTAGTGAAAAAGTATTTTAATTCAAATATACCAAATTCTGTTTGAATATATTTTCCAGTGGTAATACGGGATACGGTAGCTTCATGTACACCTATCTCCTGAGAGATATCTTTGAGTGTTAACGGCACTAAATATTTAGATCCTCTTCTAAAAAAATCACGTTGAAACTCAACAACGGCTTTGCAGACCTTAAGCAGAGTATTATTACGCTGATTAATGCTTTTTATAAACCACTTGGCATCATTAATACTTGAAGTAACAAACATTTTAGCATTTTTTTCTTCTCCATGCTTTGTACTGCTTTTGATCTTATCAAAGAAGGGATTAATTCCCAGTACGGGTATATCTTCATCATTAAGAATTATATGGAACTCTCCTTCTTTGATCATTACCCGTACATCCGGAATAACAAATTTGGGAGTTTCCGTCGCATAATTTCTCCCCGGAAGCGGATCAAGGGTACGGATAAAATGTAAAACTCCCTTTATACCTTCATCTGAAATATGTAATCTCTTTACAATCTCTTTATATTTACCCTTTTCTAAATACTCCAGATACTGTTCAATCACCTGGTAGCTTAAGGGATGAGGATCGGGATGATTCTCAATTTGAACCAGTAATGCTTCTTTATAATCCTTTGTACACACACCAATCGGATCAAATCCCTGGATCATCTTCATCATATTATAAAGAATCTCTATATCATCTTCTTTTACCAATAGTTCCGGGGGCTCAATGTGAAACCCGTTTTCATCTATGTTGAGGATGAGCATTTCACCAATATTATACCATTTGTCAGAAATAGGCTGCAGCTTAAGCTGCCAAAGCAGATGATCATGAAGAGATTCCGGCCTGGTCAGCACACCTTCAATAAACTTTCGTTTTAAATCCTCTGAACCACCACGTTGATTGCGGATATAACCTGAATCGGATGTTTCGTCAAAAATATCATAATCATCAGAACTGCGCGAGGAGACTTCATCAAAGGATTCTAAAGCTTTATCTTCCATCATTTCTAAAGCAGGATTTTTTTCAATCTCTTCCCGAATGCATAAACGTAAATCTTGAATTGGCAGAGCCATCATCTTTATTGCCTGATAAAGTTGAGGAGTCATCTTGAGTTTCTGCTCTTGTTTTAGTACGTGCTTCTGTATTTGCACCTTATTCCTCCAAATCCGCTTCTACTTTAATTTTGCTATAAATTCTTTAAATTTTCCACTTATTTTATTACATATCAAAATCGTGTCCCAAATAAATACTGCGAGCTATTTTACTCTTTAGAAGCTGCTTTTTTGTCCCGCACGTTACAATTTCTCCCAAGTTTATAATATATGATCTTTCCGTAATTTCCAATGTATAATGTACGCTGTGATCGGTAATGAGTACTCCGATTTCTCTTTTAGACAGATCTTTCACAATTTTTTTTATTTCCGATACGGCTATCGGATCTATTCCTGCAAACGGTTCATCCAGTAATAAGAACTTTGGTTCTATTGCCAAGGCCCGAGCTATTTCAGTTCTCCGTCTCTCTCCTCCCGAAAGAGTAAACGCCTTCTGTTTACGGATATGTTTTATACCAAGCTCTTCCAATAGATACTCTAACTTGTCCTTTTTTTGCTGAGTGTTGAGATCGTTCCTTACCTCGAGAACAGCCCATACATTATTTTCAACCGACAGCTTCTTGAATATCGATGCTTCTTGAGGAAGATACGAGATGCCTTCCCGTGCTCTTAAGTACATGGGCTGATAAGTTATGTCTTTGCCTTCCAGATAAATATTACCTGCGGTCGGCCGGATAAATCCAACGATCATATAAAAAATAGTGGTTTTACCGGCACCATTTGGTCCCAACAGTCCGACAATCTCACCCGCATTCATTGAAAAATTAACGTCATTTACCGCTACCTTTTTTCCGAATCGCCTCACTAAGCCTTGAACAGTAAGAGAGCTTTTATTGGTTTTCACTTTGGTTTCCATTATCTTCTTCCTTAAATGGTTCATCTATGGGTTTCTCTTGCTCCTCTGTTTTCTTGTCTTGCTCACTAGTTTCTTCATCTTCGGAAGTAAGCTCGCCGGACACATCCCCTTCCAGGGTTATTTCATCCTTATCCAAGTCTATATAAATTTTCGAAGCTCTGTATTCATCCCCTTTCCAATGGACGATAGGCATACCCGAAAGCTCCAGCTTTTCCTCTTTTCGTAGGTAGCGCGCAAACTCAGAGCGGCAAACCATATCCTCCTTTAATATCCGCACTCCGATCTGAATAATAGTAATTTCCTGCTCTTCATTATCTTCGATAAATCCGCCTTTTACTACAATCTCGTTTTCGCGGTCTACCATTACTGCATTCCCCTGCATACGTGATTTCTTTAATTTGCGATCATAAAACATCTTTTCACATGTAACGTCAATTCCTTTTTCTGTGTTAATAAGCCGCACATTTCCCGTGCAGAGTATATATGTATTATCTTTTCCGAAAAGCTCTATTGAATGTGCAGTGATGTAATTGTCGTCTGAAACCACTCTTGCATTTCCGGTTAAGAGAGTTCGCTCTTTTCCTTTGGCAAAAATAGTCTGAACCCTGTTCCCGGAGAAATGAAATACCTCGGTGAAGATAAGGCCCCCGCAAAGGCAAAAAATCAATAAAACACTACTCTTCTTCATCTTCTCGTACTATTTTTCCCCAGACCTGCGATAAAAAGGAAACAGACTTTCTGCGTAAATCAGCCATAAAACCTCTCCCCTGGATAAACGAACCGTCATCTTTGTTTATCCTTACAAGCTCTTCAGGTTTGGACTGAAGTATTTTTGTCTCTTTTTCCCACGTAAGGCTGGGAGTAAATATTTCCGCTCCCTCTTTGGCAGAATAAAAATAAACAGAACCCCAAATTTCAGCGTTCTCGCTGTCTCTGAAAAAGCGGGCATTATCCGCCCATCCTTCAGTGACAATATTGCCCTCATAATCATACTCATAGAAGTGTACTTTTTTAAGTGATGTTAATTGATTTTTCTTAAAAATCATAGCAATTTCTGCTTCAATTTGAAATACCTTTTTATTATCATCTACTACTATGTGTTTGAAATTAATTAATACCGTATCCGGTATCTGTTCTTCAAGCTTCTCGCTCTCAAAAGCGCTTCTATAATCAAGGCTGCATGCCGTAAAAAAGAGATATACTGTAATGACAAAAAAAGAAAATCTAAACATTTTCAAGACATTTACCTATAAAATGAGCAAATAGCGGATGGGGAAGATCCGGTTTTGAGATAAATTCCGGATGAAACTGAACGCCTATTCCCCAGCAATGATTATTCCATTCTACTGCTTCTACCAACTCATTGTCTGTTGTCGTAGCACTGATAATTAAACCCGCGTCTTTTAAGCTATCCCTGTAGTTGTTGGATACCTCATAGCGATGACGGTGCCGCTCGAATATTTTTGATTTTTTATAAATAGCGCTAAGCCTGCAGCTATTCCGTAGTAAAGAAGGACTCTTGCCCAAACGCATACTGCCGCCCAAGGCCTTGATATTCTGCTGTTCTTCAAGCAGGCTCACAACCGGATTTTGAGTCCGCTGTTCAAATTCCGTGCTATGAGCATCATGTAATGCCAATATATTCCTCGCGAATTCAATAACCATTACTTGCATGCCCAAACATATCCCAAAATAGGGCATATTATTAATACGTGCATAATGTGCTGCCCGTATCATGCCTTCTACTCCCCGCTGGCCAAACCCGCCGGGTACAAGAATTCCACGAACCTTTTCAAAATACTTGGCAATATCTTTTTCGTTTTCAATTGATTCGGAATCAATTTTAACAAGTTCTACTCTCGAACCATTATCCATCCCGCCGTGAACCAATGCTTCGAAGATCGATTTATAGGAATCATGCAGTTCTAGGTATTTCCCGACAATTCCGATGTTAACTGTTTTCGAAGCAGAAATATATGAATGCACCAGTTTCTGCCATTCTTTTATTTTCTTATTGGATGCTGTATGCGTTATTCCAAGCTGCTTTAATATTATGCGATCGATCTTTTGTTGAGCGAAAATTAAGGGTACTTCATAAATTGTTGAAGGTACATCATAAGCAGAAAACACAGCTTCCATTGCCACATTGGTGAAAAGTGATATCTTTCTTTTTAATTTATCATTTAAGGGTACTTCCGCTCTACAAAGCAAAATATCAGGTTGAATACCTATTTCAAGCAGTTCTTTAACAGAATGCTGGGTAGGTTTTGTTTTTAACTCGTTGTTGGAGACAGTGGGAACCAATGTAAGATGAATATAAACTACATTCGCTTTTCCCACATCTTGTATAAACTGCCTTGCGGCTTCTAAAAAAGGCACCGATTCTATATCACCCACAGTCCCGCCGATTTCAACAATCGTGACATCAACTCCATCCTCATCACCAATGCGCCGAATGCGCTGTTTTATCTCGTCTGTAATATGGGGTATAACCTGAACGGTCCGTCCTAAAAATCTGCCTTCCCGCTCTTTTCTGATAATTTCTTGATATACTTGGCCGGTCGTGATCGAATTATCTCTATTTAAAGGACAATTTGTAAAACGTGCATAATTACCGAGGTCAAGATCAGTTTCCGCCCCGTCATCAGTCACATAGACTTCTCCATGTTGATAAGGATTCATGGTTCCGGCATCTACATTGATATACGGATCAATTTTAATTAAGCGTATATTAAGTGCATGCCCTTCAAGCAGTTTGGCTATTGAAGCGGCCGCCAAACCCTTTCCCAAGCTAGAGCATACTCCTCCTGTAACAAAAATGTATTTTCCCATCTAATGAGTATTATTTATAGAAGAGGGTCTTCTGTCAATCAGGACAGCAACTTTAAATTTATTCATAGTGTATGAAATGAAAATTACTGTAAAGAGGAAGAGCTTTTACTATTCAATTACGGTTAAGGATTTAAACCAAAGGAAGAAGGACAGTCTTTATACACTTTCTTTTCATTCATAAACAGTTTTAAGCTCGGATGCATGATCAGCAGACCTTTATGCAGGTTAACCGGAATGCCCAAACGAACTACCAGGGCAAGACCATCACTTGGTCTTATTTCCATATTATAGTGTCTTAACCCTTTTTTATACCAGAGCCTGGAATAGTATTTGTTTTCAATAAATGCATATATTTCCAGAGATTCAATTTTAAAGCCGTGTTGCGTGAGAAAACGTATGATAAGATCATGTGTGAGAGGACGGGGGGTTCCTATTCCTTCCAGAGCAATAATAATTGCGTTTGCTTCGGATGGTCCGATAATAATAGGAAAACTATATGAATCATCCGAAGTCGAGAGTATAACCTGCGGTTCCCCCGAATTCTGATCTAATAAAATTCCTTTTATGTGTAGTTTAATCATTGTAATGCTATCCTTATATTAAATATAGCAGCAATTTATAAAAAAACTTATAAATTAATAAAAAATATATTTTTTTAGTAGAGCTTCTTGCAAAAAT
>CAZEPL010000078.1:0-17998 GCA_964514135.1 uncultured Spirochaetaceae bacterium | reverse complement strand
ATTTCCATTTTAGGAGCTTCTTGCAAAAATGTTATTTTTGCAAGAAGCTCATTGATTTGTTTTTATTTAAGCTATTGATGAATCTTTCCTGTTCGACTATTATTGGGAATATCGTACGGCAAAATGTTAGACTATTATTTAAAAGGTGTGATTCTATGCCCAAAAGTATTAAAACCGACATCATCCATCGCTCCGAACATAATCCTGTTATCGACTTCGCCGATATACCCTTCGGCTGTATTAACCTCTATAATGCGGGGTGTATTAAAAAAAACGGTAAGTATATGCTCCTGTGCACTATCGAACATCTTGACGGTACTACCGAAATCTTTCTGGCTCAAGGTGCGGACGGCTATCGGTTTAAGGTTTCGAAAGAACCCTTTATCATACCCCGCACAGATGATCCGCTTTATGAATATAAGACTATGGGGGTGCTGGATGCACGAATAACCTGCCTGGAGGATATGTACTACATCGTATATCTTTCCGAAAGCAAACACGGCGTATTATTAAATCTGGCCAGAACAGAGGATTTTACTGCGGCAGAAAAACTGGGGATTATCTCCCAGCCCGATACCAAAGCCGGAGCGCTTTTCCCCAGAAAAATAAACGGTAAGTATGCCCGTCTTGACCGTCCCAATACCGGAGGAAGCATCTGGATATCTTACTCTCATGATCTGCGTACTTGGGGAGAAAGCGAGGTCGTCCTCTCTCCCCGTGACGGTTACTGGGACTCCAATCACATAGGCTGTGCAGCTCCCCCGATCGAAACCCCCCAGGGTTGGCTTGTCTTCTATTATGGTGTAAAAATGACATCCGGCGGCACCCTTACCCGCATCGGAACCGTAATACTTAATAAAGATAATCCGGCAGCTCCCTTAGTAGGCAGGTCCAATATTCCGGTACTCTCACCCCGGGAATTATACGAACGTGTAGGCGATATCAGCAATATTGTTTTCTCCTGTGGGGCAATTCTGGAGGAGGATTCCAGCATTAAGCTTTATTACGGCACATCAAACAACTGTCTCTACGTGGGAACAACTACCCTTGACGAAATAATCGATACCTGCCTGCAAAGTCAGAAGGATTTTTAAGCATGATCGAACAAAAAGGAAGAGATTATTTACACCGCTATGAAAAAAATCCCATTATAACTTTAGAGAATATTCCCTTCCGCTGCAATACCGTGTTTAACTGCTCACCTGTAAAATACAAAGGTGAATACCTTCTGCTGCTCAGAGTTGAGGGACAGCAGGGCTACTCCTTTTTCGCCCTGGCCAGAAGCAAAGACGGTTTTCATTTTTCGGTGGACGAGCAGCCGGTAATGCTTCCCGCCAAACAGGGGCCCTTTGCCAAATATGAAGTGAAGGGCATAGAGGACCCCCGGATAACCGAATATAACGGCACATATTATATCCTGTTTACAGCTGTTTCCGCCTGGGGGCCCAGAATCGAAATAGCGAAAACCAATGATTTTAACAGTTTTGAAAGAATCGCTTTCATTTCCGAACCCGGCAACAAGGACGGTGTGCTTTTTCCTGAAAAGGTTAACAACAGGTTTGTGCGCCTGGACCGTCCCATCGGCAAAGGCATAGGCTCAATCTGGATTTCCTATTCCGATGATCTTCTCCATTGGGGTGATCACCGGGTGTTAATCTCGCCACGCCCCGGCATGTGGGATTCGTATCGTGTCGGAGCATCCGTACCGCCTATTAAAACCGCTAAAGGCTGGCTGGAAATCTATCACGGAGTTAAAATGACAAGTACCGGTCCTATTTATAAAATTGGCAGCGCTCTTTTGGATCCGGAGGAACCGGCAAAGCTTATAGCCAGGTGCGATGAACCGCTCCTGGCACCCAGAGAGTTCTACGAGCGTATAGGTGATGTAAACAATGTGGTATTTGCCTGCGGCGCTATTATCGAGCCGGATGGTGAGATTAAAATCTATTACGGCGCGGCCGATACCTGCATCTGTGTGGCTACCGCGCAGTTCGAAGATATTCTTAAACGGAAACTTGAATGCTGAAAAGACACCCTGCCAATCCACTGCTTTCACCCAAAGACGTGACACCCTCACGGACAGGGTATGTGGTAAAAGGAGTATTTAATCCCGGTGCTGCACTCTTCAACGATACGATTATACTTCTTATGCGGGTGGCGGAAGGCTGTGTGCCCAAAGAGGGATATATATCCGTACCGTACTACAAATTCAAAGCGGGACAGGGGATTGCAGAAATACTCGAAAAACCGGAAAACGATCCGGATCTGCATTTAAAAGATACAAGGGGTGTGGTCTACAAATCAACAGACTACCTTTCCACTGTAAGCCACTTAAGACTTGCCGAGAGCAAGGATGGTATACGTTTTAGGGTGAGGAAAAAACCTTTTTTAGTTCCCTGTAATCCGAGCGAATGTTATGGAGTTGAAGATGCACGCGTAACAAGAATAGACGGCACGTATTACATTACCTACACCGCGGTTTCAGGCGACGGCTGGGCAACGGCTCTGGCTGCCACCGAGGATTTTAACACTATAAAAAGAAAAGGCATTATCTTCCCACCGCTGACTAAAAACGTCGTACTGTTTCCCGAAAAAATCAATAACAGATATTATGCCCTGGCAAGGCCGCATAACATGGGTTTCGGTAAACCCTCAATCTGGCTCAGCGAATCGCTTGATCTCCTGCACTGGGGTAATCACAAATGCCTGCTGCGTCCGCGGGATATAATCCTTGAAAAAGAAAAAATCGGTCCGGGACCACCGCCCATAAAAACAAAGCAGGGCTGGCTCGTCATCTATCACGCCAAGGGAAAGCACCAGGCATATTCTTTGTTTTTGGCACTGCTTGATTTAAAAGATCCAACACATATCCTGAAGAGAAGCAAAAGGCCCTTTCTTTTTCCCAAAATGCCGTACGAGAAAAAGGGATTTGTACCCAATGTTGTATTTTCAAACGGCCTTGTGTGTAAGCAAAACGGGAGTATTTTATTGTATTACGGCTGCTGTGATGAGAGTATCGCGCTTGCCGAGACAAATATAGCAGAATTGTTGAGCTTCTTACAAAAATAACATTTTTGCAAGAAGCTCCTTAAATGGAAATTGCTAACTTATTATGGTATAAAGAATAAGTATTTTACTAACTTAATATATTTTAAGTTTTGCAATTTCCTCTGTTATCATTTTTTAAAAATGAGGAGTAACCGATGAGAATATGCTTTGTTTCCACCTACCCTCCGATTGAATGCGGTATTGCCAGTTATACAAGTTATTTAAATCAGGTTCTGCACAAACTGCACAATGAAACCTTTATTGTAAGTCAGTATGGTGCACAAGGCGAGAATGTGTTTCCCGTCTATTGGCCCGAGAGTATTTCGCTGGCAAAACTCATTTTCAATATAGGCACCAGGCTCACCCCGGATCTTGTGCATATTCAGCATGAATTCGGACTCTTCGGTTCGCAAAGGGGTGTACAGGTGATTGAGTTGATATTGAGGTTTAAGCTCGCAAGTATACCTGTGGTTACCACACTGCACACAGTGTATGATGATTTCGACGAACAGGCTAAAACGGTCGTCAGGCTCATCATCTCCGAAAGCAGTGCTGTCATTGTTCATGAACAGTACCAGAAGCAGATTCTGCTGGATTTCTTCGGCCCCCAATGGCGCAATAAAATACACGTCATCCCTCATGGTGTCCGGGAAATGGAAAAAATCCCGGATGCAAAAAAAAAGCTTAATCTGGAAAATAAAAAGGTCATTCTCTTGTGCGGCTATTTCAGGCCCACCAAAGGCTTTCATAGAATTATCAAGATATTCCCCAGTATTGTGAAAAAGGAGCCGAACGCCGTTTTGTTAATCGCGGGTAAATTAAGGGGATTAGAGTTTCTCGACTATCAAAATAAATTCTTTGAATCAATAAACAAATCACCTGTTCTGGATAATATTGTAGTCTTAAGGGGTCAGTTTCCCCAAAAGACTTTTGATACCATACTCTGCTCAAGCGATGTAGTGGTCTTCCCCTATGAGCGCAGCGGTCAGAGCGGTATTCTGGCTCACTGTTATGCTTTCCATAAACCCTTTGTGGCTTCCAATATCCTGGCCTTAACGGAATCCATTAAGAGGAGTACAGGCGGTTTGGTAGCCGGCACAGACAAAGATTTTGCAAGGAAAATTTTAAAAATCTTAAAAGATCGGGAACTGTATTCCACATTACAAGAGAACAGCAAAAAGTATGTAAAACAAAAAGTAAACTGGACAAATACAGCTAAAAAACACATAGAAATATATCATTCGGTAGTCAAAGTACCGTACGGAAAAGCCAAGTATGTATATATAGATTGAGTATACTATGGGCAAACTGCTTAATAAATTAAGAGATGAAAAATTGACGAACACCCTCATATTGAGCGAAGATTCGGAACGCGAAAAGGTCTTAGATGTGGATTACGCACACATAAAATTTAAAGGCCAGAGTGATCTCTATATTACAAAATACGGCCTACCTTTCATTGAAAATTTAAAACCTGAGAATTTCATTTTGGATAAAGTATGGTTTGATAATAATTCCGTAAGATTATCGGGAACAAGCTGTACCTATAAGGTAAAAACAAAATGCATAACCGATAAAAGTCTGGATATTGTAATCAAATATAACAGAATGGGACAGGATATCCCCGGCGCTGAGCAGGTTGACTATTTAGGTACGGCGGAGTTTAACAGTCCGTTCGAAGAGTTTTCCTTAGTAATGGAGTTACGAAACACTAAATACGAATCTAAAGGAAGAATAATAACACAAAAACCCCTTGCCATATATGTTCCTCAAGAACGGCTTGAATTATGGCAGGTGGGCAGAAGAAAATACAAAATGCAGTCTAAAATAAAAAAGCATAATGAAATCATATTGGATATGTTCAGACCCTATATTGTAATCTACGAATGGATCAAGGGAATAGATGCTGCACAAGCATACGCACAGCACATGCTTTCTCAAAAGCAAATGGAGCTGCTTACAATAGATGCCGAGCGAGCGATGAGAAAAAAAGGTTTTATTGTACGAGACAGGAAACCTCATCATATTATAATACGCCCCCAAAAAGACGGAAACACGTTAAAGGATCAAAAAGGGAATATACTTTACGCCATGGTGGATTACGAATTACTCGAACGAACGCCTGAGCGGGATAAGGTTGTTAAAAAAGCAAAGCGGATAAATTATTTGAGGCGTCAAAAAAATAGATTTGACGCACGATCAGAAAATAACATTCCTCCCCATTTGAAGCACGTTAATATATTCGGAGTTGATTATATTTATGGCCGCTGTGAGAGCACTAATGGTGCTTTATGGGTTGTGGGGAAAGATCCCTATCTATTTGATTATTTTTTACCTGAGCGCTGGGAAAAGACTCCAAGAACAAAATTATCCGTTAATCATGAAATTTATCATACGGTCACAAAAGACAATATAAATCTTGTATGGAAGGTCTCTAAAGTCGGTTATACACCCGAAATTGATCCTTTTAAAAAGGATGAAAGGACTATTATAACCTATGGTTATAATAGTCCTTTTGAAGAGATCAGTATTGCCATATATTTAAGCAGACATGGTATAAGAACAATTTTCCCAAGGGCGATTTATATGACTGGAACGAAAACTGATATCGCTCCTACCTTTTTTGATAACACCAGGTATAAAACCCACAGAAATCTTCTCACACCACAAGGGAATCCTCTGCTGCAAAACGATAAAAGTTATTTGCTTATTTGGGGATACTGGAACGGTCCCGATGAAAAACTGGCGGTTTTAGACGGAGACTATTATAAAGGTATAAATGCATTGGATGCTTATAGAAAACGAAGGATATCTTTGGCTGAATATATCACATTAATCAAAACTAAAAAGGAAAGACTCGTAAAAGTAGATGTGGAAGATCTGAATTTAGGCGGCAGGCATTTACTTTTATCTCTTAACAGCAAAGGGTGCCTGGTGTTAGATAAAAACGGGCTGCCTGATATAAGAATTTGTAACTTTGAATTTTTAAAAATGAAAAAACCGCTAACGGCGAACAAGGATTACTAAAAGCTATATTTTTTTGAAATAGTGAAAATTACCTAATTGTGATATAATTATATATTGTAATAAACAATTTTTTAAAAAAAAAGAGGCTCAATGTACTACATTAAAAAACCCATAATCATTTTTATTATTTTTTTTACCCTCTCTATCACGGCTGGCTCTATTAACTTGAGCGCACAGACTACCACACCGGCCTTTTTATCCGAGCAGCCGCCGCAGATTATAACTGATGAGTATATCGCATCTCATTTCTACGACCGTCCTCTCGAAGTTGAGTTCGACCCCTTTAAGTACGGTCTTAACGGCAGGAAGTTGTATGTAAGCGCCTTGAAAGGCCGCGACAGTAATCCAGGTACTGAAGCAGCCCCGTTTTTTACCATCTAGAAAGCTGTGGACATCTCCGCCCCGAGTGACATTATTTATGTGATGAAGGGTACATACTACAGCAATGAATATGCTAATGTGGCTTGTTTTATGAATAAGCACGGTACCCCCCAGCACTGGATTATGCTAAAGAACTATCCCGGTCATAATCCGCTTATTATCTATAAAGGATGGGACGCCATCTCCGTTCAAGGCTCAAGCTATATTATTGTGTCGGGTTTGATTATCAGGGGACAAGCCGATAAAATTAGCTATGATTATGCATATGAAAACAGAAAAAGTAATTCTAATCCTAAAATCATGGGTAGTGGAATAGCGGTTTCATATGTGTGGAATGATTTTTCAAAAACATCACATCATATTATAGTGGCAAATAATATTGTTTATAACTGCCCCGGTCATGGTATCTATTCGATCAGAGCCGATTATATCTTTTATCTTAACAACATCACCTGTTATAACGCCAAGTGGGCGCCTTTTGGTCCTAGTGGTATTTCCATGTATCAAAACCAGGCTGTAGATGATTCTATGGAAATAAAAACCGTAATTTCAGGCAATGTCTCCTATGGCAATGAGAACAGAATCCCTTTTGTCCATGCCGGTGCAATTACCGACGGCAATGGCATCATTGTCGATGACTTAAAACATACTCAAAGCTGGGAAGAATTTACATCACCCGATCCCTATATTGGGAAAACCTTAGTGGAAAACAATGTCTGCTTTTATAACGGCGGACGCGGAATCCATGTTTACGAGAGCGAGTTTGTTACAATACTCAACAATACCTGTTATCATAATTCGCTCACCAGTGAAATCAAAGGGGGCGAGCTTAATTTAGAAAATTCCGGCTCCTTGGTTATTCAGACCAATATTGCCGTATCCTCCAACAAAGGAGGAGATAAAGCCCTGCTGATTTCCGGCTGTAAAAATGTTGAGTTTTCAGATAATTTGTTTAACGGGCGCGTGGATTCTCCAGGTCCCGGCAAAAAAGCGCTTACTAATAAGGATCCTCAGTTTATTAACAACTCAACCGATCCGGTACAGGCCGACTTCCGTTTGCAAAAGCAGTCCCCCGGCCGTGTACTATTGTGCTTCCGGAACACAAATAGATCTCGACAGTAAAACACGACCCAAAGGATCGGCTTATGATCTGGGGGCGTATGAGTACAGTCCTTGAAATTTTTTGGGATTTGGGCGGTGCGAGGATCGAACTCACGACCTTCTGGGTGTAAACCAGACGCTCTCCCAGCTGAGCTAACCGCCCGTACCAGGTGAAACTACATAAAAACTTTAGATTTGTCAAGGTGTATTTTTTATCCGTGTTTATCCGTGAGCCCATACAGATCTTCAGGTTTCTATCAGTGCAAAAATATATTTTCTTGTATTTGGATCAAAATCATTTATAATTAATGTTGATTGTGTTGCCGAACCCGCAACACTTTTATTGTAAGAATTTAAGAAATGAAAAAATTTGAACGCAAGCTTGAACAAATCTACCGACTTGAGCATCTTCTGCTTGCGCACCCCAAAGGCCTGAAACAAGCCGAGATTGCCCGCCGCCTTGCCGTGCACCGTTCCACCGTGAGCCGCTACCTGACCGACGTTACGGGTATTCTTCCTGTATTCGAGGAAGACGGCATGGTGATGATAAACCGCGACTGTTACCTGAACAACGTCAAACTTACAGTACACGAGATCATGGTCCTGCACCTGGCGGCGCGCCTGTTTGACTGCCGTACGGACAAGAACAACCCGCACGCCTGCTCGGCCATTCGTAAACTGGGGAACTGCCTGCGTCCGTATTCGCAGAGAATGAGCGATTTTCTCCTGGCCACCGCGTCTTCCATGGAAAACCGCGCTTCATACATAGACAAAAACTTCATTAACGTGTTTGAAAAAATTACCCGGGCATGGTCAGACGGCGTCTGGCTGCGGGTACGTTATTTCTCCCATAAAACCGGCGAGGTTCATAAGTATGACTTTGCCCCCTGGTTCGTACAGCCCTACGCGGCGGGCCGGACAATTTACGCCGTAGGATTCTGCCGTGAGAAAAACCACAGGATCACCCTGAAGGTTGAGCGCATCCGGGAGGCGGTCCTGCTTGAGGAGAAGTACGAAATCCCGGAATCATTCGATTCTAATGAACTTTTTCAGGATGCCTGGGGTATCTGGTATTCGGACGGTGAGCCTGTTGAAGTGGCGCTTGAGTTTTCTCCCCAGGTGGCGGAAAGAGTAGCCGAAACCGTCTGGCACCAGAGCCAAAGCCTGGAGAAGCGGGCAGACGGCGGTCTCCTGTGGCAGGCCCGTATTGCCGAACCGCTGGAGCTTTATCCCTGGATTCGAGGCTGGGGAAGCGATGTAAGCATAATAAAGCCCGAAGAACTGCGGCAGAAGCACATAGCAGATTTAAAAACCGCGCTGGAAAATTATAAAAAAAAGTAAAAGCAAAAACGCCGTTTCGGGCGTATTGATTATTGGAGGGAGAGCTGGGGGAAAAGGGAAGAAATAGAAAAATGGAATTTATAGCACACAGACGAGAAAAGGATAATAAAAACCAGTCTGTAACTGAACATTTATATGGTGTGGCTAAATGGGCAGCTCAATTTATGCAGAAAATTGGATTATCTGAAATTGGTGAACTTATTGGCTTGCTTCATGATTTAGGAAAATATTCTCAGATATTTCAAAATTACATAAAATCTGCAACTAATTTAATAAATCAAGATGAAGATGATTATATCAATGTAGAAAATAATAAAGGGAAAATTGATCATTCATCAGCAGGAGCACAATATATATGGAATAAATTAGAGAATATAACTATAGAATATAAGATGCTTGCAGAGATAGTATCCTTGTGTATCGCTTCTCATCATTCAGGATTAATTGATTGTATTAGTCCTGATGGCTCTGATATTTTCACAAGAAGAATGAAAAAAAGTAGTGATCTGACACATTTCCTTGAAGTGAAAAGTGTAGTTGAAACTGCTGTAATTAATAGAGTAAATAAAATAATTGCTAATGCGTATTTAAAAGAATCAGTGATGGAAATCATTGAAAAAATAAAGAAAAGTGTGTATCACAAAAAACAGCTTTTTCATTTTTATGTTGGATTACTAAGTAGATTTATATACAGTTGCCTTATCGATGCAGACCGGATAGATACCGCCGATTTTGAAAACCCTATGAATAAATCTTTTAGAAATTACGGCCAGTATGTATCATGGGAATATCTTATTGAAAAACTTGATAAAAAACTACAGACGTTTCAATTAGATACTCCCGTAAATAAAATACGCTCTGATGTTTCTTTGCAATGTTTAGATAAATCGAGAGTTAAGAAAGGAATATATACATTAACTGTTCCTACTGGGGGCGGGAAAACTCTATCCAGTCTGCGTTTTGCCTTAAACCATGCAAAAATACATAAACTTGACCGTATATTTTACATAATCCCATATACTTCGATTATTGATCAGAACGCTGATGAAGTGCGAAATATCTTTGAGGAGAATGAAGTAGATGATTCAATTGTGTTAGAGTGTCACTCAAATATTATATTTGAAAATAAAAAAACTCAATGGCGAGAGAAACTTCTAACTGAAAACTGGGATTCGCCAATTGTTTTTACTACGAGTGTTCAATTTTTGGAATGTATTTTTGGATCAGGAACCAGAAATGCGAGGCGAATGCATCAGATAGCTAATTCAATGATTATATTTGATGAGATACAAACACTGCCGATAAGGACAGTTCATTTGTTCAATAATGCAATTAATTTTTTAGTAGATTTTTGTGGCTCAAGTGTCGTTTTATGTACTGCAACGCAACCCTTATTAGGAGAAGTTGATGCGACCAAAGGATCTCTAAAAATCGACAGTTCAAGTGAAATTATCAAGGATATAAAGAAATTATTTTCTGATCTAAAGCGTGTGGAAATTATAAATAAGAGAAAAGAAAACGGTGAATGGTCTGATGTTGAAATTGCCCAATTCGTTAAAAAAATCCTAAAAAAATCAAAAAATTGTTTGATTATAGTTAATACAAAATCCAAAGCAAAGTCTGTTTATAAGCAATGTGAACGATCATCATATATAGATGAAGATAATATTTTTCATTTAAGTACAAATATGTGCGCTGCACATAGACTAGATGTATTGGCAGAAATACATAAAAAATTAGATAAAATCCCTCTTGTTTGTATAAGCACACAGCTAATTGAAGCGGGGATTGATATAGATTTTAATTGTGTCATTCGTTCTATAGCTGGTATGGATTCAATTGCCCAGGCTGCTGGTCGATGTAACCGGCATGGCACAAGAGAAAAAGGATTTGTATATGTGATTAATCCTGAATCTGAGAATATCAGTATGCTACCTGACATTTTTGAGGGTAGAAAACAGACTGAAAGAATATTTAGAGAATTTAGAAAAGATTTGGAAACTACTAAAGATAACTGGCTTAATCCTGATATAATGGAACGTTATTTTCAATATTATTTCTTTAACCGAAAAGATGAGATGGCCTATTCTGTTGGAAAAGAGTATGGATTTGATGACACTTTGTTGAATATGCTTTCAACTAATAATAATGCAGTGAGCGAATATAAAAGAAAAAACCGTGATAATTATCCGGATATAATTCTTAGACAATCGTTTATGACGGCAAATAAAATATTTAGAGTTATAGGAGCAGGTACTCAAGGTATCATAGTCCCTTACGGAAAAACTGGTGAAGATATTATTGGGGACTTATGTGCTTCATTTGAATTAGAAAAAGATTATAACCTTTTAAAAAGGGCCCAACGTTTTACCGTTAACGTGTATCCTTATATGATTCAGAAACTTGTTGAAGCAGATGCAATATTTGAAACACAGGAAAATAGCGGGATTTACTGTTTAAAAAGCGAGTATTATAGCAATAAATACGGTTTATCTGATGAAATTGTTAATGATATGAATCTTTATATTATCTGAGGTATTATATGAATTATTCAAATCCGAAAAATTGTATTGAGTTTAAAGTATGGGGGCGCTATGCACTTTTTACCGACCCGATTACAAAGCTTGGTGGTGAAAAATTTTCTTATCATTTGCCTACATATGAAGCATTAAAAGGAATCTGTAAATCCATCTACTGGAAACCTACATTTATCTGGATAATAGATAAAGTGAGAATTATAAATCCTATTCAAACACAAACCAAAGGAGTAAAGCCAATAAAACTCGGTGGTGGTAATGATCTTTCTATCTATACATATTTATTTGATGTGGAATATCAGGTGCAAGCCCATTTTGAATGGAATATTTACCGTCCAGAGTTGGCCAAAGATCGAATAGATGGAAAACATTTCGACATAGCAAAACGGTCTTTGGAGCGCGGAGGGCGACAGGATATATTTCTTGGGACGCGTGAATGTCAAGGCTATGTAGAACCATGTGAATTCGGAAACGGGGATAGTGAGTTTGATAATAATCTAGAATTAAGCTTTGACCTCATGTTTCATAGCTTTGGATATCCGGATGAAATAGGTGAAAATAAGTTTTATTCATACCATTGGAGACCGGTTATGAAAAAGGGGATTATTGAATTTATTTCACAAGAACAATGCTCTGTGAAAAAATATATCAGAGAGATGTCTCCGAAAGAATTTGATCAAAATCATGGTCTTAAAAATGTGAGTGACGAATACAGGGAGGTAATTATATGAGTTGGTTGCAACAGCTTTTTGATACCTATGAAAACTGTGAAAAAAATCCTGATTTTCGAACAGGAGATAATATTTTACTCCCTATTTACCATTCATTTCAGCAAGCTCATATTGAAGTTGTGCTTAATGAGAAGGCTAATTTTGTTGATGCCAGAATTGTTGAAAAGGAAGAAACCTTGATACCAGTTACAGAATCTTCTGCAGGCCGTGCAGGTGCAAAAGATGCTCCCCACCCCCTTGCTGATAAAATACAGTATTGTGCGGGTGATTATAAGGAATATGGGGGTAACAAAAAACCCTTTTTTGAATCATATCAGACACAATTATCACAATGGTGTGAATCAAAATATTGTCATCCAAAAGTCAAGATAATTTTAAACTACATAAACAAAAAAAAATTGATTTATGATCTTACAGCTAAAGGTATATTATTAATTGACAAAAATAAAAAATTACTTACTGAATGGGATGAAGCAAAAAATGGTTCAGATACTCCTATAATTTTTAAAATATTACCAAAGGATCCAGAAACAAAGAAAACTGATCAGGGGAATGCTTTTATTCGGTGGATTGTAGAAATTCAGGGAGATATCAAAAATCCTAGTGAGACCTGGAAAGATAAATCAATTTATAAATCCTGGAATAATTATTATATTACTATAGGATCTGATAAAAATATTTGTCATGTTACCGGTAAAAGCATTCAGGTTTCAAGTAACCATCCGAGAAGAATCAGACACAGCGGAGACGGCGCTAAACTAATATCAACACCTACGGACGAATCATTTTACACTTATAAAGGTATGTTTTATAAACCAAGCGAGTCTTGTACTATTGGAGAGGAAACTACTCAGAAAGCTCATAATGCATTACGTTGGTTAATAGGTAGGAAGCAGGGTTATAAAAGCAATGATAAAAAACAAGTAATAGTAAGCTGGGCGGTTACAGGAAAACAAATACCGAAAATAACAGACAGTTCTTTCGATCTTCTAAGCGACCTTGAAGACGATTCTGATAATCAAGATACTGGTGATATTGGACAGAGATTTGCAAGACGGTTGAATAAAAAAATAGCCGGTTATAAACAGAAATTAGGACCAGTTGAAAGAATTGTTGTGATGGGGTTAGATTCGGCATCTACCGGCAGGATTTCCGTCACATTTTATAGAAAGCTTTCAGGTTCAGATTTTTTGCAAAGAATTGAAGACTGGCATAAAGATTTCTGCTGGTTATTAGTTAATGAAAACCTAATAGTAGATCAAAATTTAAAAAGAAATATTTGGATGTCAGCAGCTCCCTCTCCGGTCAGTATTGCGTTATCCGCTTACGGAGAAAGAATTGATGAAAAACTAAAAAAATCAACGATTGAAAGAATACTACCCTGTATTACTGACGGAAGAAATATTCCGAGAGATTTGGTCGAGTCATGCATAAGACACGTGAGTAATAAACACTTAAGCAAAAGTCAAGGTGAAGAGTATTGGAAATGGCAGAAATATCTGGGAATTGCTTGTGCATTATATAAAGGGTTTTATAAAAGACATATACAAAAAGAACAAAGGAGGGATTATGCAATGAGTTTAGAACAAGAAAGAAAAAGCAGAGATTATCTTTATGGAAGGCTGCTTGCGCTTGCAGAAAAGATAGAACGAAAGGCGCTGAACAATGCCAACGAGAAAAGAATTACGAACGCTGAAAGATTTATGTTGAGGTTTTCATCAAGGCCTTTTTCAACATGGAAAATAATTGAAGAATCTTTAAGGCCGTATAAAAATAGGTTGCGAGCGAGTCAGGATGCGGGACTTCTGGGATACTTTGAAAATGAAATAAATCAGATTTGCGGATTATTTAAACCGGAAGATTTCATTGATGACAAACCTTTATCAGGAGAATATTTATTGGGTTATCACTGTCAGATGCAATTTAGAAAGGCTGCAAATGATGATAACAAAAATATAAATGATGAAAACAAATCGGAAGGAGAATAAAATGGGAACTTTAGACAAGAAAATTGATTTTTCTGTCATTTTTACAGTAAGAAATGCAAATCCGAATGGTGATCCATTAAACGGTAACAGGCCAAGAACTGATTACAATAATATCGGGGAAGTATCGGATGTTTGCTTAAAAAGAAAAATTCGAGACAGACTCCAGGAAATGGGAGAGATGATCTTTGTACAATCAGATGAAAAAAAAGAAGACGGATTACCCAGTTTAAGAGCAAGGGCAGAAGATGAAAAATACGGGTTGGGTAAAAATATTTTTAATGTTAAATCTGGAGATTATAATGCACATGAGAATATAAAGCAAAAGGCGTGTGAAAAATGGTTTGATGTAAGGGCATTCGGCCAGATATTTGCATATAGCGGTGCAAAAAAAGGGGAAGGAGTCTCAATACCAATACGTGGTCCGGTTTCTATTCAATCTGCTTTTAGTATTGAACCTGTTAGTATTACAAGTAATCAAATAACTAAAAGTGTCAGCGGTGAAGGTACTGGTGAAAAAAAGGCTTCTGATACAATGGGTATGAAGCATCGAGTTGATGAAGCTGTATATGCTTTTTACGGTAGCATGAATCCACAATTAGCAGAGAGGACTGGTTTTAAATATGATGACGCCCTGAAAATAAAAAAATTACTTCCTAAAATGTTTGAAAACGATGCTTCTTCAGCTCGGCCTGAGGGTAGTATGCGAATTAAATATGTTTTTTGGTGGGAGCATAATAGTAAGTCCGGGCAGTATTCTTCGGCAAAAGTTCATGCCTCATTAACTGTCTTGTCTGACGGTGAATATGAATTGGAAAAACTGGAAAATCTAAAACCTGAAATTATCACAGGATTTTAGTAATAGCTAAATGTGCACTGAATCTGAGTTTCTACCTTTTTCGGCGCTTCAACACATAGTCTTCTTTACACGGCAATGTGCGCTTATTCATGGAGAATATGTATATCTGGTTATTATTAATTACAGTCTTTAAAATGGGGACTCGTAAAAAAAGCAAAAACAGGGTATACTTAAGAAAGGAGGATTATTATGAAACACACGATTCTACTTGAGGGAGAAGTGATAGATGAACATACAATTCACATTGAAAAAGGTTTGACAGGGGTTTCAGGAAAATTAAAGCTTTTAGTTGAACTTCCCGGCAAGCCCGCTCGCAGTGCGGATAATGATAGCTTCGAACAGCATTTTAAGGATATTCAAGTTGATTTAACAGGTTTTAAATTTAACAGGGAAGAAGCAAATGAGCGATAAGGCATCGATGTTCATTGATACAAATGTACTTATCTATTTAATTGGTAATGATCAGAGAAAGAAAGAAATAGCTGTAAGACTTTGCATTGAAAACGCGATTATTTCATTCAATGTGCTCAATGAGTATGTAAATGTTTGCAGAAAAAAATTCAAACGGCCTATTGATTCAATCAATATAGATATAGATCAACTCCTCAGAGTGCTTACACTTGTTTTCCCTGGTTTTGAAACTTTTGAGCATGCGCTTGAAATCGGAAAAAGCATTGGCTACTCACACTTTGATAGTCTAATTCTTGCCACGGCATTAGAAACCGGCTGTACGGTTTTTTATTCGGAAGATTTGGGAAACGGTCAAATTATTGAGAATAAGCTGAAGATAATTAATCCTTTTCTGGAATAGTCATGTACACCGAGTCCGAGCTTCTTCCTATTTCCGCGCTTCAACACATTGTCTTCTGTGAGAGGCAATGTGCGCTTATTCATCTGGAACAAGCCTGGGTTGAAAACCAATTTACGGCCGAGGGACGAGCACTTCATGAACGGACGCATTCACAAGAGAGCGAAAACAGGCATGAGAAACATACCGAACGCGGGATGCCTATAAGGTCTTTGGAACTCGGTATTGCGGGTATGGCGGATGTTGTTGAATTTTCAGGAAACAATGTTCCGTACCCCATTGAATATAAACGCGGACGGCCCAAGGCAAAGAACATGGATGAAATCCAGCTTTGCGCGGAAGCCATTTGTATAGAGGAAATGCTTAATGTTCATCTGCAAGAAGGCGCCTTATTTTACGGTAAAACCAGGCGCAGAAAAACGGTTATCTTTAATGATGATTTACGAGCACAAACAAAGAACGCAGCCAAACGTCTGCACGAGCTTGTTAACGCAGGAATAACACCGGCCCCAATCTATACGGAAAAGTGTAAGAGATGCTCATTTTTTGATTTATGTAAACCAAAAATTTTTTCAAAAAAACACAATGTTGAATTATATATAAAGCGTATGCTGGAAAAATCCCTTAAGGATGATGACGAAGACTGATGAAAAGGTTCCTTAATACGTTATTTGTCATGACGCAAAAGTCTTATTTAAGAAAAGAAGGCGATACGCTTATAGTAAAAGCCGGAGGTGAAATTAAACTCCGCATCCCCCTGCTTACGCTTCAGGGAATTGTTTGCTTCGGAAACGTAACGATAAGTCCTTACCTGCTCGGAAGAGCGGCCGAGTTTGGTATCAGCATTTCTTTTTTATCAAATTACGGGAGATTTCTTGCCAGGGCGCAGGGGCCGATTGCGGGTAATGTACTTTTACGCCGGGCGCAATACAGGCTTTCCGACGATTATAAGAAAACCGCGTTAATTATACGCCGTTTACTCACCGGAAAATTTTCAAATTCAAGAACCGTACTTCAGAGGGCTTTGCGTGATCATGCGGATAAAATCAACAAGAACGCTATTGAAAATGCGGTTTTAAACCTCGAAGAAGGCATTAATCGTATTCAGGGGGAAAATGACAGTGATGTACTTCGCGGTATCGAGGGGGAACTTGCGCGTGTGTACTTCGGTGTATTTAATGAACTCATAACCACACAAAAAGCCGATTTTAATTTCAGCGAGCGAAATCGTAGACCCCCTCTTGACAGGATAAATGCGCTGCTCTCATTTGCTTATACCATGCTTTACCATGATATGCGCTCAGCACTTGAAACAACGGGTCTTGACCCGGCAGTGGGATTTTTGCACTGCGACCGTCCGGGAAGATTATCGCTTGCTCTTGATCTAATGGAAGAAATGAGACCATTTTTTGCGGATCGCCTTGTACTTTCATTGGTTAATTTAAAAAAGGTTGACGCAAAGCAATTCACTGTAGCAAATACCGGTGCCGTATTAATGAATGAATCATCAAAGAAGATATTTCTTGAAGCATATCAAAAAAGAAAGCAGAACGTAATTACTCATCCCTTTTTACAGGAATCCATGCATATAGGTATACTTTTCCACACGCAAGCCATTCTCATGGCACGGTTTATCCGCGGCGATATTGATGATTATCCGCCTTTTTTATGGAGGTAATTCTATGATGGTTCTTGTCAGTTATGATGTTTCTGAAAACAAAGACGGTAAAAAAAGATTACGTCATATTGCTAAAATATGCGAAAACTTCGGACAACGTGTGCAATATTCCGTATTCGAATGTCTGGTTGATCCGCAGCAATGGGTCATTTTAAAAAACAAGCTGATGCAAAAAATAAATCCTAATTATGATAGTTTACGTTTTTATTTTTTGGGCGCAAACTGGAAACGGCGTGTTGAACATATAGGATCAAAAAAAGGTTATGATCCGGAAGGATCAATAATAATTTGACAAGGCGAACATCAAGTTACCATAGAAATACCAGCAGGTTCGCAAAAATATAATTCTTTTTATTGTAAATAAATATAAGGATGCATTAGTATTATAATCAAAAATAAAACAAAATATAATATACTTCGCAAAACCCCTTGTTTATTTCCTTTTAATGCTTACAATTAAATAAAGTACAGTCGCGCCCCGCGTGGGCGCGTGGATTGAAAC
>CAZEPL010000077.1:0-18299 GCA_964514135.1 uncultured Spirochaetaceae bacterium | reverse complement strand
AGGGAAGCATAATAACAGATAAAAAAAATGCTCTTTATGATAGTCAATGGCTGCGAGAAGTGTATCTGGCACCATGGATTAAAATTCATAAACAGGGCGTACCCGTAATAGTGGGGGAGTTTGGTGTATTCAGGCACACCCCTCATGATGTAACACTTGCCTGGATGGAGGATTTCCTCAAAGTGGTGAAAAAGGAGGGATTCGGCTGGGCCTTATGGAATTTCCGAGGCAGCTTCGGGATTCTTGATTCAAACAGAAAGGATGTGCACTATAAAAATTTTCACGACCACAAATTAGACGCTCAAATGCTCGAACTGCTTATAAAGTATTAACACGGCTGCCCAAAAATAGCTATGCTGCCTAATCCTTTTTTCCCATAATACCGATCAGCACATTGCTGAAGGTTGAAAGCTCATTCATTCTTTCGGCAATCATCTGAAAAGCATCCAGCAGCACATCGATTTCTTTTCGTAAACCTGCGAAACTAACCTGACTCTGTTTAACAACATCAACCGAAGCCTGAATGCTTCCCTTAACGCTATTGATTGCATTCATGATGTCTGCTAAACACTGGTTGGTTGAGTCGGACAATTTGCGAATCTCCTTGGCAATAACGGTAAAGCCTTTTCCTTTTGCGCCCACATGGACCGCTTCGATAGCTGCATTAAGAGCAATCAAATTAATCCTTAATGATATTTCATCAATCATTTTTATAAGCTCAATCATTTGATTGATCTGGCCTTGAGAATCTTCGATAGAAACACTGGATTTTGAAATATTACTCCAACTGTTTGTTGCATCTTTGGTGATCTGTTTGATGGATTCGGTTTTTGTTGTACAGATATCGGCAACCTTATTGATGGATTCGAGCATAGGAGATGCAAGCTTTTGGATCTGACTGTTTTTATCTTTTAAAAAGGCCTGGTTATCTTGATTGCGTCTAAAAATATCTGTGCCCTGCAGGGAACTGCACAGTTGCATATATAATAACTCATATAAATAACTGTTCGTTGTATTGCCTTGGAGTAAAAAAAAGCCGATATAATTTTCTCTAAAGTGAATGGGATAAGCCATATAATTGAATCTTTTTGTTTTCTTAAACGTAGGGGGGAACAGCTGTTTGGATTCATAGATAACATCCTGTTCCGGAATTTTTTCTCTTTTGTTTTCATTATAAGCAAATACCAATTCACACTCATCAAGTGAGTTATTTTTACCTTTTTTAAACAGAGATATGTAACAGCTTGATATTCCCAGCTGAGGAAGCCGGGCTTCGATGACATCCAATAACTCTTGCAGTTCATAGGTAGAGCTTAAGGCACTGGTAACCTCGCTGAGTAGATAGTTTTCTGCTTCGGCCTTAAAACTTTTACCGATATGAAACATAATCCCTTGTTCGGAGATTAAAACCCGCGCTTTGTGAAGCATGTTTTCCGCTTTCAGATGATAAGAATCATCCGCAATATGAGGTAGGGATACCTCTCTTATAAGAGAAATTATATCGTGCAGGATGCTAAAATCAATGTTTAATGAACCGCAGCTGAAGATTATGTTGTCCAGATTTAAAAGAAAAGTGTTGTCATTTTCGCCTGAAAGATTGTCAAAAAAAGCACCACACAGATTATGTAAGGGATCGTTTAGCGGGTGGTCATGGCTTATCTCGAGCTGCTCTCTGATTTTACTTTGCAGTTCAGTGACAAGTTCTGCTAAAAAGTTTATATCTTTTTTATCCTCTGTCTGTATAATTTTAAGATCGGCCCGCTTCACGGTTTTCAGTACACAACCGCATGAGCGTCTGTACACCGGTTTGGTTGGGATCGTAACTTCATGTACTTCCTGACCTCTGATTTTTCTTATTAATAACTTGGCTGCGGTTTTACTCTGGTCGAATACCGGTTGTTCCACGGTGGTAATAGACAAAGCCTGGGTTTGCTGAATATTGTCATAACCCACCACCGCCACATCGTAGGGAATTTTCATTCCTCTCCGCGTTAATTCGGAGACAGCGCCCAGAGCCATGTTGTCGTTGCTGGCAACAACCGCCTCAAACCGGACTTTTCTCTTATCTAAAAAAACTCTGATCGCTTCGGCGCCGGACTCTCGTAAGAAATTTCCGGTATAAATCAAATTGGAATCTACGGCGATCCCATATTCTTGGAGTACCTTTTTATAGATGTTTAGACGTTGAATCGCATCCATTTGATTTGGAGGACCGGTAATAAAGGCTATTTTTCTATAACCATGTGTATCAATAAGGTGTTTGCAGACCTCGTACATACCGATTTCATTATCTACCAGGCTGCATACATACCCCGGAAAAGGACCGCCAATGCTTATCATGGGCAATGGCTTATAATTGTCACAGAAAGCGAGCAGTTCCTGCTCCGAAATAAAACTGCCGATAGTGGCGCCTGTAAATACAATTCCGTCCACATTATCCGAACTAATAAATTTATAGATGATGTTTCTGTATTTTTCATATTTGTTATAAGGCGAGTGCCCGATCGTACCTCCGGCGCAGCATACAAAATTCACATCCTCTTCCTGCGCGGCCTGCATTACCCCCAGCCAGACCTTATTGTGGTAGCTGCCGGTTTCGCGTAAACTCTCTATGACAAGCCCTATGGTTATTCTTTTATTACTCATTGTATAAACCAAATCATATATTACTTTTTAGATTAAATCAAAGGAAAATATATAATGCCAAATCTTTGCTTATGTAATTAATACAATTAATTGCCGTAAAAGTGAAGAGCAAAAAGAGGTTTCTTGTCACGATACATATTTCACTTGACTACTTAAAAAATATAGCTTAACGTAACATGCCGGATTAAGTATATGACGGAAAAAAATGATTTGGATATCGGAATTTCAAAATATGCTCGCGATAAGATAATCGACAGGCTTAAAACAGCCTTTGCCAACGATCAGCTTGAAGAAATGGATTTTGAAAAGAGGGTGGAGATAGCAACCTCTACCCGTGATCGCAAGGATCTGCAATTTTTAATTGAAGACCTGCCATCCGATGTTGAGGTGTCGCTCAAAAAATCCCCCGACTCTCTTTCCATATCTATTAACGAGGGTGAAGTAAAAGAGAGTAGTACGTTTGTGGCTGTTTTTAGCGGTGTTGAAAAAAAAGGTCCGTGGAGACCTGCTCGACAAACAAAAGTTATCGCTACAATGGGCGGAGTGGATCTGGATTTTACCAGAGCGGAAATGCCGCCGGGTATAACCGAGCTAAAGATATTCGCCATGATGGGCGGAGTTGAGATTATCGTTCCTCCGGGGATTAATGTGGATATGCACGGATTTGCTTTTTTAGGCGGATTTGATGACCGTTGTTCGACCCTCCAGTATCCAGGCGCACCGACCCTAAGGATTCGCGGTTTTGCCTTCTTGGGCGGTATCGAAGTCCGTCCTCCCAAAGAACGTTTGATGAAAAAAATCATGCGCAAATTGGGTTTGGACTGAAATTTTTATCTCTCACGGAGTTCACGGACAGACTGTGTAAAAACTTTAATGAAATCAAGTTAACAATTTTCTTTTGCATGTTTTTACAGTTCCTACACGTGCCTTTTTATGGCATGACACAGTTATTTGAACATACCCCAAAATTATGACCCCTAAACAGGAGTCTTAATTGAATCTATTAACCTTTTAACTGTAAACATATTTAAAACTCTTTTAAAATTGTAAATAAAGCACATAAAATTGAATTCCGTTTTTACTTTTTCTAATCCTCTTTGCATAAAATAAGTATAGCCAAGATTTCTTTTCAAGGTTCCAAATGGGTGTTCAATTATTTCTTTTCGTTTGGATATTATTTTATTATTGGAATCACTTTTCATTGATTCCTTAAATGCATCCATAAATTCTTTATCTACAGATACTTTTATTGCTCTTCCGCGCTTGTTGTTAGTACAAGACTTGCGTTTTTCACATCCATCACAATCTTTACAATAATATTCAAATACTTTACGGCCACTTCTCTCTGTTCCCGGATTGGTATGGGTCTTATGAAGTTCTTGCCCTAAAGGACAAATGTATATATCATTTTCTTTGTCATACTTGAAGTCTTGAATATCATATCCTTCTGCAGGGACTTTATCTGTTGATTTTATTTTTCTTTTTTTTTCATTGTTTTTTTGTGCCTCCTTTTTATCCGGGACTAATATTTTAATACCTTTTTCATCCTTGTTATTAACTATTTCTTTTTCACTAGAATATCCAGCGTCCATAACAACATTGGTTTCATGTTCAATATTTAAATCTTCTTTAATTTCTTTAATTTTGGCTACCATTGGAGTCATTTGTTCCAGATCATTCGATTTTTGAGTTACTTCAGCTGCTATAATCAGCTTGTTCTTTTCATCCCCTGCAGTTTGCACGTTATATCCGGCTCGAACTTTTCCTTTATCGTTTTGAAAACGGGAACCAGGATCAGTCGCAAAGTATATATTCAGGTTTTCATCATTATCAAATTTCTTCTGTACTTCATCAACTTTTTGTTCATGTTTTTTCAGATTTTTTAAGTTAGCTATTATTTTTTTTACATCTGTATTTTCTATAGTAAGATCAAATGCTTCTTTCTCATCTTCAGCATCCAGCTCTTCTAAATATTCATCAATTTTATTCTATATTTTTTCTTTGATGTTTTTTATTGTTGATCGTTTAAAAGTTGAGTTTATACTGTTTTGTGCTCTCATGGTTGTACTATCAACAGCAAGTGTTTCAAATGACAGGAGATCCATACGATGACAGAACAGGAGAAATTCCTTGAATACATTCCTTATTCCTTTTCTATTATTCTTTCTAAAATTGGCTATCGTCTTAAAATCAGGTGCTAATCCTTCTGTAAGCCAAAACATCTCCTTATTTCGCAGGCATTCTTTTTCAAGTTTACGAGAACTACGCCTTCTATCTAGATATCCATAGATATATATCTTTAAAAGTACCTTATTTCTGTAGAGAGGAGCTCCTGTTTTTAATTCAGGCATACGAAATCCCAAGGTCTCCATGCATAGGCTTTCGTCATAAGCATCAATTACTCGTACATAACTATCAGGTTTTACTAAATTGTCTATACATTCATTGTATAGTACTAACTGATTCCTTGGTATCCCTTGCTTATAATTCATATATTCCCCTCTGCTTTTTTAAGCAGTATACTTTTTTACTACTATTTGGTAAATTCTTTTTACACAGTCTGTCTGCGATCTCTGTGAGAAATATTTGTATAATTTGGTTTAAGACATTTAGGCTATATGAAGAACTTAGCTACGCTATCTCATGCAGCTCATATTCTCTACTGCCCATAGTAATATTTTCCGCATGTGCAAGCTGGACCGTGGGATCCAAAGCCGGAAAACTTTTTTTACCAAGGTTTACGCCGTTATATTTTTTTGTAAGATCCAGGGTGGCTTGATCGACAGCAACCGGATCGAGGGAAGCCAGAATTCCTATGTCGGGCATGATGGGTTGTTGCAGCTTGGCCAAACAGTCACAGTCCTTAGTCATATCCGCCAGCACATTGATAAAAAGGCATTTGTTCTTCTTGTTTATAATAACCCCCAGTGCGTGTTCCGCCATCCTTTTTTGCAGCTCTTTTGAACCAACTCCCCAATTATAGGCAACCGCATCAAAACCGCATACGGCCAGACACTCGCCGCAGCCCGTGCAGTTTTCTTCTATAATAAAAGCGTTACCGTTCTTTTCTATAATAGCATCTTCAGGGCACCATTTTATACAGAGTCTGCACAGGGTACAGAGCTCAGGTTTAATAGAAGGTTTGATGCTGGAATGCTGACGCATTTTCCCCATACGGCTGGCTAATCCCATACCCAGATTTTTAATACAGGCCCCCAGGCCGGAGACCATATGGCCTGTGGCGTGGGATACGGCAACCAGGGCATCTGCGGTTTCGACCTCGCGTGCTATAAGTACCGACCTGTAGATCTGGCCGGGAATGGCCACTTCAATTTCCGAATTTCCCAACAGACCGTCGGCCATGATAAAGGGGGCGCCTATTTTACCATATGTGAATCCGTGGTTAAAGGCATGGATCAGATGATCGATGGCATGGGAGCGCGCTCCTTTATAGAGGGTTGAGGTTTCCGTTAAAAATGGCAGTCCCCCTTTATTTTTGATCCATTGGACGGCCTGCTTAATGACTTCGGGAGCGACAAAGGTATTGTTTTTTCTCTCTCCCACATGAATCTTTACGGCAACCTTTTCGCGCGCAAAGAAAGCGTCGGGCAGCCCGGTGTTTTGTAAAATCGCTGCCATCGCCGAAATACGCTCTCTCAGCGTGCTCTGTTTTGCCAGGGCTTTAAAGAGTACTTTACCGGGTACCATGATAGAATCTCCTACTCTTCTTTAAAGAAAATCTGAAGCAGCTTAACTATATAATATATTTTCTTATAGATATTCACTAATGTATTTTTAAGATCTTTATCGAAATTAACTTCGATCTCTTTCCAGTTTATGATTAACTCATGCGGCTGCCGTATAAAATCGTCCAGCGCCATTTTTATGTTTTTACCCAGTATAACAAGGTTTTGTGCGGCTTCCTGAATCATGCCCTTGGCCATATTGTTTATTTCTTTGAGCATCTGCCTTAAGACCTTCTGGGCCGCCTTCTCCTTATCCGACTTATGAAAGTAAGTTTTAAGTTTGGTTCCCGTGTTGCTTTCTTCCGCGACAGAATCGTCAAATTCCGTGATGCTGTCTGAAATCTCGAGCAGCCGATGGAAGGACTCCGAAAGCTCCTGTGACGTGAGATTGGTCGCCCATTTTCCTTTTATTATGAGCAGGTCGATAATTCCTTTTATGTCTTTTTTTAAGAAGTCCAAGAGAAAAGCCTTTAGATAGTTAAGCGGCTGAACATAGAGAAAGCCGGCCAGCATTTTTTTGGAAAAGGCGATATTGGCTTTTCCAGTATAATTTTTTAATCGTGATATCGAAGATGTGCCGAAGATGAGCTTGGTAAACTCATCAAGCTTACTGGAATGCTTTTCTTTGAATATTTTTTGTAGTGAGAGTTCGGTCTGTGTTTTAATCTTGGAAAGATAAGGCTCGACGATTTTTGTTTTTTTCAAGGTTGTCTTTATTTTGAAATAGGGATTTTTATCTATATGCTGAATAATAAACAATAAAACTCTGGAGTGTCTTAGTTCTTTAATCCGAGCCAGTATTTTTTTCCAGGTAGCACGGGGCACAATATCCACACCACGGTATTCTTTTAACAGATCCAGAATGCGGTTCCAGTCGGCGTTTTCGTCAACCTCTTCGATAATATAGGAAAACTCTTTCAGATCTTCGACTATATATTCGCCGTTAATAGGCTCAAAGTGGGGTGTATAGAAAAAGTTGCCTTCGGGTAAGCCGGAATCGAATTTCTTCAATAAAAAATAATAGTCGAAATGAGTAAAATCCACCAACACGGATAAGGTATGATAGAGGTGATTTATCTCGCGCGCTTTGTCGATATCAAAGGCCGCGAAGAAGGTTATAAGATCGCTCTTGATTTCTCTGGTCAGGGTTTTGGCATCTATAATACCGACACGTTTTCTAATCGACTCTTCACTGAGTCGTTCTTTGATCTCAAGAAATTCCGGGGACAGGGTACTTTCGATCACTATGGATTTGAGTACACCGGAGTAATCGGCATATTTTATCAGTGATTGAGCTGGTCCCAGTGTTTTATAGAACTCGAAAAAATATTTAGCCAGCAGAGGGTCCATAATCTCATGGCGGGGCCGGTAAAACTTAAGCCGCTGTTTTTTTAAGGCCTTGCCAACCTCTTTTAACAGGCGCTTTCTTTCAAATTCAGGATCGGACTTACCCAAGAAAAAGGCAATGATTCTTTGAAAAAAGCTCAGCTTCTTTTCCGGTGTTTTGGGAGTAACCGGCAGCTGTTTCTGATCGGGTTGTACTACGTCCTCGTCTATTTCCATATCTATAATGGTATTTTAAAAAGGATCAGATGTCAATTGCGCTTTTAAAAAACTAAATTGCTTTTGTAAAAACAGCCGGAGAGACCATGCGCCTTTTCCATTTAGAAGCATGAGGAATAAGCAATTCTCAATTTAAAAATATGGCGCCGGCTATTCTTAGGTTTGTTCTATTATATGGCACTTTAATATTAAATTTTAATCTCATTTGCTGAATAAGGTGCAAACCTAAGAATAGCTGATGAGGATTGATTGATCTCGTAATATTTGATACTTTGTAGGTATGGAATTACATATAAATATTCGCGGTAACGGTGCCTGCCCTTTATGCAGGAAACAGACAAACTGTGTGATTATTCGTAAAATGGTTGAGTCCGTAGCTGAGTTAAAAGAAAAAAACGGAACAAGTACGGAATGTGTAATTTATTCCTGCCCGTACTTCGAAGAGAAGGTTTAAACTATGAGAGATAAACTAAACGCTCTGGTAACGAGATGTAAAGCCCTTCAGGATGATATTGCCCAACCGGATGTGCATAGCGATCAAAAACGCTATAAGGAGCTTATGCGTGAGTATAATGAGCTGGAACCCATCACCGAAGAGTACGCACGTCTGCTTAAAGTGGAACAGGAAATTGACAATACCGAACAGCTTGTACATGAGGAAAAAGAAGCGGAATTAAAGCAGCTGGCTCAGGAGGAGCTTAAAGATCTGCATAAAAAAAAATATATGCTCGAAAATAATCTCAAACTGCTGCTTATTCCCAAGGATCCTCTGGATTTAAAAAACACTATTATGGAAATAAGAGCGGGAACCGGTGGTGAGGAAGCGGCGCTTTTTGCCGCTAATCTATTCCGCATGTATTCCCGTTATGCCGAAACCAAAAAATGGCAGATCGAGATCCTTTCTTCCAACAGTACAGGCATCGGAGGATTTAAAGAAATTATCTTTTCAATCATGGGAAAAAGCGTATATGCTGATCTACGCTATGAGAGCGGGGTTCACCGGGTACAGCGCGTGCCCGTTACCGAATCAGGAGGCAGAATACACACTTCCGCAGTAACCGTGGCCGTACTGCCCGAAGCAGAGGAAACGGAAATTCAGATAAAACAGGAAGAGCTGCGCATAGATGTATTTCGCTCTTCCGGGCCGGGTGGCCAGAGTGTCAACACCACGGATTCAGCCGTAAGAATAACCCATCTTCCCACCAATCTTGTGGTTACCTGTCAGGATGAAAAATCACAGCATAAAAACAAGGCCAAAGCGCTGCGCGTACTGCGGGCCCGGCTTTATGAGCTGGAAGAGAGCCGCAAGCAGGAAGCGCGAGCCAAAGACAGACGCAGTCAGATCGGATCCGGCGACCGCTCCGAGAGAATTCGCACCTATAATTTTCCTCAGAACCGGGTGACCGATCACAGGATAAATTTGACACTCTATAAATTGGAGTATGTGCTTTTGGGTGAAATGAGTGAGATTGTCGAGGCTTTAAAAGTCAATGCCCAGGAAATGCTGTTAAAAGAAAAATCCTGAATGACTCTTCAAGATGCTTTACAAAAAGCCACTTCCGTTCTTTATTATGCGGAGGTTGAAACCCCTTATTTAGACGCATGTGTGCTTCTGGCGTATACCCTTGATATAAGTAAAGAAAAGCTGTTCAGCTCTTTTACAGATGAGATTTCTGCCGCAGTTTACAGACGGTTTGAGCGCTTTATCGATCAGCGCTGCTCAGGCAGGCCGGTCTCGTATATTCGCCGGAACAAGGAGTTTTACGGCCTTGATTTTTTCGTGGATGAGCGTGTGCTCGTACCGCGTCCGGACACGGAAACACTTATTGAAGCGGTAAGCACCGTGCTGCGCTCCCATCCGGCCTTTAAAACCCTGCATGATCTCATGACGGGATCAGGTTGTATTGCCGTTACCTTACAGCACCTGTTTCCGGATATCAGTGTATCGGCTTCGGATATCTCGCAGCAGGCAGCGCAGGTGTTTTCCCTCAATTGCAGGCGGCTTTTGGGCAGAGAACTGCCATTTTTTCATGCGGATGTATGTGAAGGGCTTAAGCAAAAATTTGATATTATTGTGTCCAACCCGCCTTATCTTACTGATGCCGAGGTGGATGATTTAAAAACGATCGGCTGGCCGGAACCGGAACAGGCTCTGCGCGGAGGTCGTGACGGCCTTGATTATTTAAAAGCAATTATCCGCTCGGCACCTTTGCACCTTAACCCTGAAGGTTATCTGTTCTTAGAGGCCGCATCCCCGCAGCTAAAAATATGTAAAGACTTTATGCTAGAACTGAATTATATTAATAGTACTGTGGTAGAGGATTTGGCAGGTCGTGAGCGGGTAATTTATGCAAGAATTTGATACATTATTAAAAGAATTTACTCAAAAACTGTCACCTTATAAGAAAGCGGAGAAAGAGTGTATTCTGGAAGCCGCACACTGGGCCTCGAATTTACACGACAAACAAAAACGGGCTTCCGGTGATCCCTATCTTGTTCATCCTCTACGGGTGGCGGAGATTCTTATCAAACTCTATCTGGATTATAACGCGATTGTGGCAGCGCTCCTGCACGATGTGCTGGAGGACACGGAGGTAACAAGACCTGAACTGCGCAAGAAATTCGGCAAGGAGATAGAATCACTGGTAAACGGTGTAACCAAGATATCGCTTATCCGCGCCAAGAGTAAAACAGTACAGGAAGCGGAGACTATCCGCAAAATGCTCTTTGCCATGGCCAGGGATGTACGTGTAATTCTCATAAAACTCGCGGATAAGCTGCATAATATGCGTACGCTTGTATATTTGGAGCCGGAAAAACGCAAGAAAATTGCGGGTGAGTGTCTGGATATTTATGCTCCTTTGGCCGGCAGGCTGGGAATTTCCTGGATAAAAAACGAACTGGAAGATTTATCCTTGAAGTACCTGCAGCCCGAAGTGTATAACCAAATTCAGAACTGGGTAGACCAAAGGCACAAGGAACATTCCCAATACTTGGCCAGGGTGGAGAAGGCCATAATGGATGCCGCGGTGGAGGCCAAAATTAAAATTCAGCTGGAAGCACGCGCCAAGCATTTTTATTCCATTTATAAAAAGCTGAAAAAAACCGGAAGTACAATCGACGAAATATATGATCTTTTAGGCATAAGGCTTCTCTGCTCCACTGCCGGCGAGTGTTATGAGCTGTTGGGCATTGTGCATAATATCTGGCCGCCCATTGAGGGCAGATTTAAAGATTACATCGCCATGGCCAAATCCAACGGCTACAAGAGTCTGCATACTACCGTGATGGGGTATGACGGAAAACTTATAGAAATTCAAATCAGAACTCAGGAAATGCATAGAACCGCGGAGAACGGCATCGCGGCCCATTGGCTGTATAAAAAGGGGTTTTCCAAAGAGATCGTGCGGCCCGAGGATATTCCTCTTATAAACCAGCTGAAAAGCTGGGAGGATACGCGCGGAGCGTCGCTTGAATTTATGGACAAAATAAAGCAGGAGCTTTTAAAGGATTCCATTTATGTGTTTACACCCAAAGGAGAGGTTATTGAGCTTCCCAAAGGCGCCACGGCCGTAGATTTTGCCTACCATATTCACACCGAAGTGGGCAACCACTGTATGGCCGCCAAAGCGGACGATACCATCATCCCCTTAAATAGAGAGTTGAAAAACACCCAGGTCATCGAGATAATCACGGCCAACAACGCAAGGCCCCGTGTTAACTGGCTGCGCTATGCCAGGACTTCGCGCGCCAGATCCAAGATAAGGCACTGGCTCAATCAGAACGATGCCAGCCTGATCATCGACAGAAGCATTGTAGTTAAGAGAAGTCCTCCCGTACCTCAGGTCCAGAAACCGCTTAAAGAAAAAAAACAGCAGCCCCAGAAGCAGGTGCTGGATAAAAGCAAAATCGGCATCAAGAGCGGCAACGAGCGTAATCTCATGGTACGCATAGCCCAGTGCTGCAATCCCACCATAGGCGATGCCATTATCGGTTATGTGTCACGAGGCAGGGGAATTATCGTTCACCGGGCGGATTGTGCCAACCAGGCTTACATAAAAGATTTTAAAGAGCGCATGATCGATGTGGAATGGGAAACCGTGTCACCCAAAGCCGCTAAAAGGTTTAAGGTAACGGCAAAGCTGACCAGCGATCTGTTTTCCGAGATCGAAGGTGCGCTGCGCAAGTTCAGGGGCCATCTGATTGAAGGCAAACTCGAAGAAAATTCAGATGAGACCTTAAACGGCTTTTTCACTGTTGAGCTGGACAATAAAGAAGATTTCAGCAAAGTACTCAAAAGCCTGCGCACCATACCCGCCGTGGTCAATATTCAGCCTGTGCAGACGTTTTAAGATTTATTAAATAAGGGCAAGTTATTTTATAGTGCGAATACTGGCAACTACCAGTCAGACAACTAAGGCGTCTAATTTAGAAGCATAAATACTTCAAATAATATCAGCTCCGAAAATCAATATTTTTATATCCTTATTCTCATTTCATTATAACAAAAAACTAGATATATCATTGCAAATCTTCTCTGATCGAACCATCAGGAAGCATATTATCAGAATGATATTTTCCTTGTTCTTCAAACTTTTTTCTTATACAGTTTGGATTACTTACCCAGCAATATTCAGCTACCCATTTTTTTTCCAATAATCCTTGCTCATAAAAATACTTCATCGGACAAACATGATACCAGTAGCAATAATTTTTATTTTTCTGATCTGAAATATAATAATCCTCCATTAGTTCCGATTTGCTTGTATTTTAAACCGGAAATTTCACAGATGCTTTTAATATCATCCTCTGATAAAGAATGAATCATTTTTCGTTTTTGAACCACTTTTTTCCATATCTTATCAAATTTATTATCAATTCCTGTTACAGGACAGCATCCTAAAAAATTTCCTCCGGTGTCTAAAACGCGGGATATCTCTTGTATCGCCTTTTTATAATCAGGGATCATGTGTAAAGCTGTATTACAGCATATAAAGTCAAAGCTGTTATTTTTATAAGGAAGATTTTCTGCCTTTCCCTGGATCAGCCTTTTTTCTTTAAATTTTCTGGATTTAATCCTTTTTGAAGCTTTTTTTAGTAATTTGTAAGAAATATCAAGTCCGGTGTAACAATTGCTTGGATCTAAATATGTAACGATACTTCCGGTACCGCACGCAATATCCAAAATATTTTTATTTTTAAGCATCGTAAGTTCAGATTTCAGAATTTCGTAATGACGGTTATAATTAGCTTTATGGATAAAAGCACGTACAATATGTTCTTGAAAAAAATCATATATGTGAGGATTGATATTGAATTTTCTTAATAATTGTTTTTTGTCAGCGAAAAAATCAATTGGTAATATTCGTATTATTCCATTCTCATCCGGATCAGGTAATTTCTTATTATACATAAAAACTCCTTTGGATTAGGATTATTTATTTTCCAAATATGCGGCGCCACAACCCAAGCAGAATATTCATCCCGGGAACTCTTCTCATATACTCTTTATATTCATTACCGAATTGCTCTATACAGTATTTATCCGTACCAATAGTACTGATATACGATAAAACCACTGCAGGAATACCTAAAAGCAAAACAATCCAATGCTGTGAAATGAACATTAAAGAAATACTGATAAGCGGCATTGCCAGGAATTGAGGATGGCGTAAAATAGCATAAATACCTTTTGTTACAATTTTTGTTGTTTTCATATAATTTTTTCCTTTTTCAACTCCTCCGTATTTTTTTAATGTATATATAGGAAGCCAACCTAAGATGATAATGACGCCCCACAAAATATAACCGAATACTTTTAAAATTAAAATTCCTTTTATTGAAAAGAAAAAAATCAATATAAACTGTGCCACAATAAACACACTTGCAATAGTTGATAATATATGTGATTTATCTATTTTCCTTTTTGTCTCTTTGGACATAATCGATTAAACTCCTTTGCTGCTTCTCTCTCTCATTATTTCATATGCATATAACAGCATTTCTTCGGTTTCATCCCAATCTATACATGCATCGGTAATAGACTGTCCGTAAACAAGGTTATTCAAATCATCAGGAATCTTTTGTGAACCGGATTTTAGATTGCTTTCAATCATAAAACCAACTATTGAATTTCTGCCTCTTTTTCTCTGGTCAAGAATGGAATGGAGAACCCTCTGTTGCCGGGTATACTGTTTTTCTGAATTTGCATGACTGCAATCCACGATAATCGCAGGAGGTATTTCTAAATTTGAAATAATAGCTTCCGCTTCTTCAACATTCTCTTCGTAATAGTTTGGACCGGACCTGCCGCCTCTAAGAATTATATGGGAAGCAGTATTCCCTGATGTATTAAAAATTGATGCTTTTCCATATTGATCTATACCGATAAAACTATGAGGATGTCGTGCAGATTCCATCGCATTTATAGCGAGTTTTAAATTACCACTTGTCCCATTTTTAAATCCAACCGGCATAGATAAACCACTCGCCATTTCTCGATGAGTTTGGCTTTCTGTAGTCCTCGCGCCGATAGATGCCCAGCTAATCAAATCAGCTATATATTGAGGTACAATGGGATCAAGCATCTCAGAAGCGCACGGAATGCCCATTGCTGTTATATCAAGTAAAAGTTTGCGAGCCATTTTTAGTCCTGAGGCAATATCATAGGTGCCGTTAAGCCAGGGATCGGTTATCAATCCTTTCCAGCCGATAGTTGTCCGAGGTTTTTCAAAATAGGTTCGCATTATAATGAATATCCTATCTTCAATTTTATGTTTTAATGCTTTTAATTTTTCAGCATATTCTATGGCGACCTTAACATCATGAATCGAACATGGGCCTACTATTGCCATAAGTCTATTGTCTTTTTTATTTAATATATTGATAATGGTTTTTCTGCTTTCAACCACTGTTTTATTGTTTAATTCAGTTATGGGGTATCCATTTTTTAATTCAAAAGGAGAGAGAAGAGATTTGACATCTGTAATATGAAGATTATGAATTTTTTTCATTTATATTCCTTTTATTAAAGAATAGCGGAAAATACTTGCCTGTCTTTTTACAGTATTCATACCATTCCCTCCCAATTCGTTTTTCTATTTCTTTAGCTTCCGCATCAACTTTATAATTATAACCAATAATAATAATTACAAATATTAAAAGGCTTAACAGGGTTGGATTTAACAACATAATACTAAAGGCATAGCAGAAAATACCCAGAACTACAGGATTCCTGATTATCCCATAGATACCCTTTGTAATTAATGTGATCGATTCCTTTTCCTCTGGAGAATGAATCTTAAAAGATTTCCCTAAAGCTAAACCTGCAATAACTTCAATTAATGTTGCAAAACATAATATAAATGATGCAATATATTTAATGATTAATATTTCTCTATAGAGGACATACATTTATTTTCATTTTTTCTTACCCCAATGGGATTTATTCCTCTTATTATTTGACTGATTATTCCTATAATAAAAAATAGAATAAAAACACTTAGATTTATAAAAGCTATTATTCTAAAAATATCCATTATTTTATTTCCCAAACTGCATTGTATCCGTTTAACCTATGCAAATTATTTAGTTTTTTTGATTATTGGATAATCGACAACTTCCCGGATTATCCAGGTTTACATCAAGTACGAGCAGGTTTTGATATTTCTTATTATGCCTGAAAAAAGAAACGGCAAATGAACAGGAAGGCAATATTCTATATCCTTCTGCTTGTACATAGTTAATCACTTTCATCAATAATACTCTTGCTATCCCTTTGCCGCGAAGCTCTGGATTAACAAAAGTTCTATAAATATTCAGTACTTTGTTATCTTTTATTTCATAATTTATTTCACCTTTAAAAGAGTCTGATTTATAATAAAAACAACAATTTTCTTTATCATGTATTATTTTAAGTTTTTCTATAGGCATAGTATACCTCATTTAACGTATTGAAAATCATAATGACCGTATTTATCATGATTCTCTTATCTTTTTTAACGCAGCTTCAGCAGCCTTAATAAAAGGGTACGCAGTTGGAGGCCCTGTAAGCAATGGATGAGTGCCAATCTGAGTTATAAAAATCGAATTCACTGTCATCCTGTTCTGTATAGCTAAGCCAATAACATTAATAAGTTCTCCGACGCTGAAACCTCCGAAAATACTAGATCCAAGTATTACACCGGAATCTTTAGAAACTATCAGCTTTACTGTTTGTGCATGCATACCTGGAAGTTTCCCCGGATGCTTATCCATACCATTAAAAGTAGCTGTGACTATATTAAAACCTTCTTTTAATGCAATATTTTCTGTAATTCCCGCCACAGCAAAACAGTTATCTCCAATTACCGTTGAAAATATTGAAATTGTCCCGTTGAATGTTTTTACAGTTGATAACTTATAAAGATTCAGACCTATTGTTCTTGCTTCTGCGCAGGCAGTAGATGCTAACATTGGAGTAATTATTTTTCTGGTGATAAAGTCTCTGTTTTCAGCACAGTCACCAACTGCAAATGTATCTTTATTATCTGTTCTCATATATTCATCTACTTTTATAAATCCCATATTATTTATTGCTATTCCTGATTTAGAAGCTAATTCAGTATTTGGCGTATAACCTGTGCAAATAAAAACTACGTCAGCATCAAGCTTTTCTCCATTCTGCAAAATAACATTAGAAACCTTTGATTCTCCTGTTATCTCTTTAATTCCGATACCTGTCTTTACTTTTACACCTCTATCAATGAGAGTTTCTTCAGCCTTAACTGCCATTTCTTGATCGAATACTGAACCTAATAAGTGTGGTAATATTTCTACAATAGTTATATCTTTGCCATTTTTATTCAACTCATCTGATAGTTCAACACCAATAAAACCTCCGCCTATAATCACTATTTTTTGTGCATTCGTTACTTTCTCTAAAATCATATCTATATATACCTTATTTTTAGGAACAGTAAAAACATTTTCAAGTTCAATTCCGTTTATCCTTTTGGGAATCTTAGGACTGGACCCTGTAGCAATAACAAGTTTATCAAAACCAATTTCCACATCTTCGGATGTCATGCATGTCTTCCTCTCATAATCTATGGAAATGACCTCTCCGATCATAATTTCTACACCTATATTTTCCAGTTTATCATCAGATATAACATTCAAATTACTGCTTTCCAGTGAACCAAATATATAAGGAATTCCACATGGAACAAGAACTTCTTTTTCCTTTCGTATAATAAGAAAATTTTTATCCTGATATTGATTTTTCCCAGTAATTGCAGTTATAATACCTGAAGCACTGCCGCCAATTATTAATACATCAGTCTTTTTCATAATGCATTCTCCTTTTATAAAAATCGTACTTGTGAAAAATGAGACATCAACAAAGTCATAAATTTATTTCTTGAACTGGATAATATTTTCAATAATCCGATTCATAATCTTTCCTGTCTCCGTATCTTTTTTAAAATGAATAAAGGGCTTTCCGGAATCGCTGTGTTGTACCATTTCCGGCTCAATAGGAATTTGACCCAGGAAAGGAACCCTTAAATCATGTGCCGCACGCTTGCCGCCATCAACACCAAATAGATAGGTTTTTTCTTTACAGTGAGGACAGACAAATCCGCTCATATTTTCAATAATACCGATGACCGGTACATTAAGCTGTTTGGCAAATAAAACTGTTTTTCGTGAATCCAGTATGGCAACATCCTGCGGAGTGGTAACGACCACGGCTCCGGTGATATCGGGAATTAACTGGCAGACACTTAAGGGTTCGTCTCCTGTACCCGGGGGTGAATCGATAATGAGATAATCCAGGTCTCCCCAGTTGACGTCGCTGATAAACTGTTTTATTGTAGCCATTTTTAAAGGCCCCCGCCAGATTATCGGGCTGTCCTGATCCTGAATAAGAAGCGCTATACTGATTGCTTTTAGATTGGGTAAAGCAAGGAAAGGCTCGATTCCAAATTGCCCGTTTAATAGCTGCTCTCCTTCAATTCCCAGCATTTTAGCAATATTGGGGCCGTGAATATCAACATCCATAATACCTACTGTAAAATTTTTCATAGCAAGTGCATAAGCAAGATTAACGGATATGGTCGTTTTTCCGACACCGCCCTTACCGCTTATGACTATTATTTTATTTTTAATACGGCTTAAATTTTCTTTTAAGCGTTTTTCCTGCTCAATTTGTTCCTGCTTCTTATTTTGCACTATATATTCCTTTTAGTATTTAAGCAGATAATCTGCAATTGCTTTATGAAGCGTGCTCTCTTTAAAATAAAATAATAAAGGAAATTGCAAAACTCAAAATATATTAAGTTAGTAAAATACTTATTCTTTATA
>CAZEPL010000076.1:0-18440 GCA_964514135.1 uncultured Spirochaetaceae bacterium | reverse complement strand
CTGCTAAGGAGTTGTACTCGTAAGGGTACCGTGGGTTCGAATCCCACCCTCTCCGTTTTTTTAGTGCCCATAGCTCAGCCGGATAGAGCGTTAGATTGCGGATCTAAAGGTCGGAGGTTCGAATCCTCTTGGGCACGAACTGTAACAGCGATTCTCATTTTAACCATTTATGCTTAAAGATGGTAAAAAAAACTATTATGTGCTGACATAATCGAATAAAATGAGAACTGCTTATATTGTAAGGAGAGATGCGAGAGCGGTTGAATCGGGCGGTCTCGAAAACCGTTGCCCGACCATTAAATGCATTAGAAAAAATTAGGTTAATATGCTGTTTGTATTCAATAAAGCTAATTTTAGGAAGCTTGATTTTAGTGCATTTAGTGGTCGGGCCGGGGGTTCGAATCCCCCTCTCTCCGTAATTGAACATAAGGCGTGCAGATAAGGCACAGCTATATGGATTTGATATTTTTAGCTCACGGATTTTTCCGGATCAATTTTAATCCGCGTTTATCCGTGAGTTTGATTATAATAATTAATATTATCAATCGCTTGGAAAAATCCCAAGAGATCGGCTAATAGGAGCACAGTTTTTTGACAATATAAGGAGAGATGACCGAGAGGCCGAAGGTGCACGCTTGGAAAGCGTGTGTACTCTAACCGGGTACCGAGGGTTCGAATCCCTCTCTCTCCGTATCCCCTTTAGTGTCCATTTCAGGTTCTGCACTATTTCCTGTCGCCCAACTCCGTCAGGACCGGAAGGTAGCAGCGGCAAGCGATGGGTAAATGAGCTGCAATCAGCTTGATTGGAGCTAAAGGGGTTTTATTAATTATAAGAAACAATATATAATATATTATGAGTTATGAAGTAACCGCAATCAAAAAAAGACCTCAGGACTTCGATCAAATAGTTGGACAGGAATTTATAGTCTCAGCCCTAAAAAATTCTATTAAACAAGAACGGATTGCTCATGCCTACCTTTTTTCCGGACCACGTGGTGTCGGGAAAACATCTGCAGCACGAATTCTTGCCAAATCCTTAAACTGTGAGCAAGGACTTACCGCTCATCCTTGTGGAAAATGTACATCTTGTATAGAGATTGTTGAAGGTCGATCATTTGATGTCATTGAAATTGATGGGGCTTCTCATACAAGTGTAAATGATGTAAGAGAAATTAGAGATGAAGTGCTTTTTGCACCGACTAGTTTCCGCTACAAAGTATATATTATTGATGAAGTTCATATGCTTTCCAACAGTGCGTTTAATGCGCTTCTTAAAACAATCGAAGAACCGCCCCCTCATGTGGTATTTATCTTTGCTACTACCGAAATTCATAAGGTCCCCGCAACTATTCGCTCCCGCTGTCAGCAGTTTAATTTTAGACTAATTTCACTTTCCGATATAAAAAAGAAAATTCAAGAAGTTGCCCAAGAACTCAATATCAATAGTGATAACGAGTCTCTTATTTGGATAGCCAAAGAAGCTACCGGCTCTCTTCGGGATGCTTATACCCTCTTTGATCAGATTATTTCATTTTCCGGTGATAAAATTCAGATTGCCAAGATACAGGAAAAACTGGGTATAGTGGGTGTGGATGAAATTGGCAAACTCATTCGTCTATTAGCAGAAGGTAAAATAAATCAAGTACTCAAAGTAACCGACAGTATTCTTAATAAAGGAATTTCTGAAGAACAATTTGTGATAGGCTTGGCAGAATATTTTCGTAATTTGCTCTTTTTAAAAAATGGCATCACCAGGGAATCCTTTTTAGGTTGTTCTGTTGAAAACTTCTCTAAAGAGATCATTGACTCTTTTTCAATAATACAAATCGAAAAAGCCTTAGACCTGCTCCTACATCTTTATAGAAATTTTCGGTTTTCATTGAACCAAAAGTTTGAATTGGAATTACTGTTATCAAGACTGGGCAGTTTAGATACTCTCATTACTCCTTCTGAAATTTTAGAGACTATTCAAACACTTAAAACTCAACTACAAACTCAACCCGTAAAAAGCGAGCTTAATAAATCCGAGGATGTACAAGAGGTAAACAGATCTTACGTCATAGCTCCACAAGATATCCTTAAAACTATAATAGATACCATTGGTAAAAAGAAACTTACCCTTGCATCTTCTTTGAAAAAATGTACATCATGTAAAATACAAGAAAATGAACTGATTTTCTTGTATCATGAAAAAGATGCTTTTTCTGCTGAATTTGTTATGGGTGAAAAAACTGCTCTTTCCCAAATCGCCACTAACATAACCGGAAGCAAGATAGGTATCAGAGTTGAACTGGTAAAAGAAAATCAAACAAATGCTCCTGCTACGGATGAAGGAGAAAACATCCTCAAAAAGGTATTTAAAGGAACAGTTATAAAAGGAGAGTAATTATGGGTTTTAATCCGGTAGAATTCATTAAAAATTTTAAAAATATTCAATCGCGTATGGCTGAAATGCAGGAAAAATTGAAAGACATACTTATTGAAGGAACAGCCGGCGGAGATATGGTAAAAATCCAGATTAATGGGAAAATGGAAGTTCTTAGTGTATACCTCTCCCCTGAAGTTGTTGATCCAAATGATATAGAAATGCTCCAAGACCTCATTCGAGCTGCTTACGCCGATGCATTTGCCAAATTACGAGAAAAAATGAAAGAAGAATTTTCCGGACTTACGGGGGGAATGGATCTTCCGCCCGGTTTCTTAGGAACATAATGTGAATATTATCGAACAAGTGATAAACCAGTTTGCCAAACTTCCCGGTCTGGGGAAAAAGAGTGCTTCACGAATTGTATATTATTTATTAAAAAGTCCCGCTTCAAAAACTGAAGACCTGGCTTACTCTCTCCTCACTTTAAAAAAAGACCTTAAAAACTGCAGTAACTGCGGTAATTATTCGGAAATAGATCCCTGTCCTATCTGTCAGAACCAAGGCCGCGATCGAGGGACAATCTGTGTTGTTGAAGATGCCAAAGATATTCATACGATAGAAGCCACCCGTATACATCAGGGTCTTTATCATGTGCTTAACGGTGTTATCTCCCCTCTTTCGGGTGTGGGACCGAATAATTTACGCATTAAAGAATTACTGGAGAGAATTAAAAATACGATGACTAAAGAAGTAATAATTGCTACCAATCCGACCGTGGAAGGTGATACGACAGCATTGTATCTTGCTAATGTTCTGAAAAACACCGGAGTAACTGTTACAAGGCTTGCCTTGGGGCTGCCTGTTGGCGGTGATTTGGAATACGCCGACAAGCTTACCCTCTCGCAAGCATTAAAAGGAAGAATTAAGCTCGAATAAAATGAAAATTATTATTTCTTTTTTATCTTTATTCTTGAAAAAATAGATATAATAGAGTAAAATACCCTTCTATGATAAAGTAGTGATTAAGCTTGTGAATAAGTTGTGAATAATTTTTTTTTTTTGAATATGCTATTATGGCTATCTTTTGTTAATATAATATTTAAAAGTAAATATTATATTTTTGTTATATTCAATTTATAATTCTTTGTAATATAAGGATTTATAAATTTTTACGGAAATTTGACACATAAATGTATCTTTTTGATACACGTAACACTGTATTATTTATTCTACAGTTCTATTTTTTATTGTGGATAACCTGTTAATTTTTTGCAGATAAATTGGAGTACTTCAAGCATGAGCTTGGGACATTGGGATTACGAACCTTTCTGGAGAGAAGTTATTGCTCAAATAAAACATGAAATTACAGAACAAGAATTTATCATGTGGTTTAGAAATATTGAATATCATACCTCTGATGAATTTCAAATCATCCTCAATGTTCCCTCTTCCTTTTATAAGGATCAAGTAACAAAACGCTACCTTCCTCTATTAGAAAATAAATTATACGATCTTTCCGGTAATAAAATCAAAATAGGCTTCAATATTCAATTAAAGGAAAGGGAAAAACCTAAAAAAGATAAAAAAGATCTTCCCTCCCCTGCTCAAAAAAAAACTATACGCACACATCCTCAATTAAATAAAGACTACAATTTTGAATGTTTCGTGATTGGTGAAAATAACTCCTTCGCAGCCAATGCAGCTATTGCCATAGCAAAAAATCCGGGTACTGCTTACAATCCCTGTCTTATTTACGGTGGTGTTGGCTTAGGGAAAACACATCTTATTCAGGCCATCGGTAATGCTGCGTATGGTGAATTTCCGCATTTAAAAATTGTATATGTAACAGCGGAAACCTTTACCAATGAGTTCATCCTCGGCATTAAAGAAAAGGCAACCCATAAATTTAAAAATAAGTATAGAAAAGTGGATATCCTTCTTATTGACGATATACACTTCTTACCGGGGAAAGTAGAGACCCAGGAAGAACTCTTTCATACTTTTAATGCACTCTACGATGCTAACAAACAAATGGTATTTACCTGCGACCGTCCTGTTTCAGAATTAAAATCACTTTCAGATAGACTTCGCAACAGATTTGAAAGAGGATTAAATGTCGACCTTCAACCGCCTAATTATGAAACACGAATAGCCATCCTGAAACAAAAAATAGAAACAAAAAAAGTTGTTATACCGGATGAAGTAATAGAACTTATTTGTAAAAATATTACTACAAACGTAAGAGATTTAGAAAAGGCTCTTACAAAACTCATTGCATATGCTGATTTGGTAAACAAAAAAATCACCATTGATATTGCACAAAGACAGCTTAAAGACTTCTTTACCCAACCTCAATATAAGAATATAACACTAGATCTTATTCAAAAAACCGTGGCAAATTATTTCGGTATTTCCAGCAACGATTTAAAATGTAAGAAAAGAACAAAAGCTATTGCCTTTCCGCGTCAGGTTGCAATGTATATTTCAAGAGAGATCACAGAATACTCAACAACAGAAGTGGGTTTAGATTTTGGAGGCAGGGATCATACAACCGTAATGCATGCTTGCCAAAAGATAGAAAACAGAATAAAAACGGATCCCACATTGGAACCAACCGTTCAGCATTTAATAAAAACTATTAAAAATCAAAACACAACCGGTTAAAAAATTGTGATTAAGCTGTGAATTCACTTGTTTATATTTCAATAAACTGTTAATGTGTGCATACCATGTGGAGAAAAGGAAGAAGTTATTATTCTTCTAATTTATGTATACATAATAGCTTAGCATAGTTTTCCACATATTAGATGTACCTACTAGTACTACTACTAATTAATATATTAATAATAGGAGTATTAGTCATGAAATTTTCATGCGATAAATCAAGTATATTAAAAGAAATTTTAATTGCTCATGACACCATTTCAACGAAAAGCACTATCTCAATTCTTTCCAATGTCCTCCTTGATGTAAATGATAACCAGCTTCTTATAAATGCAACTGATTTAAAAGTATCCTTTAAATCACAAATTCCGATTCAAGTTTCACAGCCGGGAACAGTAGCTGTACTCTGTGACAGATTCCTTGATATTCTGCGTTCTCTTCCTGAAGAGAATATTAGCTTTGAATTAAAGGAAAACCTATTTCTATCAATAGTTCCTGAAAAAAGTAATATTCAATTTACTCTTAAATGCATTCCACCGGATAAATTTCCTGAACAGCATGGAATCTCTGATGATGTTTTTGTGGAATTCCCGCAAAAAGAATTTGTAGATATGATCTCTAAGACCATCTTTGCAATTTCGGATGATGAGACACGATTCTTCTTAAACGGTATATATATAGAAAAAATCGAAAACTCCTTAAGTATGGTAGCATCTGACGGAAGAAGATTAGCACTCATTAAAAAGAAGCTTGCCAGTGAGATTAATGATTTTACAGGTGTTATCGTACCTCCTAAAATTTTACATATCATTAGAAAAAATACAGCAGGCCAGGGAAATCTATTATTTGCCATTACAGAAAAAAATATATTTGTGAAGTTAAGCAATCATCTTTTTTCTTCTAATTTAATAGAGGGTAAGTTTCCAAATTATCAAAAGATAATACCCGAGCAGCATGAGCATAAAGTAATTGTCTTAAAATCAGCGCTTCAGGAATCGTTAAAAAGGGTTTCTATTCTTGTTGAGAATAAGTCGCGGCGTGTATTTTTATCATTTAAAGGAAATACTCTTACCGTAAGTTCTGAGGAAACGGAAATAGGTATGGCAAAAGAAGAACTTGAATGCGAATACGGAGGACCCGATATCACAATCACCCTCAACTACCTTTACTTACTAGAGCCAATAAGAGAAATTGATAGTGAAAAAATAGTAATAGAGTTTACGGATAATAAAAAAGCTCTTTCAGTTAAACCTTTAAACGATGATGATTATTTTAATATAGTAATGCCCCTGCAAAAAGATTGATGGCTTTTACTTCCCTTACGCTCAGTGAATTCAGGAATTTTAAAAATACACAAATAGATTTTAACTCTTCTCAAATTTTCTTTATTGGTGATAACGGGCAAGGCAAAACCAATATTATTGAAGCTCTCTATCTTCTCTGTTACGGGTCTTCGTTTAGAGTTAGATTTGATAATCTTATGATAAATAATAACAGTGCTACGGCATACATTAAAGGTGATTTTTTAGATCATACTGAATTAAGGAAGAGCATTAGCATTCAACTCTCAAAGAATAAGGTGAAAGAGATTGTTGTAGACGATAAAAGAGTTTTAGATCGAAAGGAATTAATTCAGAACATCCCTTGTGTTGTCTTTTCTCATAATGATATGCAAATAATAATAGGGGCCCCCTATCTGCAGAGAAGATTTTTTAATCAAACACTTAGTATATATGATATAGTCTTTATTGATTTACTCAGGAAATATAAAAAGATTCTTTCATATAGAAATTGTATTTTAAAAGAAAAAAAGACAGATTTACTTGATGTTTATAATCTGAAATTAGCTCAATATGGATTGGAAATTCAAAAAAAAAGGGAAATCATTATTACTGCTTTTAATACCATTTTTTCTGATCTGTTTCAGCGTATAACAGGGTTTAAAGAACAGTGTCTTATTCACTATGAACCATCCTGGAAGGATTGTCGTGATGAAGGTAATGTGCTTAATGCTTTAAAAACAAAGCAGGAAAAAGATATTATCTGGAAAAGCACAACATCGGGACCGCATCGCGATAGATTTTTTTTCTATCTGGCGGGAAAAGATTTTTTAAAGATTGCATCAACCGGACAAATCAGGCTTATCTCGATTATTCTAAAAATAGCACAAGCACAGTTTTATACTAAGATAACCCAAAAAAAGCCCCTCCTCTTATTGGATGATGTCTTATTAGAAATTGATAAAAAGAAACGAGAGATGCTGATCCCGCTGCTTCCTGCTTATGATCAGGCTTTTTTTACTTTTTTACCCGACGAAGACTTTGCTTCTTATGAAAAACCGGGTACACTAAAATATCTTATTAAAAGCGGTGTGATACAAGCATGGAACGAGCCGGAGATTTACTAAAGGATATTTTTAAAGGCAGTCTTTCTATGAAGGGACAACGGTATTCCTCTTTTTTTAAGAGCTGGGAACGTGTTTTAGGGAAAGGCCTTGCCGGCAACATCAAGCTGATTGATATTAAAAAGGATACCCTTCTTGTAAGCGCAAGTCATCCAGGCTGGATGCAGATGGTTTGCATGAAGAAAGACAAGCTTCTAAGCTTACTTAACAAGCTATATCCCGAACTTGCTATAAAAAGGATTAAGATCTCTTTAGGTGCCGTGAACATGAAAAATGAACAGTCCGCAACGCAAGTAACAAAGAAGGATGACTCTGTAGAAAATGACCCTGCTTTAGAAATAGACTTAAAAAAAGAGCTAAAAACCTTGGACAATAGCAAATTAAAGGATGTTTTAAAAAGATTCTATACCTCAATATGTAAACGAAGATAAGAAGGGGATTATAGTTGACAACGAGAGTATAAATAAGTATACTTCTCTACCTTTAATGTTGATTTAAACCGAATATAAAGATATATTAAGAGGAGATCGATTATGAAGAGGACGTATCAGCCCAGCAGAACGAAAAGGAATAGGAAATTTGGTTTCAGGGCTAGAATGAAAACTAAAAACGGAAGACTCGTATTAAAAAGACGGAGACAAAAAGGAAGAATTAAACTCTCTGTTGCAGATGAAAAAAAGCCTTACTAAGCTTGAAAGATTACATAGAAGATATGATGTTATAAATTTACTTCAGTCAGCAATGAGGATTGGAACAGAAGGATTAACACTCCTTTTTAAGGTAAATGGCAAAACAGGAAATAGAACAGCTTTTTTTATCAGAAAAGGCTTTAAAAATGCAGTAATAAGAAATAGGCACAAGCGTATCTTAAGAGCGATATATAGAGAACAGAAACATGTATTGAAACAGGGATTTGATTTTATATTTATTCTTTCATCCGGTGAATATACATATGTTCAATTAAGAGAGAATGTGCTAAGATTTCTTAAACGCGGCAATCTGTTGATAGAGAAGGGAGGAGAGTAGGTAATGAAGTATATTTTTGTCTTTATTATAAATATATATCAGAAAATGATCTCACCGCTTTTCCCTCCGTCATGCAGGTTTTTCCCTACTTGTTCACAGTACGCAAAGGAGTCGTTGTTAAAGCATGGATTTTTTAGAGGATTGTATTATTCGGTAAAAAGATTGTTTAAATGTCATCCGTTTCATCCAGGCGGATATGACCCTGTAAAATAATTTGATGAGGAGTTTTTGTAACAATGGATAAAAACACTGGATTATTGATTATTCTTTTAATAGGTATTTTTTTAGTATGGTCTTTTGTAATGCAGATGATTTCACCCCCTCCACCACCCGAAGAGCAGATAGACAAAGAGCAAGCACCCCCAAAAGAGGAAACAATTGAAAAGAAAGCGGAAATAACAGCAGTTCCTTTGGAAGAAGAACTTATCGAAAAAAACGATATTCATTTGCAAACCGAGTTTGATAATTATAGCATCGTATTTTCGAACAAAGGCGGCGTAGTGAGGTCTATAAAATTGAAAAATACCAATGGCCAAGAGACGGAAGATCTGGAAATGATATTTGCCGGGGATCCCGCAGAAGCTAATGAATACCCTTTTAGTTTACATTTTGGAGATTATACGGCAGGTGCTTTAGATACACTCTTTGACCATTCGATTGATGAGACACAGAATAAAATCGAGTTTTTTAGAACTTTTAATTATGAAGAAACTTCCTTTACGGTCCGAAAAACATACATTCTCAATCCTATTGAATATATGTTTGAACTTACCATCGCGATTGAGAACCAAACAGCAGATTATCTAAATTTAGATTTTGACGGTGTAATGTATACCCTGGGTATAGGTCCTCAAATCGGACCTGCCTTTGAAAAATTGGAAGGACGAGGAGAGTACCGAAAGTTCATCTATTTTGATAGAGGAAGAAACGAGAAAGATATCCAAGCCGGGCATGTTGAAATTGTAGACAAATCGACAATAAATTGGACGGCGCTTGTTGGTAAGTATTATACATTAATCGTAATTCCTCATTTTCCTATTGAACGCCTGGTGTTTGATTCGCGAGAATTATCAGCTGCTGTTCCAAGGCGGTCTGCTTTTTATATTGAGAGACCGGTAACCAAAACCTCTCGGATCGAAGATTCATATCATATCTATCTAGGGCCAAAACAGAGAGCGTTTTTAGAAAAATATAATAATGCTAAAGACAATTCATATGGGCTTAAAGACAGGCACCTTGAAGAAGTGGTGCCCTCGGTTTTTCTTATCGGAGCAATCGCAGACCTGTTAAAATATCCTCTGGATTTCTTTTTTAGTATTGTCAGGAATTATGGAATCGCTATTATCCTGCTTACCATCTTGATTAAAGTGATAGTCTTCCCTCTCACCCGCAAAAGCTATGAGTCCATGAGCAGGTTACAGGAACTCAATCCTAAAATGACCGAATTGCGGGCGAAATATAAAGACAATCCTAAAAAACTTAATATGGAGATGGCAGAGCTTTATCGTCGTGAGGGTGTAAATCCTTTGGGCGGTTGTCTGCCCCAGCTCTTACAGCTTCCAATCATGTTTGCGCTTTATATCCTCTTACAAGAGCATTTTGGCCTCCGAAATGCAGTATTTATTCCCGGTTGGATCAATGATTTATCCACACCGGAGTATATTGTTGAGTTCAATTTTACTATACCTGTTCTTAACTGGCAGTATTTAAGGCTTCTCCCTATAATTATGCTGGGGACACAGATTGTGTCATCTAAGCTGACACAGACGAGCACAGGTGCGGACAGTAAAATGAAAATGTTACCATACATCCTTGTTGGTGTATTTTTCTTTATTCTTTATAATTTACCTTCAGGATTGGTTTTGTATTGGACAGTTCAGAATATTCTCACTACCGCACAGATGTATGTTTACAAGAAGTATTTTAAAAATAAGCCGCCAAAACCAAAAAAACAGAGATTTGCCAATTTGAAATCCTATATGAGGAGATAATTGATGAGTACCTTAGAATTTCAGGGTAATGATGTCAATGAGGCAGTACAAAAGGCCTGCACTGAGTTAAATATTAACGAAGATGAATTACATTATGAGATAATCGAAACCAAAAAGAAGAGTATTTTTTCAAAAGGAACCGTTAAGATTTCCGTACAAACAGAAGATAATCTGAATTCTTTAGGAAATGTAAACGGGGAAGAAAAAATAATTAAGTTCTTAGAACTACTTATTAATAAAATGGGAATGGATGGTAAAGTTGAAGTCAATTTTAAGGAAGATTCAAAAATAGGAATTAGTATAGAGAGTGCGGATTCGGGACTGCTCATAGGAAGAAGAGGAAAAACACTTGATGCAATTCAGTTAATTGCAAATGCCGTTGTAGGACGAATTAATGAACCTAATAAAATGAAAGTAATAGTCGATACAGAAAATTACAGAACAAAAAAACAGCAGAAGATTATATATTTGGCAGAGCGGGTTGCAGATCAGGTGCGTCGTTCAAGGGGTTCGCGTCTGCTCGAACCCATGAATCCTTTTGAAAGAAGAATAATACATACGGCTCTCAACGACTTAGATGATATTGAAACCATTAGTGAGGGTGACGGTCTTTATAAGCAGATACGTATCTGCTATAAAGGCAAATGATATTGAGGATCTAAGAGGTTTTTACACTATCCCAAAGTGAATCTAATAACTCCAACCCGGCTTCTTCCAATGTAATATTCATTTTTTTTAAGCGCGCTTCTACTTGTTGAAATCGTGAGATAAACTTTTTATTTGAGCGTTCCAAAGCAAGACTGGGATTTATTTGAGAGAGCCGGGAAAAATTTACAATAGTAAATAAAAGATCACCTATTTCCATTTCAATTTCTTCCGTATTTTTTTGCTTAAAGGATTCATCCAATTCCCGTAGTTCTTCATTTATTTTATTAAAGACTTGTTCGGGGTTTTCCCAATCAAAGCCTACTTTAGAAACTTTTTTTTGGATGCGGTAGGACCTCTCTAAGGGGGGGAGCGTTTTGGATAGTCCTTCAAAAATAGTATGTTTATGTTTTTTTCCTTCCACGTGCTCTTTAATATAATTCCAGTGTTCAATAATCTTTTTAACTGATTTGGTTTCCTTTTTCTTAAATACATGAGGATGCCTGCGGATAAGTTTTTTACAAATTTCATCGAGAACTTCTTGTAAACTAAAGCTGTTACTCTCCTCGCTCATCCGTGCGAGCATGGTAAGAATTAAAAATAAATCGCCCAGCTCCTCTAAAAAATTTTTATCATTTTTTTCTTCAATAGCATGAATACACTCATATGTTTCTTCTAAGAGATTTTCTCGAATGGTATAGGGAGATTGTTCTTTATCCCACGGACACCCTTCCGGACCTCTGAGCATGTATATAATGCCATAGAGGTTGGCAAAGGCCTTTTTTATATCCTCGATAATATGCTGTGGTGGTTGGAATGACTTTGAGTTGTTCATATCTTTCTATATTATAATGAAGAGCGATAGTCAAGCGATCATCTGCTCCTTTTAATATGTGAATTTTAAGATTAACGCTTGTAAAAAGAGCAGAAGATCATTATATTAAATATCCTTAACGATGTTGTGAAAATATATTGAGGGTTATATGAATGAATAACAGAATAGTATATGCTGCATATCTTATTTTTATCATTGCATTGCTGTTCTTAAATTTTAATTGTAAGACAGAAACTGCCGCTCATACAAAAGATCCGTTATTAGAGGAAAGCCCCTTTGAAAGTATCTCCACTTTTTTAATGATGGGAAAACCAGATAAAGCACTTACAGCCTATGAAGAGGCATTTAAAGATAAACCGGAAGATTCCGAGACAAAAATACTCTATGCTCGTTTATTGCTATTCGGTGGTAAATTAAGGGAAGCTGAAGATGAAATCGATGAAGTACTGAAAAGTGAACCGCAGAATGTGGAAGCTCTTTATAGTAAATCCCTGCTAAAAGGAATAGAGGGTGATGAGGAAGCTCAGAAGTATTTATTGGAACAAGTAATTGCTTTAGATAATTCACATGCCGAGGCCATCTCTGCCCTGGGTGCCCTGTATTTATATGATAAAGATTATAAAAAAGCGGAAGATTATTTTGGAAGGGCCATATCCTGTGATAATGAAAACATGGTGGCTTTATTAGGTTTGGGGAATGTTAAATTCCACAAGAAAAAATATAATGAGGCGCTTAAGTTAATCGATACAGCCATAGAATTGGAACCCGAATATCCGTATTCGTATATTGATAGGGCAAAAACTAAAAAATTATTAAATAATGTTGATGGTGCCCTCGCGGATTTAAATAAGGCAATTCAATTAGATCCTGAATACTATTACAGTTATTTTGATCGCGGACGATTACTGTTGAATATGAGAGAGAGAGACCGCGCATTACAGGATTTCAACAAAGCAATAAGTATTGATCCGGAAAATTTTACTGCTTATATTTTTAGGGCCGGTATTTTTGAAGAAAAAGGATTGGTAGATAAAACAATCAGGGACTACGAAAAGATAATTGAGTTAAAAGAGGAATATTACTTCGCTTATTCGTCGCTGGGTATGTTGTATTATTTAAAGGAGCGCTTGAAAGATGCACATAGCATGTTTGTTAGGGCTGCGGAATATGAAAAAGAGAATTATTCTCATGTTCTGCTGGCGGCACTTACCTTAAAAAAATTAAAAAAAGAAAACCAAGCACAGGAATATCTGAAATCAAAACTTAAAGATTTTCTTAACAATTCGTGGCAGTATCATATTGCCCGGTATTATATAAGTCCGGAAAATGAAAGTCATATCATTGCGCTGGTAAGTGAAGAAAAAAACCCACGCATACGTTCTCAGATGCTTTTTTATATTGCGGCTCAGTATTTATTACAGGATAAAAAACATACTGCGGTAAGTTTTTTACAGGAAGCAGTTGATATTGAAGCCTGGGGATATGTTGAAAGGCGCTTAGCCCAGTATGAGCTAGATAAGTTTAAAACAAAATAAGCATATCTAAAGAGTTTAATAATAAAAGGATTAATCATGAATGATACAGTTCAAACAATTAAAGTGCGAGGGAAAAAGATTACTCTTGTCGGTACCGCTCATGTTTCCCAAGCAAGTGTTGTCGAAGTAGAAGAAGTTATTAGAAAAGAAAAACCGGATTGTGTATGTGTAGAACTTGATGCAACACGTTATAAGACATTAACGCAAAGCAATGTGTGGAAGAATCTTGATATTACCAAAGTATTAAAAGAGCGAAAAGGATTTTTATTATTAGCAAATATTGTTTTAGCCTCTTTTCAAAGAAGGTTGGGTCTTAATGTGGGGGTGAAACCCGGCGAAGAGATGCTGAAAGCCGTCGAGGTTGCCAAGGATTTGAATATCCCCTGTGAATTCTGTGATAGGGAAGTACAGGTTACCCTGAGAAGAGCCTGGTCCAAATCAAGCTTTTGGGGAAAAAATAAAATGCTTGCAGCTCTGCTTGCAGCGGTTTTTACCAAAGAAAAGCTTACTGAGCAGGAGATGGAAAAATTAAAAGAAAAAAGCCTTATGCATAATATGATGGAAGAGCTTGCCAACTATCTCCCTTCGGTAAAAGAAGTGCTGATCGATGAAAGAGACAGGTATCTGGCAACAAAAATTTTTAATACTCAGAGTAAAAAAATTGTGGCAATTGTGGGTGCCGGCCATATGGATGGGATTATTAAGAATCTCACCCGATTAGATAAAGGGGAGCAGGCCAATGATATCTCCGATATTGACATTATTCCGCCAAAAAAATTCATAACCAAGCTTATCCCATGGGTGGTTACGGTTTTGGTTTTAGGTCTTATTGCGTTAGGAGTTGTATTAGGTGGTGCTGAAAAAGGTGTCAATATGGCCTGGACCTGGTTTTTAGCTAACGGAATTCCATCGGCGCTGGGAGCCGGCTTAGCGTTAGCTCATCCTTTGACATTAGTTGTTGTATTTGTTGCAGCGCCTTTTACCTCTTTAACCCCGGTAGTGGGGGCAGGCATGGTAGGAGGACTGGTACAGTATTATGTAATGAGGCCCAAGGTGAAAGATTTCGAATCTTTGTACCATGATCTGAATACTTTCAAAGGTTTTTATAAGAATCGTATGTTAAAGATCTTTTGGGTGTTTTTTCTCTCCGGATTAGGCAGCATGGTGGGAACATGGGTAGGAATTTCTCTGATTACATCACTGCTGGGAGCAAAGTAAATATTACTCTTTGGAAAATATTGATTTAACAGCCTGCTGTAATGTTGAACAACCCTGGTAATTAAAATTTTCCACAGGGAGAGATTCTTTTACCAAGGGACCTAAGAGAGAAGTAAAACCTAATTCATGAGCTGTTTTTATCCGTTTATCAAGTTGTTTAATAGTGCGAATCTCGCCCGCCAGACTTACCTCACCGCAAATAGCCGAATGTACGGGAAGAGAGGTGTTAAGGCGAGCGGAATAGAGAGCCAAGCATAAAGGGAGCTCTACTCCGACCTCTTTTACTTGCAGGCCTCCTGCAACATTTATATAAATATCATAATTGGTAAGCTGGATGTTTAGGTGCTTTTCTAATACGGCTGCTGCTTTTGACACCATACGTGCATCAATTCGATCAGAGAACACACGTGAAATACCACCTTTGGCAGGAACCACGAGACACTGTATCTCAACCAGAAGTATGCGTGAGCCTTCATAAATAGGGGCAATGACGATACCGGCAGGAATCTCTCCTGCGCGCTGTTCCAAAAAAAGAGTGGCAGCGTTGTTAATCTGGGTAAGACCGGTTTCAGTCATTCTGAAGATACCGATTTCATCGATAGCACCAAAGCGATTTTTGTTTGTGCGTAAAAAGCGTATGTCGTTATCTGCCGATTCAAAGGACAGTACGGTATCGACCATATGCTCAATTACTTTGGGACCGGCGATCGTACCCTCTTTTGTAACATGCCCGATTAAAAAAATGGCAGCTGCCTTGCTTTTTACCCATTCAATAAGCTCCCCCGAACAGTACTTTATCTGGTTTACGCTTCCCGCTACCATGCCTAATTCATGATTAATGATTGTCTGAATGGAATCAATGATGATTAAAATAGGATTAACTTGATCTAAAATAGTATTAATAGCAGACATTTCCGTCTCTGAAAATACTTCAATAGTGGGAGTGCTTATACCCATTCTGTCAGCATGCATTTTTAACTGAGCGGGAGATTCTTCTCCGGATATATATAATATCCTGCCTTTTGCTTTAATATTACAGGCCAATTGCAGCATCAGTGTTGATTTCCCGATCCCGGGTTCTCCGCCGATCAGTATGGAAGACCCTTTCATAATTCCCCCACCGAGCACCCGATTCATTTCATCAATACCGGCATCAAAACGCAGATCTTGCTTTTTTTTCAGTGATGATAACGGAACAGTATACAGCTCCGTTTTTACTTTTCTAGAGATTGTATGTGATTGTGCTTCTCTTTCTTGGAGAGTATTCCAATTACCGCATTCAGGACATCTGCCCAGCCATTTAGGTTCATTATGACCGCAGTATGTACAAATATAGTATATTTTTGATTTCATATTTACTCTATACTGCCTATAAAGAGGATTTACTTCAAGTAGCAGTAGTGTATTTTACCTGCTCATTTAAGCTATCTTGACAAATGAGGTTATTCTTTATTATATTAAGATGCACTTTTAAGATGCTGTGGTGGTGGAATTGGTAGACACGCTAGCTTGAGGGGCTAGTGGGGGTTACCCTGTGAAGGTTCAAGTCCTTTCCACAGCATTTTTTAATATTTCAAATTAAAAATAACTCCTTCGCTGTATCTTACTTGTAAGGTTAAAAGAATGAAAAAAAGGAGAGAACTGCAATTCGCAGAGGCTAAAGCTTATTTATATTCATTTATAAATTTAGAAAAAGACACTTCTTATTTCAGCAGTAAATTATATAAACTAGACAGAATGTCGTTTTTGCTCGATAGCTTCGCTAATCCTCAAGCTCATTTTAAAGTAATTCATTTGGCAGGATCTAAAGCAAAGGGTTCCACTGCTGTTTTTATTGCCTCGGTACTTTCTGCTGCCGGAAAGCGGACAGGCCTATATACTTCACCACATGTAAGCTCTCTTCGCGAGCGGATTGTTATAAACGAGAATCAGATATCTGAAGAATTATTTATTGCTCTTGTAGATTCTATAAAAGATTTTATTGAACACACAGCGCTTCCCCATTTTCCCGGCAGAAGAAAACCTACTTTCTTTGAGTTAATGACACTTCTGGGCTGGCTTGCTTTTAAGCATACGCAATGCGAATATGTTGTGTTGGAAACAGGGTTGGGCGGAAGGCTTGATGCTACTAATCTGGTTAATCCGGTGGCGATAGTACTGACGCCAATAGAACTTGAACATGAAGCTATTTTAGGCTCTACGATAGAAGAAATAGCTTTTGAAAAATGTGGAATAATAAAAGAAAATACTGCGGTTTTCTGCGGTATTCAGAGTGCGCTGGTAAAGAAGGTAATAAAAACTGAAGCTGCGCGCAAAAATGCAGGGGTGCTTTTTTTTGATGAAGAGCTGGAGCTGCTGAATGTTCAAGAAGAAATTGTTAAAACGGAAATAACTGTCAAACTGAAAGGCATTGCTCGAAAACAGTTTAGTTTAAAACTGCTTGGTGCGTTTCAGGCCGAAAATGCCGCATTGGCGTTTCTAACATTACACACTCTTTATCCTGCTCTCCCGGATTCAGCTTTCAGACAGGGTTTTGCGGTGGCCTTTTTACCCGGCAGGATGGAAGTTTTGCATACAAAACCCTTGTTAATTGCTGACGGTGCTCATACCCCGGGTTCTGTTAAACGCGCTCTTTTATGTTTTAAAAAATTGACGAGCAAGAGCGGGGTGCTTTTATTTGCCGCGGTAAAGGGTAAAAAGATAGCAGAGATGGCCAAGATTTTAACGCCGAACTTTACCGCTATAATCATCTCGACACCCGGATCTTTTCGTAGAAGTGAAACAAAAGCAACATATGGTATTTTTTGTAAATACAACCGGCAGGTATATTTAGAAAAGGAGCCCTATTTGGCTCTTCAAAAAGCACTTGCGCTTTCAGAGAACAAACTCCCCATTTTTGCTACAGGCTCTCTTTATTTTGCAGCAGAACTTCGTAAGAGTGCGCAAAAATTGCTTATTTAATTAACCATGAAAAACATGAAGATCACTGGAGGTTGTCTAATAAGTTTCTCACGGAGCTCACAAAGCCCACGGAGAAATAATAAAAAAAATTAATATATTTAACTATATAATTATGATCTAAACGATCCGGGCATTTATGCAACTGTTGATGTCTCCCTATAGATAAAGAGCCGAATAGCTGATTTTGAATCTGAAACAGCGGGATTAACGAAGCTGCTTGGTAACATGCCGAGCAAGTTGTTGTTGCATTCCAAGAACCACCTATTCTCAAATGAGGTTAAACGATGGATTTATGATATAAGTTTTTTCCTGTGCCCCTACTGCGGCAGAAGCGCACTCTGCTTCTGGGCGAGTACCTGAGCGAAGATCTGGTCCTGCAACTGCCCCACCGGCAATTCGTCTTCACCATCCCGAAATGCCTGCGCGTGTATCTCAAGCACGACCGTGCGCTGCACGCGGAGTTGAGCCGGCATATCTTCCGTCTGCTTACGGAGTATTTCAGCGAAGCGGCGGGCCGGAAGATCACGGCCGGTATGGTCTCCAGCCGGCAAACATTCGGTGAGTATGCCGGTTGGAATCCTCATTGGCATTTGATTGTGTTGGATGGTGGTTTTGACCGATACGATCGGTTTGTCTATATACCCACCAAAGCAACACTATAATCTACGACAACAAAGCTCGGGAAAGCTTGAGCCGGTACATAGTGCGAGCGCCGGTATCGCTTGAGAAGCTGTATTTGGATTCTGATACGGATACAGTACTCTGGCATGCGCCAAACAAAGGTCACTTTCGC
>CAZEPL010000075.1:10152-19301 GCA_964514135.1 uncultured Spirochaetaceae bacterium | reverse complement strand
GGATCCCTCTAAAAAGCGAAATCCGGGCCATAACATAATAAAGGAGGCTTTTATCCCCGCCTAAACAAGCGGGAAGCCCCCATATAAAATATATCCCCTTATCAGGCAAAAATCTATGTGAAAATGTATAGTTATGTTCTTATACGCTTCTGTGTTTCAGGGTCAAACAACAGCGCTTTGGACATATCAATCATCAGCTTCATGGATTCCCCCGGAGGTTTAGTGGCATGCGGACTTACCCGGCAGGTAACTTTACCTCCATTTATATTTACAAAGACCAGTGTATCCGGACCTGTGGGTTCAAGCACCTCTACAATACATTCAATCTCATGCATCTGAGGATTACCCTCCTGTTCATAAAATCCGCTGGCAATCCGTTCCGGACGAATACCGAAAATAACATCGTGATCGAGCCATTTTTCCAATCCCTTCTCCGATTTTCCTACAGGCAGGAAAAAGGATTCCCCGTTTCTATTTTCCAATACCACGCCCACCTGTTTGCTTTTTTTAACCATCCGGCACGTTATAAAGTTCATTGCGGGTGATCCGATAAACCCGGCAACGAACATATTGGCGGGATTGTCGTAAAGCTGCTGCGGAGTGTCGAATTGGTGGATAATCCCGTCTTTCATAACGGCAATGCGATCCGCCAGGGTCATGGCTTCAATCTGATCGTGGGTCACATACACAATTGTTGTCTTTATCCGCTGATGCAGCTCCTTTATTTCCGTACGCATTTCCACCCGCAGTTTTGCATCCAGATTTGAAAGCGGTTCATCAAACAGAAAGATAACAGGATCTCTGGCAAGGGCTCGTCCCATGGCCACTCGCTGTCGCTGCCCTCCTGAAAGCTGAGACGGTTTGCGGTTCAGAAGCTCACTGATCTGCAGCATAGAAGCGACCCGTTGGACCGTATTTTCGACTTCTTCTTTTGGTACACCTCTGGTTTCAAGTCCGAACGCAAGATTTTTCTTGACATTCATACTGGGGTAGAGCGCGTAAGATTGAAACACCATAGCAATGTCCCGATCTTTAGGTCTTACATCATTGACCACCTGATCCTCAATCTTAATTTCACCGCTGGTAATTGTCTCCAATCCCGCGATCAAATTCAATAAAGTGGATTTTCCGCAGCCTGATGGTCCGACAAGTACTAAAAATTCCCCCGACTCTACAGAGAGAGATACCCCTTTTAAGACCTCGTTGGTACCAAACCATTTTCTGATATTACTGATAATTAAAGATGCCATAAATATAATTCCTTAAATTAAAAAAGCTTAAATTTTTTTCATTATCCTTTAACCGCTCCTGCGGTAAGCCCGCGCAAAAAGTATTTGCCGGCAACAATATATACGAGGAGGGTCGGTAAGCCTGCAATAATCGCCGCGGCCATATCTACATTGTACTCCTTTACACCTGTGCTTGTATTCACTAAATTGTTAAGCGCCACCGTAATAGGCTGGCTGTCGCTTCCCGAAAAAACCACACCGAACAGGAAGTCATTCCAGATTTGAGTTGTTTGCCAGATAATAACCACCACAAAGATAGGGGCGGAAACCGGCAAAATGATCTTCCAGAAAATTCTCCAAAAGCCTGCTCCGTCGATTTTGGCTGCCTTAACCAGCTCATCCGGAATTGTTACGTAATAATTCCGGAAAAAGAGTGTTGTAAAAGGAAGACCGTACACAATATGAACAAAAATCAAGCCATAGCTGCTCTGAGCAATTCCCAGGAAGCCCAATGTCTGTGACATAGGCAGGAGGATTATCTGAAAGGGGATAAAGCAGCCAAGCAGTAAAAAGGCAAAAAGCATTTCGCTTCCTTTAAACCGCCATTTTGAAAACACATAGCCGTTTACCGCTCCTATCATTGTTGAGATCAGTACTGCTGGAATAACCATTTGTACAGAATTCAAAAAATAACCTTTCATCCCCACACAGTTGATGCCGGTACAGGCGCTCGACCATGCCTTGTCCCAGGCCTCTAAAGTAAATTCACGGGGCCAGGCAATCAAATGTCCTGTGCGGATATCATCCATGGTTTTAACGGATGTGATGGCCATGACAAAAAAGGGAATAAGAAAATAAAGCGCGGCAAGCGATAGTAAAGTGTAAATGAGAATTCTCCCGGCGATTGCTCCTGGTGATCGTGCTCCGACTATTAATGGCATTTTGCTAGGCATTGCGGGTCCTTCTTAATTCTGTAAATAAATAGGGTATAATAATTGCCATCACCGCCAGGAACATTATTACGGCACTGGCAGCCCCGAATCCTAAGCGAGCACGGTTGAAGGCAAAGGCATACATAAAGGTTGCGGGCATATCGGTGGCTGTACCTGGCCCGCCACGGGTTAAAATCATAACCAGGTCGAAGCTTTTAATAGCCAGATGCGATAAAATAATCACCGCGCTCAAGAACACCGGCCTTAAACTGGGAATAATTATCCGCCAGTAGATGCGTGGCAGACTTGCTCCGTCAACCTTGGCAGCCTTGATAATGGCGTCGTCGATGCCGCGCAGCCCGGCCAGGAAAAGCGCCAGCATAAAACCGCTGGACTGCCAGACAGCAGCAATCACGATTGTATAAATTGCCATATTAGGATCCACCAGCCAGCGAAAAGTAAAATCTTTAAAACCAATTTGCTGAATAAGGCGTTCCAAGCCCAGATCAGGATTTAAAATCCACCTCCAGGCAGCTCCTGTTACAATGAAGGAGAGCGCCATGGGATAGAGATAAATAGTCCTTAAAAAACCTTCGGCACGAATACGCTGATCAAGAAAAATGGCTAATATCAATCCTGTAATTATGCAAATTACAATGAATAGACTGCTGAAAATGAATAGATTGATAATGGCCACCCACCAACGAGGTTCTTTGGTGAACAGAGTAATGAACTGCACAAGTAGATCGGGATTGTGGGCATGTTTAAGAATGATATTTTCATACTTTATCGTTTCTTCTTCGCCCAGTTGATCTGTAACCTCAGTTAAAAAATCATTCTTCCTTACCGACTCCTGTGTTAAAAGCGGCGCAAGCTTCTCCAAAATGGTTTCCGGTATCCCGTCATTTTTCAATTTCTCTACTACCTGCTCCGAAATTTTATAATTAGCGGCCAGGGAATAATCCGGCAGGAGTCTGGAATTGGTAAAAGAGATCCATGTAGTCCATAAAATAAAACCATAAATAAAAATAAGGGCAACTGCAATTGTAGGAACCAGTACCAATTTGGGAAGAATATTTTCCACTCTATTTAAGAACCCTGTTTTTGGAGCTATATATTCTGTAGGTATTTGCACTCGATTTTTCATATACAAAATCTCTGCTGATATAGTAAAAAGGTGGATACCAACTTAAAAGCCGGTATCCACCTATAAAATTCTTTTTCCCGATTCTTTTTACTTAGCTGCTTTTACAGCACTTGCCAACTGGGAAGCGGCATCTTTGGCTGACATGTTAGAATTATAAAAATTGGTGACAACATCCATAATTGCACCCCTGATGGCAGGCATAACCGCCATTTCGTGAGCCATGCTGGGGACTAAGCCACCTGTCTTAGCGCTGGTCACAAAATCTTTCATGGCCTGGCGTGCCGGTGCATCAAAAGGAGCCTCAGGCATTCCCAAACGCACAGGAATAGAGCCTTTATTTACGTTAAAGACTTCCTGGAATCTGGGCTGCAGAATCAAGCGGGCCATTGCTTTTTGAGCCTCCACATTCTTTGCATCCTTGATCTTAAACATGATAAAACTGTCGATATTGAAAATGAATTGTTTGCTTGTTTGCGGAGCAAGGGCAGCAATATAATCAACACCGGGTTTTTTGCCGGCAGCGGTAAACTCGCCTTTGGCCCAGTCACCCATGAATTGCATTGCAGCTTGGCCTTTGATTACCATGGCCGTTGCCAGGTTCCAATCACGCCCGGGGGCGCCTTTATCCGTGTACTGTTTAATCATCTTCAATGTTTCGAGGCACTTTATCATCGTATAACTGTTCAGGGCCGCAGGATCAGCTTTTACCAAAGCTTTTCTGTAAAAATCAGAGCCGCCAATGCCAGCAACTATCGTTTCGAATACGGTGGCTTCCTGCCAGGGTTGGCCACCCCAGGCTACCGGAATAAGACCTGCTGCCTGTATTTTCTTTGCTGCTACTTCAAACTCAGCCCAGGTTGTGGGTATCTTAGCCCCTGCTTTTTTGAAAACTGCCGGGTTGCACCACATCCAGTTGATCCTGTGCACGTTTACCGGAACAGCGACATAATGGCCTTTATACTTCATAATGTCGGCAACAACTTTTGGGATAATCTTATCCCACTTCTCAGCCTTGGCAACATCATCAAGATTTGTCAGAACTCCTTCAGCACCCCATAGTTGAATCTGGGGGCCTTTCACTTGGGCTGCGCTAGGAGGATTCCCAGCAATCGCCCTTGATTTGAGAACTGTCATGGCAGCATCGCCGCCGCCGCCGGCGACTGCGAAGTCTTTCCATGTATGCCCTTCTTTTTCCAACATTTGCTTTAACACAGTCATAGCGGCGGCTTCTCCACCAGAGGTCCACCAATGCAGCACTTCTACTTCACCGGCAAAAATGGTGAAGCAGAGTCCAATTACAACTAAAAATACCAAAGCGCCTTTTAAAAACTTCATATTTTTCCTCCTTTTAATAATATAAGTTACTAATAGTAGCCTCACTAAAATATTTATTCCTATGTAACCATAGGAATCACACACACTTTCTTAATGCTTTTTTTTGTGATTTTCTTCATAGTTTTATCTTATTAATTATTTGCAATATTCATACCAACTGTTATAAAAAGAGGAAATTTTTTAATTATTTGTATTATATAGAGTTAAACTATTGCTGGCAAAGGCGGCAAACAAATCTTTTTTGCTTTAATCAATAAGTGTTTAGTTTGCTAAACACTTATTGTATAGTTTACTAAACACTATCAAGCATAAACACGGAGGATTTAAAAAATACAATATTAAGATACCCGGAATTATTCACTTTCCGTACCCGTTGTCCACTCTGCATAATAGATAAATTCTTTGGCTAAGCCCAATGTTGTTAAATAGTGCGATAGTCCGTCATCGATATTAAACGTTTCACCCTGGCTGTTGGTAGTAAAAGGCGTTCTAAAATATTTATAATCACTATACCTCTGCTGCTGTTCACTATAAGAGGGAAAATGGGCTTTTAATTCCACCTTCCATTTAATTATATAATAGTTCTTTTCTATCTTAATCGGTTTTGCCTGCAAAGCAAACACATTACTGAAATAAAAAAGCCGCGGATTTTTCTTATGTTCAACAACGATCGTATCTGAAGTATAGTTGTGTTTTACGGCTTTTTTTAATATATCAGCCTTGATACATATTTTGATTTTTTGCATAGCCTGTTCCACTTTCTTGTTTTCCAGATATATTCCTTCATTAATTCTGAGGGGGGCTCCCGAAGCATTCAAATAATGCTCAAGCATATTCGCAGCTTCCTTATATCCCAGCAGTCTGCCACCGAACACCAAACTGTTATAAAGATCTTTCAGAAATTCCTTTTCCTCATCTGTAAACTCCTGCTTCTCGATTGCTTTCTCCTCGAGGAGATCCACTTTGCGTTGAATTTCGGAAAAGTCGCCCGCTGCCAGTTTATAGGCAGTACAGCTTAAAATACACAGTGTGAAAAAAAAGAGCAGGATTATAATTATTAACCGTGGACGCACCCGCCTTTCGGTGTGTTTTAAAAACTCCCGCATTCGCCGAACCAGCCCGCGCAGTGTTCCTGACAGATAGATAGGCCGCTTTTTTACCCGGAATTCTACAGATATCACTAAGGCGTCCTGTCCTCTGTCTGCTGTTTATCAAAATCTTCGCAATTAATATCAATAATAAATTCCATCCAACTCCTTTCTCTGAATTCTTCCAGCTCACTTGTAAGCTGCCCGTGCATATCTTTATCATATTCTATGTTTATTACGTAAACCCGCTTTCCTCTGTGAAACAGGTTGTGCTCTTTCTGGCTTTGATGTATTGAAGCTATCTGTGTCAAACTGATGAAATTGCCATTTTTTAATTTTATATCCATGCTTTCCATATCCTGGATATGCTTCACATCCTGTATTTGATTTTGTATTTGCCGGAAAAATTCTTCTTCACTCAATCCTATGGCTTCCAGCTTCTGTTTATCAGGTACAATATCCAAAACATGCTCAGGCAGACCCAGTATTTCAACTTTTTGAATGTACTCGATTTTCTCTATCTCTTCCTTTAAGTCTTCAAGCATTCCACGGGGAGGTACCGTGTGCTCGTCAAATATCAATGAAACACAGCCTGTGTGTTCATCACGGCAGGTAAAAAAAATCAGGTTCGTAAAGAGTAAAAGGATCAGGCATATTTTGCTAAGGCGATGTATGGCAAAAATCATAATGTTAAAAATATATCCCTAAAAAAACTCCCTGTAAAGTGCCGCTGCCGGCGCGGATACGTCAAAAAGTGCAGCCGACAGTATGACGGCAGATAAGGGCGCAGGGCAGAGTGTGTAGCGCGGTGGCATACGGAGGCACAGAGTACAGGGGCGCGGATGTACAAAAAAGTCATTTTTTTGCCGCATTAAACTCTAGTATCGCCATGCTTTTGTCATAATCCGCAGGTACATTTATACACGGTATGCGCGACAACAGATCTGAAAAACTGAAAACCACTTTATGCATCATTCTCTTAAGTATACTTTTAAAGCTCTTTCACTATTTATTTCAGTTTGCAGGCGCGGAAAATTACTTATTAAGGATTATAACATGGATAACCGGAAATATTACCGGAACCGCTTTCTTCAAAATATCGGCTGCGGAATTTATTTCTGACGACGGTCTATTTCAAATTACAGCTGCCTGTTCCGGCTGGCGTTTATTTATACTCTACTTTTTATTCGGTCATATCCATTATTTTTTTCAAAAACCCGGATGCTCATTTTCTTTCGAGGGATTTTACAAAAGAACATGCTTTATTTATCTTTTTTCTTTTTGGATAAACATTTTAAGAATAGTTTTTTTTATACAATTTCATTTCATATTAATAAGCTGTGAGAATTATCTCTTCAGCCACACGCTTTTCTCGATGCTCATCGCAGCATGCGGTTATTTTTTATTAATTAAAGCCTTAAGCAAGGAAAGGAAAACACAGTATGAACTTGGTCGAGAAATCATTTTTTAATAAAAGAACAGCAAAAATCCTCATTATCTTGTTACCCCGCTTAATCATCCTGCTTTTTTTATTATTACAAAACTCATTCTGGCAGGATGGTTTCTTTTTAAAAGACCATATACCTTTGCTGATATTGATTACAGCCGATATACTTATAAGTATTTTCTACTCTCTCCTCATATTTAAAAAAAGAGTGACTATCTGGCTTGTAATTGAAAAAAAAATAAAAGTGCCCATCCGTACTCTGGCCGATACGCTTTTCTTTTTGTATTCGGTTATTGTCTGTTATTTTATGGTTTTTGCCGTCTCCAGGCCGGGTTTGTTCGGAGCAGGCGATAATCCGTATGAGAACATACTCTTTGTAGCTATTATCCAGCTTGCCTCGCTGGGATTCATATTCTGCAATCTCTCTCTGCGGCTGATTCCCAAAGTATTTGTCAAATATCCTTACATCCCAATGGGTTTAAGTGTTTTTATTTTTGGTCTGTGTTTTTTGCTGCGGGATGCGATCCAATCAGCTTTGAGTATCGCTACGAATAATATATCTACTCATTTTACAGCGTTGTGCTTGATATTTTATTCCATAGCCGTTTTTTATTTTTTTTATACCGGCTGCTTGATGTGCTATAAAAGATATCTTAAGTCTTATGCGCCGGTTCGTATCATAATTAAAGTGCTCCCTGCTTTGGGCTTAGCGCTCATTATCCTGCTGCTTGCCATTTCTGAAGACGGCTATTCATTTTTCAATATAATGAGCTTCTTAGCACCGGGATTATTCCGGCTGATAATTGAATATAGTTACCTGTGGATCTGCTTTTTCATTGCTTTTGCCGGCCTGATTATGGCTGCGGCATCGAGAAACAAACTGATTCAAAAAACAGTCTTTGTGCTCATGTGTATTTGCCTTCCCATTAATCTGTACGCTGCCCTTGTGTTACTGCCTGTTTTTTCAATAGTCCCCTTTTTTGCCCTTTTTTACCCCGCAACTTTGCTTTATTTTTTTCCCTACGTGGTATTGTTTTTTCATGTGCTCGCTTTATTCCACACCAAGCAGGTTTTCACTTCTAAGCTCAAGACACCCGTATTACAATTTAGCTTTGTATTCCGTGTAATGCTCATGCTGTTAATTCTCCCCTTCTTTGTAGTTCTCAATGCTTTTTTAGACAAGGCGGTATTGCAGCAGGCGTATTACAGTATGCATAACTCCGGCGGGGTCATCCGTCTGGATCGAAGCCGCTTACAAAGCGTGCTCGATGAATTTAATAACAAGAGAAGGCGTTCTTACACCCCGTTCATAACACCCTTACGCAGAGCGGTTATTTTAGAAAATAAGGAATTGAACAGCGGGGAAGTACAAAAGCTCTCCATGTTTTACCTGGCGACGGCAAATTCTTCTTATGTTTCCGATACACAGAGGATCTGGCCGCAGGAAGTCCTCATACAAGATATATGTGAAATCAGCTATTCCGCACACGGTTCCTCTATGCAAAGCAAGGTGCTCATAGAAATAGAAAATCCGCATCAGTCCATGGATGAGTTTTACAGGCGCTTTGAAATACCTGCAGGTGTTTTCATTACTGATTTTTCACTGTGGATAGACGGAGTGGAAAAAAAGGGTTTTCTGGCCTTGAAGGAGCCGGCACTAACCGTATATAACCGGATCAGCCGGAGCTTGAAAGACCCGGCTCTTTTGAGATATGAAAGTGACGGCAGCTGCTCATTAAGGGTATTCCCGGTGCAAGCGGGTGAAAAACGGCGCGTAGCAATAACATTCAGCTATCGCGAGCCGTTTGTATTTGCTCTCGGCTCAAAACTTATAAGAATTGATCACAGTTTAGCTGCACCTGCTTCGGTTATTGGGAAAAGCCCGCGGCCTGGTATCCCCCTCACAATCAGAAATCATATGTACAGACGCCAGACAGAGAGTGTGCTTCATTTTATTATTGATTACTCGGG
>CAZEPL010000075.1:0-10052 GCA_964514135.1 uncultured Spirochaetaceae bacterium | reverse complement strand
CCTCGGTTCATTATTTTAAGCGATACAAACGGGCAGTGGATGATTCATGCTTCACTGCTGGCATACAAAATCAATTATCCCGGATTACAACAAGCTTATAGATTGGATAGCTCAGGAGATCTTTATGTTTTTCCTGTTTTCGCTATACATAATGAAAAGAAATACGAGCTAAAAGCGGATGCATATTCCGCCACACCAATAGCTCAAGAGAATAAGCTTCTCGCGCAAAGCGATAATCTGTTTCCGCTTGTTTCAGTATGCTCTGAGAATACAATAGCGGAAATAATGCAGCAAAACTCTCACCTCGACACCTGGGAAACCAACGCACTTCTGTTTCTGCTGTGGAGCAATGGAGAGATAATGCATGATACGGATTCCGTCCTGCATGAGCAGTTGAGCCGCTATGCTCAAAGACAGGGGTTGTTAATGCCCTTTTTAAGTTATCTGGTCTTGGAAAATGTGGACCAGGAAAGATTACTTAAAGAATTAGAGCAGAATAGCGGGCAAGGAACACTGCTGCACGCCGCAGATATTACACCCGTAAACATGACTGAGCCTCCTGTTTTACCCACTATTATTGCGGGTCTGTTTTTAATCGGTTTTATTATCCTCATCCGCTATAAAAGAATCTGAATTTTCTTTAGCAAAGATCACACAGGTTGTGGCAATTGTCATTTCGATTGCACTCTTAAAAAAATAATAGCATTAGACACATTTTTATGGCACAATGCAAGAAAAGATTGATAAAAGGAGGTAATGAAATATGTTCATTGTACACGTTTTCGTACATGTCAAACAAAATTATATAGATGATTTTAAAACCGCGACTTTGGAAAACGCCGTCAATAGTATACAGGAAGCGGGAATTGCACGCTTCGACGTACTGCAGCAGCAGGATGATCCGGCACGCTTCGTGCTAGTGGAAGTATACCGAACTGCAGATGCCCCCGCACGTCATAAAGAGACGGCTCATTATATTAAATGGCGCGAGACTGCAGCTTCCATGATGGCGGAAGAGCGCAGCAGCATAAAGTATCGCAACATTTTTCCCGATGAGACCGGATGGGATTAAGATGAGCTTTGAGTTTGCCACAGCACGGCGAATAATCTTCGGCCCTGAAACGAGCAAACAGATCGCGTCACTTGCCAAACAGTTCGGGGGGAGAGTATTGCTTGTCTGCGGCCGTTCGGCGGAACGAACAGCCGCCGTTAAGAAACAATTAAAAGATCAGAATATCGCTGTGGTCCAATTTCAGGTAAAGCATGAACCCACTGTTGAGATAATAACGCAGGCCGCAGAGCTTGCCCGCGGGCAAGACTGTGATGCGGTTATCGCCGCAGGCGGCGGCAGTGTGATAGATACCGGAAAGGCAGCTGCAGTCCTTGCTACCAATCCGGGAAACCTCTTCGATTACCTTAAGGTCATCGGGCAGGGCAACCCGCTTAAGATACCTGCGCTGCCCTGTATCGCCGTTCCCACAACCGCCGGCACGGGAAGCGAAGTAACTAAAAACGCGGTCATCAGCTCACCTGAACACGGGGTAAAAGTGAGTCTGCGCAGTGATCTCATGTATCCTGCCATTGCACTGGTTGATCCGCTGTTAACATATTCTCTGCCTCCGGACCTTACAGCTACTACCGGACTGGATGCTTTTACCCAGCTTATCGAGCCTTTCGTATCGGTCAAGGCCAATCCGCTTACAGATGCCTTGTGCCGCGAGGGTATAAAACGCGCAAGCCGTGCCTTGCCCAGGGCCTTCAAACATGGGGATGACAGCCAGGCACGAGAGGATATGTGCCTGGCAAGCCTCTTAAGCGGTCTGGCCTTAGCCAATGCCAAACTGGGAGCGGTGCACGGCTTTGCAGGGCCTTTGGGCGGAATGATCTCAGCACCCCACGGAGCCATTTGTGCGGCCCTGCTTCCATATGTGATTGAAATCAATGTAAAAGCATTAAAGGCGCGTACTCCGGATTCTCCGCTTACCGCACGCTTCAAAGAACTGGCCGAACTCTTTACAAGCAATACTTCCGCCGAGGCAGATGACGGTGTTGTCTGGATAAAAGAGCTGTGCCGGATCCTCGCTGCTCCACACCTTGAAGAATTGGGTCTTGATAAAGAGGATTTTAGTACTGTCATAAAAAAAGCAAAAAAATCAAGCAGTATGAAAGGGAATCCAATAGAATTAACAGATGAAGAACTTTCTTCTATTATAAAGGCTGCCTATTGACGGGAATGTAAAAGCGAAGTTTATCAAACAAAAAAGGGGGGATGCCGTATGTTGAAAAAACTTGTTCTTAAAAACAGAAGCTATCGCCGGTTTGTGGAAAGTGAAGCGGTCAGCGATAAAGTATTAAGAGAACTGGTCGATCTCTCACGCTACGCGGCAAGTGCTGCCAATAAACAACCTCTCAAATATATTCTCTCCTCCACACCGGAAAAAAACGCCCGCATCTTTCCCCACCTCACCTGGGCCAGATCCTTAAGTGGTAACGGAAAACCTAAGAAAGGCGAACGCCCCACAGCTTATATTATTATCTTGGGTGATAGGGAGATTGCCGCTGACTTCGGAGTTGATCACGGTATAGCAGCCCAAACCATGCTTTTGGCAGCTGTGGAAAAGGACCTGGGCGGCTGCATGCTGGGTGCAATAGACCGGGAAGGACTGCGTATGAGTCTGGACATCCCCTACAGTTTTGATATTCTGCTTGTTATTGCTCTGGGCAAACCCGCAGAAACAGTTATAATCGAGGATGCAGGGCTTGAAGGACTTGTTGATTACTGGCGCGACAAACAGTCGGTGCACCATGTTCCCAAGCGCTCTTTGGATGAAATCATCATTTATTGATAAAGAGGGCTGATTTGACAGCCTTACGGCTCTTCGCCGCCGCGCAGATCTTTAGCGGTATTCGATTATTTCCAGCTTCATTTTCCCCACAATACTCATCATTTTAATATACAACTCATTTATGGAGACCAGATCGCCGCTGTAAATTTTCAGATGCGTGGCGTCGACTTCAAACTGATGGAGAGCGGCATCTATCGGAATCCATTGGCCCACAAAAACCTCATTCCAGGCATGGTACAAAAACTGATTATCATAGTATACCAATCCGATGTTTATCTTCGCGGGAATACCGGAAGCCCGTGCTAAGGCGGCAAACAACACGGCGAACTCGGTACAGTCGCCCTCTTTTTTCTCTAATACCTCCTCAGCTGAAAGGAAGGCCCTGCGAAAGGAGGGCTTGATATTATTATTTAGCCAGCAGGCGATTTTTTTACATGCCCGCCAGGCATTTTTCTCCTGGCCCACAATGTCTTTAGCTAACGATACAATATCTTCATTATACGCTTGAATATACTTGTTGGAGCCTAAGCTTTCTTTATACTCTTCCGGCGAGGGAAGCGGCAGTGCCGCGGAATCCTCATCAGAAAAAGGCAGACAAGCAACCTCTAAATACCGTTCTCCATCGTGAACAGTGTGCTGCTGCCTTTGATCCTCAATAAACGGCATTACCTCATTATCATTTTCGGTGGTCACTTTTAACTTGAGGAAAGACACCTTTTCAGGCCGGACAATCTGTTTTTCAGTGTGGATTGAAAAACTATTCAGATCCAAAGAAGCCTTATTGTTTAAGACATCATTTTTAGCCGCGCGTTCCAGAGTAAGCCCCGTCGTCTTTTCGACTGAAAACAGGGGGTTGCCGTACATGTCCAGCCAGTCATAAGTATCAAAGGTTATGGCTTGAGTAATATTTACGGTCCGGACTTCGGTAACCGTTTGCCGGGCACCTTTAAAATCAACCTGTTTTTGCCCGATAATCTCAACCAGATTCTCCTGGAAATCCCCGGTTCCGATATCAAAACTCATATAGCCTTTTTCCCAGCCCGGTTTTAATCCGGACCGCAGCATTTGCAGCATAATTTGTAAGTCCATGGCAAAGTTTTCAGGCAGTTCAAAAGAAACTCTCTCGGTTTTCCCCTGAGTAATTTCCGTTACCTCAAGAGAAGACTTTCTAATATCACACTGTTTAAAAACAGGTTCTTGAAAAGAAACATGCTGCTGGTAAATAATACACAAAGGCTTTAAATCCATAGTTAAGATATTTAATATAATGGTACGGGTCTCCAGCTTCTGGGAAAAGCGTTCCACCGTAATGCAAATCTCGACATACTGAGCCAGTACATCCTGATCTTCCCATGTGGACTCGGAAATTTGAGTGTAATAATAACCTACCTCCTGGTTAAGAAAAGATATTTTATACCATGACTCCTGCTCTAATTTGATATCTTCCGGCAGTTTAAGATCGATATTTTTTAACTTCAGCTCCTGAGCCGATAGGCAAAGGCTGCATATACACAATGATAAGATGAGGACGGTTTTCATTTTCATCACGTTACTCCGTTAACATTACTTGTGTTTAAGTAATACGCTGATAAATCCCAAGGCAATGAATATCAATGATAAATTACTTAAAATAATCGAAAAAATATCAAAAGAGCGAATCCCTAATACATAGAAATCAAAGCTTACGATTTGCAGAGTGTGCAGTGTATCAAACAAAATGTAAGCATAGAGTGATAATGTGCCCATAATTATAAATATCCAGGCCAGCTCTCTTGTTTTAGAAAGGTAGAAAATGGCAAAGAAACTTGCCGCTCCCCCTATGATGAGCCTGATTAAAAAAAACCAAAATGAAGTTTCAAATGTATCCATATTATTATTCTCCAGGTATTTCATGAAAAAGTTTAAGCATTTTTTTTAATTCTCCTTCGGACAACTCCCTCGGCAATATGCTGGGACCGGGATAATCCGGTGAGAGCACAAATCCCTGCTTTAAAAAAGCATGAAACACGTGCGCATACAAACTCTTCTCAAACTGTGCCGTAATATATATGCCCTGCTGTTTCCAGCCCGGAGCATGTTTCAACAACTCTTCATTATACCATTCCGCTGTCTGGTACTGCAACAGATCATAACCGCTGCGGATAAGACCTGCCAAAAGCAGGGGAGATATTATATCGGATAGCGGGAAATCCGCCGGGAGTTTACGCTTAAAACAGATTATTACAGGAGCGCCCGACACGATTAAGGGGAGAATCGGTAAAACGACTTCCGCCCTACCAGGCATATCACAAAAAGGGCGCCAATAGGCGATGGGCTCCTTAGCTCCGCTCCGGCTATTGATAAGGGGATCTCGAAGCATGGACACTTCTATGTTTTTTTTCAGATAGAGAGAAGCCAGCTCTAATGCCCTGTGCATGCAGTAAACCGCCCGCACAGTTTTGTACTGAGGCAAAAGCTGTTTAAGCAGTTTTTCCAGGCGCTTGATATAGATAGCAGGCAGATCCGTAATAAGCCCTTTGGAACACACCTGCTTTATCACACGGGTAAGCCCTGACGGTCTGTGCCCCAAAAGCGCCCGGCCGTCCTGTTGCCAGAGGTCAAGATAGCGTTTACCCTTAAAATCATAGAGGTAATACGCGCGGGCTCTTTTTATGGGCGGAATAGCATGAAGTAACTCTGACACCTCTACCCCTCTTGCTTTAATTGTCTTTAAATTTTAGTTTTTATAAGTTCTACGGCCACTCCCGGATTTGCTTTTCCTTCGGTAGCCTTCATTATTTGGCCCATAAGGTACTGTAAGGCTTTTTGTTTGCCGGCTTTAAAATCGGCAACAGTTGAGGGATTCTCACGGATTATCTTTTCGACCAAAGCCTCCAGCTCTCCGGCATCGGAGATCTGGGCCAGGCCTTGAGCATTTACTATATCTGTTGCAGTTTTTCCCAAAGCGGCCATCTCTATAAATACATCCTTGGCAATTTTTCCGCTGATGGTGCCGTCATCTACAATGTGTATGAGCTCCGTGATATGACGCGCCGGTACGGAAAACTGTTCGATAGTTATCTGCTTTTCATTCAACAGTTTTTTTACTTCCGATAATATCCAATTGGCTATTCTTTTGGGATCGTTATAACCGCGGGCAGCCTCCTCAAAATAATCACAAAGCGCTTTGGATTGGGTGAGAGCATCGGCAGCTTCTTGCGTAATTTCATAGTCTTGAATGAAGCGCTTGCGCTTTTGTTCCGGCAGCTCCTCTATGGTCTGTTTAATTTCCCGGATCAGGCTTTGCGGAACAGAGATTGGTTTAATGTCCGGTTCGGGAAAATAACGGTAATCGGCAGCTTCCTCCTTCATTCTCTGTAAAACGGTTTCAGCGCGCTGCTCACTCCAGCCGCGGGTGGTCTTTCCCGCAGCCTGCAAAGTCAGGCGTTTTTCCCGCCACTCTTCGAGCTGGCGCTCTGTTTCGTATTCCAGCGCACTCCTCATGGCCTTAAAGGAATTCATGTTTTTTACTTCCACAATCGGGGTGGCAAAGCGCTTCTCCCCTTCATAGATCCAGAGGTTAATATTGGCATCGCAGCGCAGGGAACCCTGCTCCATATTGCAGTCCGAGATATCCAAAAAACGCATTATTTCGCGCAGACTCTGTACATAGTTAACCGCTTCCTCCGCTCCGCGAATATCGGGTTCGGATACTATTTCCAACAACGGTGTGCCCGTGCGGTTATAGTCCACATAGCTCATATTAAAACCGGCTTCGGCATGAATATTCTTGCCGGCGTCTTCTTCCATATGGATGCGGGTAATAGCTATTTTTCGTTTTTGCCCGTTCACGGTTACTTCCAGATAACCGCCCGTACAGATGGGCATATCAAACTGCGAAATCTGGTAGGCCTTGGGCAGATCGGGATACATATAATTCTTCCTGTCAAATTTGGTAAGCCCGGCGATTTGGCAGTGCAGGGCCAAGCCTGCTTTTATGGCCGAGGAAATCATGGTCCGGTTGGGAAGGGGCAGCGAACCGGGCAGGCCCAAACATCTGGGACAGACTCTGGAGTTGGGAGTACCCCCAAAGCTGTTTGAACAGGAACAGAAGGCTTTGCTCTGCGTAAGAAGCTGAACGTGTACTTCGCAGCCGATAATCACATCGTATTTCATAAGCCCGCTCCCCGTGTCTGCCAGCTTAAGGCAGCCTGCAGTAAGGATTTTTCCGAAAACATCCCGCCTGTAAGCTGTACACCCACCGGCAGACCGGCTTTTGTAATTCCTGCCGGTAGAGAAAGCGCGGGCAGTCCGGTAAGGTTGGCAAAGGTAGTACACATATCGGTTGAGTACATGGCTAGCGGATCGTCTACTTTGGAACCGAGCGGAAACGGCGGAACAGGCGCGGTAGGAGATAACATAAAATCGATGTCTTCAAACAGTTTCAGACATTCCCTGCTCAATAAGCTTCTTACGGCCTGGGCTTTTTTATAATAGGCGTCGTAATACCCCGAAGAGAGCACATAGTTCCCGATAAAAATCCGGCGTTTTACTTCGGTGCCGAAACCCTTTGTGCGCGTTGACACGTACATTTCTTCCAAGGAGTAAGCCTCCTCATCTCTCAAGCCATACTGTACTCCGTCGAAACGAGCTAAATTGGAAGAAGCCTCGGCAGGAGCGATTATATAATAACACGGCACCGCAAAGTGCAGGAGGGGCAGTGAGATTTCCACAACGTGTGCTCCCTGCTCTTTGAGCCACCCGGCAAAGCGCCCGGTAATGTCGTATACCTCAGGATCAACACCCTTTTCCGTAAACTCTTTTACCAAAGCGATTTTTTTCCCTTTAAACTCCAAAGGCGTAAGAGGAAATGGAGCCTCAACATCGGCTGCAGCCGATGTCCCGTCTTGGGGATCATGACCCGCAGCTGCCTTTAGTACCAGGGCAATATCTTCGGGACTCCTGGCCAGTACTCCGATCTGATCCAAAGAGGAGCCGTAGGCAATGAGCCCGTAACGCGAGAGCATACCGTAAGAGGGTTTTAAACCATAAATACCGCAGAAAGACGCGGGTAATCTAACAGAACCGCCGGTATCCGATCCCAGAGCACAGGGCGCCAATTGAGCCGCAACCGCGCAGGCCGATCCTCCGGAGCTGCCGCCCGCTGCATAATCTCTGTTGAGCGGATTGCGGGTAGGCCCGTAACAGGAGTATTCACAGGAAGACCCCATGGCAAACTCATCCATATTTGTTCTGCCCAAAAATACGGCGCCTTCCGCTGCCAGCCGTTCAATAACCGTGGCCGAATAAGGAGCCGTAAAGCCTTTGAGAATACGGGAAGCGCACGTTGCCTCTTTGCCCTGAATCATAATATTGTCTTTAACAGCCAGCGGTAAACCGCTTAAAAGTCCGCCTTGTCCCTCAGCACGCAGAGTGTCCGCATGGCGTGCAGAGTCTATGCTGTCGTTAAAAAACTCTATATAGGCATTTAAAGGTTTGGCATGGCATTGGTCCTCGCTATATGCCTGTTTAAAAGCCGCAACAATTTCCGCGGAAGTGCATGCTTTGTTCTCCAGCGCTTGTTTGAGACCGCACAGGGTGAGCTGCCTTATGTTCTGCATTCAGCCCTCCCCCTCAATTTCATCCATTTCTTCGATAATTCTGGGAACAGTAAAAAAAGAATCCTGAAAGTCCGGACTTAAAGCGACGACCCGCTCCGGGGGAAATCCCGGGGCCGCTTTGTCTTCTCTGAAACTCATGCTATCCAGAGCATTACCCAGATCAGAATCCAGATCTTTTGTAGCTACCTGGTTAAGGGTTTCTACATAAGAAAGGATATCGCCGATCTGTTCTTTAAAGTGCTCTTTTTCTTGGGCAGTTAATGAAAATTTACACAGCGAGAGTATGGACTGAAGAGTTTTATCGTCTATCATGTTACCTTAAACCTTCCGTATAATGCCAGGTTCTTCGATATATTACTTTAAAATGAGCGTATCATATTGATATTTTTTATTCAACAACAGACAAAGACTCAAACATCAGATCATAAGCAAGGGTTAAAACTCTCAATTGAAAATTTCCATCAGAGTAGTTTTTTATATCTCATTGTGATATAATTTTTATTATTTTACAGCATGCTGCAACAAAGACATTTTTTTTTGATCATATATAATGACAAGGATAAGATAGCCTGTTGCGGCGGCATCTTGTCCGCCTCAAGAGAAGGATTTGTTCTTGATTTAGGGCATAGAGATCTCGCAAATGATTTGAAGGCACTTAAAACCAGAGGGGTGTTAAGGCGGACGAATAGTACATAACTAAAAGCGGCAGCTTTAATCCTTTTTTATTCTATTATAAAAGCAAAAAGTAATCTTCTGCTGTATTAATTCAATGTGCATGTAAGAATAGAAATGAACAAGGCAAATCACAATCGGCTGATTGTAATCCTTCCTTATTCCGAAAAGCGAATTGCAAAAATACGGAAAATACAGGGGAGAAAGTGGCATAAGGATAAAAAGGTCTGGACAATACCAGCTGATGAAAAAACAATAAAAAAGTTTAAAATACTGTTTTCTAATGAGTCTATAGAATATTCTGAATTAGGAAAGTACAAGAATCTATTTAAAGATTCACTTTCAAATGAAGAAGTTAAATTTAATGAAAATAAAAGAGATGCTTGTACTTTAAATAAACTTAATAATGAAAATCGTGAATTAATAACAAAATTGGCTAAAAATATAATATTAAAAGGTTATAGCAGAGAAACTTGTAAATCATATACTTCTAATATCACTCATTTCATGTTTTTTTCTAAATTAAATATTATTAGCAGCGAACTTATTGAACTTTATATAATGTATCTGCTAAAAGAAAAAAAGTGTAAAATAAACACGATAAATCAGATTATTAGCTCAATAATCTTTTTTGTAAGTATATTTTGGAAGATTACGCTCTCATTGAACCAATTGAACTATTAAAAAAGGAAAATAAATTACCTGTGGTTTTAAGTCAATATGAAGTAAAAAAACTTCTTAACTCTATAAATAATCTTAAACATCGTGCTATTTTTTATATACTTTATTCAGCCGGTTTAAGATTAAGTGAAGTAGTAAAATTGAAACCTTTCTGTATCGATTCTCAGCGTGAACTTATTTTTATTAGCGGTGGTAAAGGTAAAAAGGGATCATACGCAATATTGCTGGACAAAATATTTAAATATTGTATAAA
>CAZEPL010000074.1:14910-19538 GCA_964514135.1 uncultured Spirochaetaceae bacterium | reverse complement strand
TTTTAATGATATAATTACCCTTTTTATAGGTCTCTTCCTTAATAGCCAGCACAAATTCCTGTACTTTCTCTACGGTAAATCCGTGAAAAAAATCCAAATGCTTAAGAATACTTAAAACCTCATATGTTTTTTCAAACTTGGGCGGGGGAACATGAAAATCCACAGTATGCTCCATGCCGAATTTACAGAGGGTAAGACGTGTGGTGCCCGGGAAATATTTTTTAGCAATATGATAAATATATGTTTTTTTCTGAATAGCAGGCGGCAAGGTAACAAGCCAATCAATTGACGTGTGCAGCGGAGGTATGCCCGCCTCATGATATACGACTTTTGATTCCCAAGGGAAATTGGCAAGCTGCTTGTAGCGCTGTTTGTTTATGACACCTTTTTTTAAAAGCTCCTTATGAATCCGCGGTTCCGCTTGATGATCCGAAGAATAGACAAAGCTCTGGCCCTGAAAATTCATCTTAAAACCAATGGTGGGTATAGAATGCAGCGTATAGTTGGCAATAAACTGTGCACCGTGAATAAAAAAGGGTTCGTCGATATAAATGGGATTAAAGTTAAAAAGTTTGGTAAGATTGGAAACAGGCTCGTCGGAAAGTGCCGAATACTTTCGCAGGAAACTGCTCATTATGGTTTTTGTTGTATAGACGGTAACTTTGCTCTCTTCCATTATTTTTTGGAAGGTGCCCGCATCATGATCCGCATGGCAGTGGGTAAGAATAATACTGTCGATAAGCTTGGGATTTACATTGGAATCACTCAACCACTCGGTTGAGTCTACAGGAGGATCGATCATGATACCGCGATGATTGAGCCAGACAATAAATCCTGATGTATTTTCGGTGGGATCAAACCCGTGGCTGGACCCCAAACAGGTAACCGCGAAAAGCGGGGGCTTATAGGGTTCCTTAAGTCTGATGCCGATATCATAACGCGGTTTATACTCGATTGTGCCAGGTACGTGTGCAATTATATTTTTAGCGTGCCGGAATATAAATTCGCCGTTCTTGGTTATTTCAATCCACACATCAGCTACGGAACATGTTGAATTCTTAAAATAGATAAAATCAAAAAGATCTTTAAAATCAAATGTTCTATAGAAATCCATTTCACTTTTAATATCAGGAACAAATATCTTTGCTTTATTTATATGAAGATCCTGTGCAATATCCACTTTCTTCGGTCCGAACACCGCTTCCTGCAGTACCTTCATTAAGCGTTCACCCTGCTCCTGACTGCCGATAATAGTAATTTTTCGTTGCTTGATAAAAAAATTGAAGTATATGGGAAATTCCAATTCAGCCAGGCTGATGCCTTTATCAAAATTAAACAATTTTTGCGGTAGGACAAATATTTGAGGAACGGATTCAGGAAGGCTCATGGTATCCTTTATTGTTTCAGGAGGAGAACCAACCTGTATATAACCGGCCGGCGTCTTTACCAGATAGCCGCCCCGCGGGAGTTCCGTAATAACCTTATTGCCAGGTCTGGATCTTTGCATAAATTTCCTACAAAGTATGCTAATTCAAATAGCGAGTAAAGTCAATTAAAAGAATTTTATCTATATTATTACAAAAGAGCCACGATAATGAACTCACATGGGGTTGTCTAAAAAGTAATAAATCTCTCACGGAGCTCATGGAGATCCTTTGTGTGCTTTCAGAGTGATTAACAGGATTTTTTATAATTTTTTAATAAAGGCCACTTTTTTGATCCTGTAAATCCTGTCAAAAATCCTTTTCACACAGTCTGTTTGCGTCCTCTGTGAGAGACTTATTAGATTTGCCCTTGTCAATTAACTGAAAAAATTGTATTTTAATATTAGAAAAGTAATATATAGAAAAAGGAGAAATATATGCTTGAAGCAGGAACGAAAGCCCCGGATTTTGCTCTACCTGATGATAAAGGGACTGTAATAGGCTTGTCTCAGTTCAAAGGCAAAAAGGTGGTCGTATACTTTTATCCCAAAGATAACACCCCGGGCTGTACAAAAGAAGCCTGCGCTTTCAGGGATGTTTACGACAGCTTGCTTGCCAAAGGCGCCGTGGTCATCGGAATCAGCGCAGACTCCGAAAGCTCCCATGCAAAGTTTAAAGAACAATATAACCTTCCCTTTTTTCTGCTCTCCGATCCGGAGAAAAAGGTACTAAAGGAATACGGAGCGTGGGGAGAGAAAAAACTTTACGGAAAAAGTTTTTTGGGGATAATCCGTTCAACATTTATAATTGACGAACAAGGAATAATCAGTAAAGTATTCCCCAAAGTAACACCTAAAGACCATGCGGAAGAGGTATTAAATGCTCTTAAAATGAAAGAACAACTAAAATAAGTGCAGAAGATAATCCTGTATATGAAGAGTTACGCCGGCAAATTGACAAAATGCCTGTGGGCATGCCTAAAACCGATAGCGGCGAAGAAATAAGAATTCTAAAACACCTTTTTACACCGAAGGAAGCGGAAGCTGCGCTCTTTTTAAATATGGTTTTTGAACCTGCTGAAAAGATTTACCGTAGAGCAAAAAGAGCCCTGCGTTCATATTCGCGTGAAGAAATTGAGGGAATTCTTGCGAACCTCGCCTCAAAGGGAGCAATCCTTGAGAGGGTCCATAAAGGAAAAAAGGAATTCAGTTATGCACAATTTGTTATCGGAATGTTTGAACTGCAGGTGGATAGAATGACAAAGAATTTTGCCAGAGATTCTTTTGAATATACCCGCGGAGGTTTCGCCGGGGAATTGCACAGAACAAAATTACCGCAGCTGCGGGCGATTCCTATTAATAAAAGCATTGTGAATGAACAGCACATCGGCACCTACGATAATATCCGTGAGCTCGTAAGTAAAACCGATGGGCAGTTTGGGCTCATGAACTGTATCTGCAGACAGCGTAAAGATCTTATCGGAAAAAAATGTATGGTAACAAACATTCGTGAAACCTGCATCACCTTTCCCAATACAACACCTCTGTTCCGCAGGTTCGGAACAAATCATCCTGTAACCAAGAAGCACATATTGGCTATCCTGGAACGCGCTGAAAAAGAAGGACTCGTTATCCAGTTAGGTAATTCTCAGATACCCATGGTGGTATGCTGCTGTTGCGGGGACTGCTGCGAAATATTGGTGTCTGCAAAAAAATTCCCCCGGCCCGCGGAACTATTCACCACAAATTATTACGCAGAAATAGATGCGGAAAAGTGTTCGGGCTGTATGACTTGTGTCAAACGCTGCCAAATGAACGCACCTGTAATTGGGAGCGAGGATCCGCATGTCGATAGAGACCGCTGTATAGGATGCAGTCTTTGTATTTACACCTGTCCCCGACAAGCAATCATTTTACGTAAAAAGAAAAAAGCTATTGTACCTCCAAAAAATGAGACAGCTCTTTTTACAAAAATAATGTTTAAAAAGATGGGATTCTTTAAAACCATTAAAACGGGAATCAAGCTGTTGCTGGGTAAAAAAGTATAAAGAGAAGTACTCTTTTAAAATATCAAATAGTAACTAACTTGTTTTTTGAAATCTCATTAATAATTATATCTTTATAACGTCCCGAATGCGGCGGAGGTGGATTGTGCGGCATATAAGTCCTTGAAAAATAATAAAAAATATCACACATATCCTTATAAGAATTGGTGAGTGCATACCTGTAGTAGCAATCGAAGTTTTCCAATATATGTTTACGCTTTTCATCTTTTTCCATTTCTGTATCCGTGAATTTTCTGAGCTCATGTTTCAAGCCCCCGTACCAGACTTTGGAAAACAATAACAGGTTGAGCTTGTTTTTTCTATCCTGGTAATAGAGCTCGAATATACCGGACATAGAGGGAACGGTCATTACTATATCATACTTGTCCGCTTTTTTTAACGGCGACCAGTGAATTGTGTAGAGTGCTATATTATTGTCTACCTGCTTTACAATGTGCGTATTCATGACAGTTTCATTATTATGAAGAGGTAAAAAAAAATCAACTCCCTTCGCGGATTTATTTTAAATTATGCTGGTAATGAAAGGCATGAGCCGCTATAATGTCCATTAATTGTCCAGTATGTTTGTAAGATGCGTTCTTATAATAGTAAGCCTCTTATGATCGAACTGTGGATGGGTTTATCCACAGGAAACCCATACCCTGCGTGTGGGCGTCGGCTTCCTGCGCAACCTTGGCTACTCAAGCTATGATATGCGCTTTACGGATGTTGGCGGCACGGTTTACAGTAAACTGGAATTCCCCCTGGACGCGTTTTTTTTTGGGACCGAATGTACATTGTTTCTGGGTAATAAATCGTACAGGGAATGGCATTTTCTAATTGGCGTATATATAAATCTGAATGCCCCGGCCAGTAAAATGCTGGATCATGACTGGATAGAACCCACAGGGTTTCCTAAACTTAAATTCAGCTATACCGAATCGGAAACCTAAATGTTCATGCTTACTATTAATATGCGTGCCCATAAAAAACTCACCTCGCTGGGCATCCTGGATTTTTTTCTCTCTTTCGGTTACAGCCTGCGCTATATCTCCCAAAATATAAAAGGGTATCGCGGGTGGCAGATAGATCTTTCCAGCGGAACCATTTATGATATTCAGGGAAATGAACAGGCCCTGACTTATGATATTTTTTACCAC
>CAZEPL010000074.1:0-14810 GCA_964514135.1 uncultured Spirochaetaceae bacterium | reverse complement strand
TATGGAGCTTAACGGATGCCTGAAAATAGGAATATGCTATGAATTTTAAATCCGGCCGCCGTAAAAAAATATTTATACTGCCATGTATATTGTCAGTTATCTTGTTTTTATGTTTGGGCTGCGAGCTCTGGCACCAGATTGTAAAGAATAACCCGCCGGTAAGCGATGCCGGGCAGAATCTGACGGTTACAGTGGGCAACCTGGTTATCCTGGACGGAAGGTACAGTTATGACCCCGACGGTGATAAAATAAACTTTACCTGGTTTCCCTGGGATACCCCGGCTGGCAGTATGATGCAGTTCTATAATTATCTGAACTCGATGCCGTATTTTACCCCCGATCAGGCGGGGGATTACGTATTCATCCTGATTGTGGATGACGGTTATATTGAGGGCAAGCCTAATTCGGTCACCATCACCGCGAACCCTTAGGGCTATAAAGTGTATCTCCTTTTGGCACTACGCTTTGTACAGCGCCAAAAAGGTTTCGGTCTGATTCACATTAGCACCGCAGATGTTCTCGGAAAAGGTTCCGAAACCTAGGTTCGGCACCTCCGGCAGAGCCCGCTCATATACCTCAGCAATGGCCTGCACCTCATGAAGCGTGTTTCTGGCCAGATAGCAGAGAATACAATCAAAGGATACGAAGGCGACAACACTCTTGCCTTTCAGTTTTTCCAGACCGCGGGCCCTGTCCTGCTTTTGGGATTTGGCTTTGTATAGCTGGAACTGTGTACCCAAGACTACATCATTATAAGTAAGCAGTCCGCTGTCGTCATCTTTAGTCATAATGCTGGTAATGAGCCGCTCTTCATCCCCGGGCTCAATTCCCAATGTATAGTTGGCAAAGGTATCCGGATTTAATTCATCCGCTTTAATACCTACAGCTTCACAGTAAGCCTGGGCAGCCGGTTTGTTATTGAGCTCTACAATATGCCTGGGGCCTGCCAGCTTGGTAACATTGAGGATAGTATTTTCTACTTTATCAAAACTTGATATTCGATCAAGCAAAAATTTATAGTCCTTGGTGAGCCTTATCAACGCAAATGCCCCCACATTACCGCTTACGGCACTGCTTATAACATTGGTCACTTTAAAATCGGTTTTTCCTCCGGAACTGCCTCCGGCCGTTTGCAGCATAAGCCCGGCTCTACTTTGTCCTGCTAAAAAAGCATTGGCCGAATTAAGTCCGTAGAGCAGATTTATGGCAAACTCTCTCTCCATATCCGGTCTGGCCAGAACTATGCCCATTCCCTCTGCCGCCTTAACCAATTTGTCATGGCTGTCATCACAAATGGCGTCGTTTGTACACTGTGCAGACATATCAACCGCATCCACAATTACATCCTCGATAACCCCTTTGGGAAGCGAAAGCCCGACAATGTTCTTTTCATCCAGCAGATATTTCCCGGTTATTAATCTGCCCGCATCCATACACCCAATATAGGGGATATTGTGCGGTGCAATTTTACTTTCCAACTGTTTATAATTGTTGTCCGCTCCGTAAAAAAAGATCATCAAACTCGTATTTTGAGTTTTAATTGCAGCTATTATTTCCTCTATATTGTTTGAAGCAAAAGCTTTTATCTCAGTCATCCAAACCTCCTTATAACTTATACGTATAATCTTTTAGACCGATCTCAGGACCTTTGATAACGCCCAAAACCTTCTTTATATCCGCTTCAGAATCCTCTGACTGAGGGGTATAGCCATTGAGATTAAGCCCTGTTTTTAAGGATATCTGGACCCTGACAATACGTTTTTTCATTTCATCCGACTGCAAATTTCAATATTGCACTCGCATACAATCAAGCGTGAGGCCAGCTTGCTAATTTTTTCTGCTTTAGCGGATAATTCTTTTGAAAAACCGCTCCGGTTGGACTACACTATTACTATATATTATCGTATGACAAAAAAACACAATCTTTTATACGACATATTAATAGTTATGCTCATAGCTTTTGCTGCAATGGCATGCTCTTCCTGCTCTACCAACAGTCAACCAGCCGAAGAGCAGAATAATATGCAGGCAGCAGACGAGCAGGATCTCATTCCAATATACATTACCTGCAGCTACAACCAATTTCCAGGCCAGGCTCAAATTTTAAATGCTAACTGGATTAATGAGAATTATGTGGAGCTGACCTTTAACTTTTTTCCTTCCGATCCTGAATTGAAAGCAGAATATCGCTTTCCCCGTATGGGGGATACCGGAAGAAAGAAAGTAATTTATATTGATACCGCGCAAAGCAGCAATATCAAATCACAACTGCGCGTCGGGGATGTCATCCCTTGTATACGCAGTGAAATAATTAAGGGAACGTGCACACCGGTCGTGTTCACTTTTCCCAATTTAGAATCTTGATTAAAGAGAGGTATCAGATATGAGACCTAAATTATTTAAATTAGCCTTCCTTTCTTTTAGTATCATACTGTGTGTGTCGTTAATGACACTGGTTACAGGCTGCCCTCCACCGGATATGACCAGCAAGGGCGCCGGACTGGAAGAAACTCCCAAAATGCTTTACAAATCGTTCCGCGCCTCTACCCCGCAGGCGAATAGCGGAAAAGCCCCGGAGCTGGCGGGGGACGTTGATCTTTCGCCTTCTTTTCCCCAGCCCGGAGATCAAGGCATGATCGGAAGCTGTACCGGCTGGTCCGTGGCCTATGCCTGTAAATCCTACCACGAAAACATAGAACGAGAGTGGGGAGTAAACAATAATGAGCACATATTCTCGCCGTCCTTTATTTACAATCAAATCAACGGCGGAGTGGACGGCGGCGCTCCCATCGAATCGGCGATTAATGTGGTAATCCAAAAAGGCTGTGCCAGCCTTTCCGCCATGCCCTATACCGAGAATATCAATACTCAGCCCAATCAGAACGCATATAATGAAGCGGTTCAGTATAAGGCCAAAACATTCGCCAGAGTCGATTACAACAACATCGCTGCGGTTAAAGAAGTACTCTCGCGGGGAAATCCCGTGATTATCGGCATGATGATTTATGAAAACTTTTATGAATACACAGGCGGTGTAATGACCGGCACCAGCGGAGCCCTTTTGGGCGGCCATGCTATGTGCGTTGTGGGATATGACGACAGCAAGGCTGCGTTTAAAATAATTAATTCATGGAGCACCTACTGGGGAGAAGGAGGATACGGCTGGATCGGGTATGAACTGTTTAAAAAAGAGGTCAAGGTCTGTGTTGTGATTTATGACGAGGTTACCGATCCCAAAGAAGCGGCTGTTCCCACCAAAACCGAAGCGTCCAAAGGATCTTTTAAAGATACGATCCAGGTTACCTGGAACAAAGCCAAACACGCCACATCATACAAAGTATTTCGTTCGCAAAAAGCGAACGAGGATTTCACGGAAGTCGCTCAGACTAAAGGCACCAAATATCTTGATAGCAAAGATGTAAAAGCGGGCACACTCTATTACTATGCCGTAAAAAGCGTGAATGAAACCGGAGAAAGCGAGTTCAGTGAATCATCCAAAGGGTATGCCGGAAGTCTGGAGGATGAAATCGGAATTCCCCAGAAGGTGCAGGCCCTGTTTGAAAATGGAACCGTTTATCTGACCTGGAAAAAGATCGACAACATCGACGGCTATTACGTCTACAGTTTTAACGAGTCCAAAGAAAACTTTGTGAGAGCCGGGGCCACAAAAGACACCAATTTCAGGGATACAAGAAAGTTCAAGAACGGTGATGTCGTATGGTATATCGTAACGGCCTATAAGATTAAAAATGAGAGCAAACCGAGTCAGTCCATATCGGTTACCGTGGTAATCGAAGAAAAACCCGAGCACAAACCCGTAAAAGCACCGCGCAATGTACAAGCCTCCCAGGGCGAATACGAAGATAAAATTATTATAAGCTGGGATGCCTCCAAAGGCGCTGAAAGCTACGATCTGTTAAAATGGAATCATAAAGAGGAAAAGTGGTTTGTTTATAAAGAAGTAAAAGAGCTATCCTCTACCGATACGGAGATTTCGCAGCCGCTTGAATATTACGCTATAACCGCGAAAAATCAATACGTAAAGAGCGAACCGTCCGATCTGGCATCAGGTTATCTTAAGGAACATACCAAGGAAGAAGAAATTGTGTACGATGATGAGGAGTACTATGAAGACGATGAGATCGAGGACACCGATTATACCGATGAAGACCTGTATGATGACGATGAAGAATATACGGACGACGAAGAGGTGATTTACGATGATTTTGAGGATGAAGGGTTTTTCGATACCGAAGAAGAAAAGGAAGCTTTCTTTGATTCTGAAGAAGAAAAAGAGCAGTTCTTTGATTCGGAGGAGGAAAAAGAAGAGTTCTTTGATTCCGAAGAAGAGAAGGAGCAGTTTTTTGATTCGGAAGAGGAAAAAGAGGAGTTTTTCGACTCTGACGACAAAACGGACGATTTCTTCGATTAATATAATTATGATAAGCTTAAAAAAAGGGCGCGCCGCAGACTACTGCAGCACGCCCTTTTACTTTAAAAAGCCGGAATGTCAAATAAAGTTTATTCTGTTTTTTTCTTTTTATTCTGCTCTGTACCTTCAAGATCCTCGGGTTTTTCCTGCCCCTTTTCGTGCGTCCACTTTTTCAGCCTTGATTTGAACCGGCCTTTCCATTTTTCATGCTCTTCATCATCATGATTATGTTTACCGTGAGCCCCGCTCTTAAAGAGAATATGGGCCAATAAAACCAGACCCCAGGCCTGCCAGTAGTCAATTTGGCCAAGACCGAAAATCTCCGGCATAAGCCAGTTCCATAACAACATAACAAACAGGCCGAACACAAAGGCCAGGGCAACCGCCAGTACTATCCCGCCCAGAATGAAAGGAATATGTACCAAAGGTCGAAATCTTCCAAAAAACTGCATATCTTAAACCTCCTCCGTTAGCATCTGCTTTATTTCTTTTAAGCGCTCGCGCAAGAATTTCACTGCATAGCGTTTCCTGGCAAGCAGGGTATTGATTGATGTTTTAGTAATTCGGGCAATCTCTTTAAAGGTCTTTCCCTCCAGAGCCTGCAGGTAAAATACCTGCTTCTGTTTTACAGGCAGCTCTTCCAAGGCTTCGAATATAGCCTCCAGCACAATATTCTTGATCATCTCCTGTTCAATATCAATGCCTTCATCTTTAATAATATCTATTAATGAGATATCTTCCAGCTTCTGATAGAGGGAGACGGTTTTCAGGCGCTTTTTGCGATACCAGTCCACGATTTTGTTTTTGGTGATTGTAAAAAGCCAGGACGCCATATTATCTATGGGCTCGGTAAGATTAAAACCGTTTACCGCCTTTACAAACACATCATGTAAAATATCTTCAGCGTCTTCCAAATTGCCTACCTTGGAGCGGATGTAGTTTAATAAACTGTGACTCTGCTGTTTATACGATCGCTCCAGTTCCTGTACCAATACTGCCTCCATAACATTAATAAAAGACGTGAGACTATATATATTATTGTATTATTATAGAGGAAATTACTTATAAAGATATCAAAAAATATGAAGAATTACGCACCCATCCGCACTATATTTATATACGTAACTACGTTATGCGCCGGATTATTTTTTTACTTATTGCTTTCAGCTTTATAAGCACTCTCTCATCCGAGAATGAACTTGATGCTCTCCCCTTTTGGGAGATCGTCTCGCCCGCTCTCACACCCAAGATTAAGGCGGATTATGCCTTTCCCATTTCGGTGCAGTTTAAAAACGGCTGTTTTGCCTTTGCCGTAAACCATATCGCAGAGTACAAGTTTGCGCTCAAGATAAACCTGTATGAAGCGGAGAAAAAAATAAACAAACCCCGTACAGACCTCTGGACGCACGAGCATATAAAAAATTTCTTAACCGCATATAAGCTAAAACTCACCTGGGACAACAGAGCGGATATCTTTTTTCATCTTTTAAAAAACGGTGAGCCGGTTATGATTCAATACAAGCATTACCTTTCCAACACGTCGTGGGTGGGACACTTTGTGGCCGTCTACTCTTTTGATGCTACGGGTGTGTTCGTCTCCGATTCCATCAGCGGCAAAAGAATTCATCTGGCATATGAGCGGGTGTTTGACCAGTCCGGTAAATACACCCAGTTCTCATTTGCAGTCGTACAAAAAAGCTAAACATCACAGTACCGCGTCCTGCCTCGCACACAATGAAAAAGGGCTGCGCATTTTTAAACGGCAGCCCCTGTTTATAAGTATTTTAATACTGATCTTATTGATCGGCCGCTTCTATTGCGGCAAAGAGTTTGTCCTGATTTGCTACTATGAGCTGCTTTTCCTGTTCTGTGATGCCGCTCTCTTTAAACAAGTCCTCAAACTGCTCCAGCATTTTCTCCTTCATTTCATCGGACTGTCCCTCCATCTGGGCCGACATCATCATCCAGGGAGTAAGCGTCCATACCTTGACATGCACTTGCCCGAACTCTTCCGGTTCGCTCCAGCCGTTTTCCTTTAACAGAGCGAGCATCTCTCCTCCGGCCAGCCAGGCTGCACCCATGGTCTCAACATCTTCACCTATTTCCTTTGCCCGCTTTACAAAAGAGGGCAGTGTCTTAATATATTTATCAAGAAGCGCTTGAGTTAAGGTAATCTCAAACGAAAGATCTTCACCGGGACTTGATTCATCTCCACCCGCGACTTTGTCTGCATCCTTCTTTCCCTCTTGCCCACAGGCTAAGAATGAAAAGAGCAATAAAACCGTGATAATAAATGTTATTATTTTTTTCATAAAACCTCCTCATGTGTAATAGCTATATAATAAGAAATATTTTAACTTTATTCCATACCTTTGATTCCAAATAACAAATTAGTACAAATAATCCGCTTGACAACATGAGGTGCGTATTCCTATAGTAATGTTATGAAAAAAATTAGATTTGGCATACTGGGTGTTTCTCATCACTTTATCCTGAGAGTCTCTTTAGCGCTTGCAGATTCCTCTGTGCTGGAGATGTACGGTCTGGCCTCGCGCCGGGCGGAACAAGCAAAAGCATGGGCTAAAGAATTGAATATTCCCAAGTGGTACGGTTCTTATCAGGAACTACTTGAGGACCCGGAAATTGATGCCGTGTATATTCCCCTACCCAATCATCTGCACGAAGAATGGATAAAAAAAGCAGCGGACGCGGGTAAGCATATACTCTGTGAAAAACCGCTTACTCTCACCGCCGCGCAGGCCCAGGCAGCAGCAGCCTACTGTCAAAAGGCGAATGTGAAAATTATGGAAGCATTCATGTACAAGTGCCATCCCCAGTGGCGGCGTGCACAGGAGCTGGCTGCAATCGGAGAAATAGGCAACCTCCGCTTTGTTCACAGCTTTTTCTGTTACTCCAATTCCAATCCCCGCGATATCAGGAACCATCCCGAAATGGGCGGCGGAGCACTCTATGATATCGGCTGTTATGCGGTATCATCTGCGCGCTTCCTGTTCCAAAAAGAGCCCGTACGCGTGCTGTGTGTTTTGACCAGGGATCCTGATTTTAAAACGGATGTACTTGCCTCCGGCGTACTGGATTTTGCTGAGGAGCGGGCAACCTTTTCCGTGAGTACACAGGCCTTTAACTATCAGCAGGTCGAGCTGATCGGATCGGGGGGCAGAATGCGCATGCCGATTCCCTTTAATATCTATCCCGATGTACCCGCTGAACTGTTTATTACAACCGGGGTAGGTACACGCTGTGTTAAAACCGGCCCCTGCGATCATTACCAGGTTGAATTTGAAGAGTTTGCCAGGGCAATTATCAATGATACGGAACCGCCCATTCCGCCGGTAGATGCTGTCAATAATATGAAGGTTATCGACGCGCTTTTTCAGTCCGATCGGGAGCGAAAGTGGGTAAACCTGTAAAAACACCAAAGAGTATTCACTTTTTAACGTTACAATCCGGATATTAAAAAAATAATAGGCTCAACCGTCTGATTTCAAATTTTTTTTGTCTTTCGCGTATAAACAGGAATATGACATTTGAAAAGATTTATAGTATAATTGTTTTATGCACTATAAGGATTATCTTACTCCCGAAAGAGTAATTTTATTGAAGAGCGAAACAAAAGAACAGGTCTTTGCCGAACTGGCTCATCTGATATGCAGACAGAATCCCCGCTTAAAATATGATCAAGTCTTGAGTGAGATCTGGGAAAGAGAAAATATGGTTACCACTAATGTAGCTCCTGGAATAGCAATTCCTCACGCAAAACTCGCATGGCTCGATCTCCCTGTAATAGTGGTGGGAAAAAGTGTTAAAGGTATCGATTATGATGTAAACAACGTAAATAAGGTCTATCTTTTCGTAATGATTTTAAGTGATAATGACAGCTACCTTCCGCTATTAAGCGGTATTGCCTCAAGGCTCAATCAGAAACAGCTGTATGATAAAATAATTGCCGCTCAAACCACACATGAAATCTATAAACTGCTGACAACCAGTGCCGATGAGGTTTCTTTAACTGAGGAAAAATTAAAAATCTCTCGGAGTCTTTTCCGGCATGCGTGTACGCTTTTAAAGGAAATAGCGGCCAAAGCTCTTATTGTTTATGCCGATGCTTTGGGTGATATCGGGTTTATACTACAGCATATTACGGATGAAAAAGTGTACATTATTACTCAGTATAAAGAAAAGTATCAAAATATTATAAATTATAATAATACAGAGCTTATCCAGGTCCCTTTCCATGGCTTGGACCGCGGCGGTCAGCTGGAGATAGCCCAATTATTCATTGCTGCCAAAGGATTATTAAAAAAAGGCGATAAGGTTGTCAGTGTTTACGGAAAGCAGAATTCAGGTGTTTTCGATGCCGTTATTATTACGGATATTGAGAGTGTACTTGGCGACTATTTTCCTTTTGAACCGGGACTGCTTCCTCCGGATTTAAAACATGAAGTTTTTGCCAGGACCATTCAGCTGGCAAATAATCTGGCATACGAAGGCAGAGAGGGAAAACCCGTAGGCGCGATTTTTGTGCTGGCCGATCATGAGCATGTTGCACGCTATTGCCGGCAGATGGTGGTTAATCCTTTTAAAGGCCTGAAGGAAGATGAGCGAAACATCCTTGATCCCAGCTTGGAAGAGACAATCAAAGAGTTTTCCAAACTGGACGGCGCTCTGATTATCCGAGGGGACGGGGTCATTATTACGTCGGGCGCATACTTGAGCACTCATACTCCGCATATTGATTTTCAACCGGGATTAGGCGCCAGGCACGCGGCTGCCGCCAGCATAACTTCTGCGACTCAGGCCCTGGCTGTGGTAATTTCCGAATCAACAAGGAAAGTAAGTATTTTTAAATCCGGCAAGAGATTTATTGTTATTTGAGTGTGAAAACTATTTTTATCCGTGCATCATTCAAATTATCAGGCATAGGTATCTATGTTATTGCCGAGTGCGGGGTCTTGTACACGGGCAAGGCTTTGAATAAGCTGCAGGGCTGCCTGTTGTTGAAAATCCATACTTTTTTTGAGCATGCTTACGGCAACCTGCTGACGTAACATATCAGATCCAAAACCGGATACTGCTTCAAGTTCCATGCTCTAAATATAGTCTAAAGCGCAGAGGCTGTCAAACAAATAATCGGATCGTTAAGCGGCGCAGGGCACCTGTCCGGAAATTTGTATTTGAGGATGTTTTTATAACAGAAGCTTTTAGCGGAACCGCGTTTGCTTGACAACAAAAGGAACCTCCGGTATGCTATATAGAATTCGGTGTGGATTCATTATTACCAGACAGCAAGAACCCGATACTGAACGTAAAAAAAGGCACTAATATGGACGAATTAGATTTTTTGGGGCGCAAAAAAAATACAGGAAGAAATGATCCCTGCCCCTGCGGTTCCGGAAAAAAATATAAAAAATGTCATTTGTTTAAAGATGAAGCTGCGTATAGCGAAGAATTAAAAAAACAGCAGGCAGAATTAGAAAAAGCAAATAAAACGGCTGAAGATAGCGAAGAATCTGCTGATGATAAAAAAGCGGTCAAAACAAAACATAAAAAAATTAATCCTTTCCAGAAACCCAAAATGACTAAAACAGGCAAGTTCTCCAATATTCCGAGGAAATCTGCTAAATAACATTAAAGAAGACAATACCGGGAGTCCTTAGGCCGCAGAATATACAGCTTTGCGTTTTGCTTCATTGCCCGCGTTTTTACGTTCCGATTCCTTGAGTTTTATCTTACGCAGTCTGATGGACCGGGGAGTTAGTTCCACCAGCTCATCGTCATTAATAAAGGCGATGTAATCCTCCAGACTCAGCTTGACCGGGGTCGTGAGCACGATGTTTTCATCACTGCCCGAGGCGCGCAGATTAGTAAGCTTTTTACCTCTGCCGGGATTTACCACCAGGTCGTTTTCACGCGAGTGCTCGCCGATAATCTGTCCCTGGTATAGTTTTACCTGGGGACCGATAAAGAGCCTTCCCCGTTCCTGAAGATTAAAAAGAGCGTAGGCCACGCTGGTGCACTGCTCCATGGATATAAGCACACCCTTTTTTCGGTTTTTGATCTCTCCCACATATTTATCGAATCCCGAGAAAATGTAATTCATAACTCCCATACCTCTGGACTCTGTCAGAAAAGTATTTCTAAAACCCAACAGCCCGCGCGTGGGGATGGTATACACCAGGTGAACCATACCGTTGTTGTGCTGCATATCCTTGATCCGGCCCTTGCGGCCGCCCAGGTGCTCCATAATCTTACCCATGTAGGCTTCATCGATATCTATGGTGAGCTCCTCGTAGGGCTCCAGCAGTTGTCCGTCTTTCTTCTGCATAATGACTTCGGGCCGCGTCACCTGAAACTCATAGCCTTCACGCCGCATCTTCTCGATGAGAATGGAAAGGTGGAGCTCTCCCCGTCCGGAGACCTTGTAGCCGATGCCCGCTTCCATCTCTTTTACCTGCAGTGCCACATCGTTAAGTGTCTCACGGTAGAGCCGCTCACGCAGGTGTTGAGAGGTGACAAATCTGCCCTCCAGGCCCGCGAAAGGCGAGTCATTGGGGATAAAGTTCATGGACATGGTCGGCGGATCAAGCTCCATAAAGGGGAGCGGCAGCGGTTTCAGCGGGTCGGTAATGGTCTCACCGATAGTAACGTTTTCCAAACCCGCAAGAGCCACAATCTCACCCACTCCGGCACAATCCAGCTGAACCATTTTTGTACCTTCAAAACGGTATATCTTGGTGACCCGTGTTGCGCACGCTACATCAGTGCCTCGGCAGGCAACCACATCATCATTAATGCTGATCCTGCCTCCGGTGATTTTTCCGATCGCCAGACGGCCCAGAAATGAAGAATAGGACAGAGAACTCACCAGGAGCTGCAGCGGAGCCTCTGTGTCCCCGGCCGGCTCGGGAATAAAGCGCACAATCTCATCAAACAACTCCGTGATGTCCGCTGTTTTATTCCGATAATCCCGGGTAGCATAGCCGTCTTTGGCCGATGCATAGAGGATGGGAAAGTCCAGGCAGGCCTCGGGCGCCTCGAGCTTTAAGAAGAGCTCCAGGACCTGGTCTACAACCCAGTCCGGACGTGCAGCCGGTTTATCAATTTTATTGATAACCACAATGATGGGCAGTCCGAGCGCCAGCGCCTTTCGCAGCACGTAATAGGTCTGCGGCATGGGTCCCTCCTGTGCGTCTACCAACAGCAGCGCACCGTCGACCATTTTCAAGATACGCTCAACCTGACCCCCAAAATCCGCATGGCCGGGAGTGTCGACAAGGTTAATCCGGTAGTCCTTATAACAGACCGATCCGTTTTTAGAGGCGATGGTAATGCCCCGTTCCCGTTCCAGATCCAGGGAATCCATCATGCGTTCCTCTACGATCTGATTGTCGCGGAACATTCCGCTCTGACGAAACATTTGATCCACAAGGGTGGTCTTGCCGTGGTCAACATGCGCGATAATTGCGATATTTTTAATCCTCGGTTTATCCATATTATATTTTTCCTTCCCGTGTAAACGGCCGGGCGCGTCGCAGTCTTTGGCCCGTGCTTTAACGGCGGGCGCCTCTGCCTCGAAAGCCGGCAGCGTGTCTCCGCGGACTGGACCGGAATCCGTATTTGACATAAGGAGCGCACGAGGCGGCTTCTTCCTTTTTGAAACCGGGTATGTCCTGTACCTGAATTCTCGTACAAAGCAGTTTCTCGATATTGGCAAGCAGATCGATCTCATCATTGCTCACCAGGGAAAGTGCCAGACCGTTGGCGCCTGCCCTGCCGGTGCGCCCGATGCGGTGGATATAATCTTCAGGGATTCCCGGAAGATCATAGTTGACCACCTGTGGCAGATGATTTATATCCAGGCCCCTGGAAGCAATATCCGTGGCAACCAAAATATCCACGTCGCCTTTTTTAAAGTCGGCCAGCGCGCGCGTGCGCTGGGACTGGCTTTTGTTGCCGTGAATAGCGGCAGCGCATATGCTGTTACGCGCAAGCTTCTCCGCCAGATTATTGGCGCCGTGTTTTGTCCTGATAAAGACAAGCGCACGGCTCACATCGCCCTGTTTTATCAGGTGTGTGAGCAGCTTGAATTTATCGGCACGGGCCACGGGATGCAGTATCTGGGTGATCGTTTCCACCGCGGTATTGCGTCGGCTTACTTCAACCAGCCTGGGATTGTGCAGGATGCTGTCGGCAAGGTTCCTGACGCTCTGCGGATAGGTAGCGGAAAAAAGCAGGTTCTGCCGTTTTTGCGGAAGAAGCTTCAGTATCCTCCGTATATCGTGAATAAAACCCATATCCAGCATGCGGTCGGCTTCATCCAGTACCAGGATTTCCACATCGGATAAATCAAGCGTGCGTTGCCCGGCGTGGTCAAGCAGCCTGCCCGGTGTCGCTATAAGGATGTCCGTTCCCCGGCGAAGCTCCCTGATCTGGGGATTGATATTGACTCCCCCGAAAACAACTGTGGAGCGCAACCTAAGGTTTTTACCGTAGACCGCTACACTTTTTGCCACCTGTGCAGCCAATTCGCGTGTGGGGGTTAGAATAAGAGCGCGGGGATGCAAGCCCCCCTGTCTGTTCGCACTTAACAATTGAAGTATGGGCAGGGCGAAGGCCGCTGTTTTGCCTGTTCCCGTCTGGGCACCCCCGATAACATCGCACCCGTTTAAAATCTCCGGGATCGCCTGTTCCTGAATAGGGGTCGGGCTTTTATAGCCCTGCGCGGTAACCGCGCTGAGTAGTTCGGCCTTAAGGCCGAGTTCTTTAAAAAACATAAAATAACTCCATCTTCGACCTGTCCCCTTTATTAAGAGAAGGTCATTTGTGAGGATACAGAGATTGTTTCGAGCTAATTGAATCTATAGGTCTTATGAACAAAAATTTCTAACGTCTTCTGAACATCACATAAAATATTTCATGTAATATACACAATAATCGTGAATAAGGCAAGTGGGTGGTTGAAAAAGTGTGTGGTATTAAATAATTGTTCCCATTTTAGGAACATTGTATTGACATGAAATCAGGAACATTGTATTATAAGTTTATATGACAATCGTTGGACGCGGGGCGCTCCTTGAGTTTCAAGCCAGGTACCCCGATTCAGCCGGAGCGCTCAATGCTTGGTTCGCGGAAGCGGAGAAAATATGATGAAGAATATTATCAAACCTGTCAGAAATAAAAAAGATTACGCTGATGCTTTAGAAAAGCTTTCCGCTCTTATGGACGCGGAAGAGGGAACCCTTGACGCGGATGAAAGGGACGTGCTTTCCATCCTTATTGAAAAATATGAACAGGAACACTTCCCCATCCCAAAACCATCACCTGTTGAAGCGATTAAATTCAGAATGGAGCAGGCAGGACTGACGCAAAATGAGCTTATCCCTTATATAGGAAGCCGTTCCAAGGTGTCGGAGGTTTTATCCGGTAAAAAAGACCTTACACTTAAAATGATCAGGGCGTTGCACAATCATCTGGGAATTCCCGCGGAGGTGTTAATCCGTGATCCGTCCGGTACGCTCCCATCGGATTTTGAGGATATTGATTTTGACAGATTCCCGATCATTGAGATGGAGAAAAACGGCGCTTTCCGGGGATTTGATACTTCAAATATAAATGAAAAAGCGGAGGAAGCAATCAGGTATCTTATTAAAAAGACAGGTGGGCCGGAAGCAATCCCCGAAGGACTGTTTCGCAAAACACGTTCGGCACGTGCGAACGCGAAACTCGATCCGTACGCGCTTCAAGGCTGGAGCCTGCACCTGCTTGCGGAAGCGAAAACGGTGAAGAACATAAAAAAATACAAAAAAGAGAATATAAATAATGCCTTCCTTAAGGGGCTTGCAAGTTTGAGTATTCTGGATAAAGGCCCCGATTTTGTAGAAGAATACCTGGCGAACGGGGGAATCATCTTTAAACTGATAAAGCATCTAAAAAACACTTACCTGGACGGCGCATCTTTTATCACCATGGAGGGCGTTCCTGTGATCGGTCTCACACGCCGTTATAACCGGATTGACAATTTTTGGTTCACCCTCTTCCATGAAATCGCCCATGTATTAAAACACCTGGAAAATGGCCATTTTATCGCCGATGACATGACACTACGGGGTTCAGCATCGGACAATTCCATAGAAAAAGAGGCGGATAATTTCGCGGAAAAGACACTGTTGGGCACTACTTTCGATCTTGATGAAAAAGAATTTCCCTCTCAAAATGATGTTATTGAATACGCGAAAGAATTGAATATCCATCCCGCGATTATCGCGGGGCATATCCAGTACAAAAAAAATAATTACAGGCTTTTTTCGAATCTTACTGTTGGAGGAGATGTGAAAAAATGTTTTGAAGATAAAAAATA
>CAZEPL010000073.1:0-20064 GCA_964514135.1 uncultured Spirochaetaceae bacterium | reverse complement strand
TAGATTTGACTTATTTGAATATCTGTTTTTTGCAAGGTGTAGCGGTTATTCAGCTTTTTAACCAGAACCGTCTGGTCGGGGGAAGAATCATTTAGATTGGCTATATCCACGCCCATAAAGATATTAAATCCGCAGTCCACAGCCAGCCTGCTGTGAGCGGGCTTTAGACAATCTATCCTCTTAATTTTATATACAAAAGGTACGCCTCTTACATAGCTTAGCTTTTTCTTTCCCGGTTCGGTATCCGAAACAGGGGCTTGTTTCTGTTCTTCATCGGTTATGAGTTCCCGCAGTTCTCTTACGGATAAGGAGTCCTCTTTAATTTTATCTATGTATTCCCGTCTTTTTTCCCTATCTTTAACAGGCAGTAATGCTATATAATGACCCCAGGTCAATTCTGGTAACGTTACCAGATTCTGAAAGGCTTTATAGAACTTTACCATTCTGTAAAGAAGAGATTCTTCTATATTGATTTCCACGAAAAGATATGACGATCACCGCCTTATTTTGATCCTGCTACACTGAATTAACATTTGTTTTTTCTCTATGCTATGGGCTTATGGTCAGAGGTCTGCCTTTTTTATGGATCAGGTTATATAATTCTTATGAATTTAAAAAGGTTTTTCTTCACAACTTTCGAGAAATTATAACTTTCACTATCATTTACATATTAAGAGTTGAAAGCCACAACCTTATTTCTACCTATTATTAATTCATCACTTTTGCATTTAGAGCATTCATTATTATCAAAATTATACAATTTTTCAGAACTAAAGCCACATTTTTTACATGTTGTTTGTTTTGCTTTGTATAGCGACATATCAGCCATCTTTATTAAGATTTCAGAAATTTGAAATTTAATATTTTCTATTTTTTCCCAATCAATTCCGGTTAAATCATCAATTTCATATATATTTTTAAGATTGCTGATATTTAATTCTTTTTCAATATATTCTGCATTATCTTTTAAAGATACAACTCCAAAGCTTGAACTAATTGAAATCAGTTTATCATTATGTATCAATTTATTATTCAATAATTTTTCTGATAATACTTCTGCAACATAGCAGGCTTTTTTTATATCAGTGTCCAGTAATATTATAATGAATTCATCTCCTCCATACCTTCCTATAATATCATAATATCGGGTTGAAAATTTTAATAATTTACCTATTGAAGAAAGCAGTTTATCACCAACCTGATGTCCATATTTATCATTTATTCTCTTAAAATTATCCAGATCACAAAAAATTAATGATAAATCTCTATACTTTCTTATTGCTAACTCATGCTTAAGACTAGCTATTATAGATCTCCTGTTATTTAATCCTGTTAATTCATCTATTGTTGCAAGTTGAGATATTTTTAAATATTCAAAATATTTTTTTATATTTTCTTCAACAGTTATTATGAATATTTTTTCATCTATTGGTTTCTTTAAATATGCATTAGCTCCTTTCTGTCTTCTTTCTATAATTAAATTTTCATCTGCAATTGCTGATAAAAAAATAAATGGTATCTCTTTATACTTTGGATTATCTACTAATTCGTTATGAAACTCATCTCCTTTCATGTTCGGCATGTTATAGTCGCATATTATTAGATCAGGGGAGTATTCATATACTGCTTCGAGTCCGAATTTCCCATCAGATGCAGTAATGAAATTTTTGTAACCATAATTCTTTAAATATTTTATTACTATTTGTATAACGTTTTTATCATCATCAATTATTAATATTATTCCTTTTTTGTAATCTGCTTCATTCTCTTTATTTAAATCTGTAAAAAAAGTCATTATTTTTTCTTCATTTGATCTTGTTTCTATTTCTAATTCTATCAATACTTTTGCGTCTTCCCGTTTTATTTGTTTAATTTCTTCATCAAAAAAATCCTTTCCATTAAAAATATTTTTCCCTTTTTTTAATTCTATAAAAATTTTTGATCCTTTTCCTTCCCCCTCAGACTCCGCCCAAATTTCTCCTTTTAAATATCCAACCAACTGTTTTGCGAATGCCAATCCTATTCCAGTACCTCTATATGGACTATTCCGCCCGTTATGAGCTTGCTCAAATCTATCAAAAATTGTCTTCAATTTATTTTTTTGTATGCCTATGCCATTATCTGCAATACATATTAGAACTTCATTACCTTTGTCTTCTAATTTGCAGGTTATTATACCATTACTTGGATTTATAAATTTAATTGCATTTGACATAATATTATCAATAATTTGTTCTAGTTTTTCAATATCAGTATAAAAATTTTCAATTTTTTTATAAGGTATTTTTCGTATTATTTGTATTTTACTACCTAAAAGAGATGAAGAATAAAAATCTAATATTTTGTTAATGAATGATACTAACTCTACTTCTTTTACCTTTAACTTAATCCCATGAGCATCCATTCTGGCAAGTTCCAGCAGCTTATCGATCGAACTCCTTAAACGGATGGCGGATTTAAAAATTACATCATAATTATCTTTATTTTCATCATCCAGTTTTTTATTAAACCGCAGGGCCAATTCGGCAGTATTTAAAATCCCGGTTAACGGTGATCTGAAATCATGAGTTATATTTGCTATAAATTCATTTTTCAATTCATCAAGTTTCTTTAATTTATCATTGGCATTTTCTAATTCAGCTGTTCGCTCTTTAACCTTAGTTTCAAGCTGTGTTGCATATTCATATAATTCGTTTGTCAACCGTGATCCTTTTATTGCACCGCTGATCTGCACTGATAAGGTTTCATATATAAAACAGGTTAAAGTTTGAATATCATATATGATATAACCAAAATATTCGTCCTTAAAATTTAAGGCCATGACAACATATTCAAATTGATTTTTTTTATTTATTTTTGATGGCAGTAAATTATTTGATGGAAATGGATTATAATTAATTTTTTCTATTTTATTTTTGTCATAGGCAATTAGTATTTTTGATGTTTCCATAGTCTGATCTTCAAACAAACATACAAAAAAGTTTTTAAATTGAAAATGAGGTAAATTATTTATGATTGCTTCCTTAAGTTTTTCAAAATTAAATGTATTAATAAAATTCTCACTGATATCTAATACAACATGTGATTCTAATTTAAGTTTTGATTTTTTATCAGACAGTTCATCTCTTATTAATAATCCAAATAAGACTAAAGTATCATTCCACAGTTGTAAAACATTTTCCCGTTCATCCTTTATTATAAATTGTTTTATAATATTACCATAAAAAATTGATATAAATTTATAGATGGAAAGTATTTCTTCATTACTTTCTATCAATTTATGGAATATTACTAATAATTTCTCAAATAACTGATTTCTATTTTTTCCGGCATCAATATTACAATATGAATCAATAAGATCTTTTACCCATTGTTTTATATTTATTTTATTCTTTAAAAACGGAAGTTCTTCAATCATATTTATTATTAATTCATCAATAAATTCATTTTTATTATTTATAATACAGGGTGTTTTAATTGAATTACTTTTTGCAAATCTGAAACTCTTGATATGATCCAATTTATCTGAAGCTTTACAGCCACAGGATTCTCTAATAAGAAATTCAGTCGGTATCACAACCTTATTTGGTACCTTATTACCATTTAATATAGACAATAGCATTTTTACGCTTTCCTGGCCTATGTCAAAAAAGGGTTGTTTAACAGTAGTAAGAGTTGGCTTTGTTGTCAAACTTTCTTCAGTATCATCAAATCCTGTAACCGCTGCATCATTGGGTATTTTTAATCCACGCTTTTGCATTTCTAGTATAACACTGATAGCCATATAATCATTTGAGCATACGATAGCATCAAAATCAGCTTTTCTTTCTTCAAATAAAGTCTCATAAGCCTTACCTCCACCAAAATAACTAAAATTCCCATTAGTTATTAAATTATCATCTATAGCAATATTATATCGATTTAAAACATTTTTATATGCTTCATAACGTTCGATTGCATCATAATTACCTTCTGTTCCGGCAACGAATGCTATTTTCTTATAATTATGATATTCAATAAGATGTGTAACTAAATCTTCCATTCCCTTTCTACTATCAATAAGTATATTATTAATACCACTAATATTAGTACCAATATTGACCATAGGAATATTTGAATATTTTGACAGAAATTCTTTCATGCTTCTTTTTGAAATAAAATTACCTATTGATCCTTCTACAATTATTCCATCGACATTTTCTTTATTCACAAGATCATAAATAAAATTACAATTTTCACCGAGAACATTTCCACTCGGACTTTTTAAAAATCCTCCTCCAAATCCGATAATATTCTGGCCATACTCACGGCATGTTTTTACTATATTGAAAAATAAGTTTGCAGTATAGGCTCCATAAAAATCCCCGAAAATGAATCCAATAGTATAATGTTTTGTTTTCATAATAACGCCATTTTTGACTTATTACGAATTTACTCATAATACACATGATTTGCAATAGGACAATACTGATATTTTGATTGGGGCTTCGGGGTACTGTGATTTTCAAATTTACGGAATTATTGGGACTCATTGACTCGGTACGATCCGGCAATAGCCTTTGTCCGCCAGCTCCTGGTTTAATATTTTTATAAGAAGCAGCGGCAATTGCTTTGTCGGAGGTCGAAGCTCACAGCTCCTTAAAGCTCTTCTACATTACCTGCGCTTAAAGCTCTATCATAAATACGTACCTCATCGATAATACCGATAAGGTTGTTTCCAATGGTAAGTGTGTCTAGGTCTACAAGTGTTCCGGTTACATCATCACTGTTATCAAATGAGCCGTTTATGTACAATGCGGGATTTTTAAGCTCGAGAGCACAATCCGCTATTCCGCGCTGTTGACGGTAATCTCCACCCTTCTGTTAGGCTGCTGCTCTGATACGGGGACATTTTTGACAACCGGTTCTGCTGCTCCTTTACCGATTGTATTAATCGTAAGCTCCGCTCCGCCTGAAGTTTCCTCAAGATTGTTCTTAACAGTCAAGGCACGTTCTTTGCTGAGCTCCATTTCACGGGAAGAAACACCCGTATCCGCAGTATGTCCGGTAAGGGTCAGATCCAGTTTTTTAAACTCCGCCATGCCCTTTACAATCGTTTGCAATTTTACTTCCTGCCCGGGAAGCAGTACCGCCTGATCTCCCACAAAAAGCAGAGGGGTGTTGTCGGCTATAATCTGTTCAAACTGCTTCAGCAAAGCAGAAGCGGCCTCTGCGCTTTCCTCTTCAACTGCCGCTGCGGTTTCCGTTTCAGATTCGCTTCCGGCTGCCGCTTCGCTCTCAGTTTCGGCAGTGCCGGGCGCTTGTTCCGTCATCTGTGTTGAACCCCCCGGTTTGTAGAAAAACAAAAAGAAAACCAGCACGCCTATTACAAGTATGCCCAGCAGAATGAGGAGCAGAGGAATAAGCGCTCCTTTTTTCTTTTTGAGCGGTGCCGCTGCTCTCTTTTTAATAACCGTATAAGAAGCATCTTCCTCCGCGCTTTCCTGTATAACCGTGGTCGGGGAGGCTTTCATCTGTTTGTCCTCTAAAAGGCTTAAGATATCCTCCTCTTTCACATACTCATAAAAGCGCTCACGGTTGTGAGGTGCCCAGTCCTTATCCGCTTTAAATTTTTTCAGCTGACCGGTTAAGATTTCTCTGTTGTTTTTATTTGCGGCCTTATCCCACTTATTTAATAAATAATCAAGCTCATGTTTTTCGTGCGAAACTAAATTTCTGTCATCTTTGGGGTTTTCAGGCATTTTTTAACTCCTTATTTTTTAATTTAAGGTAAACAACTAATCTAAAGCATACTCCAACTTAAAAACTCATGCAAGCGCGCGTTAATTTTTTTTGCGTTCATCTGTTACCCGCTCTGTTTGCCGGACAGATAGTCTTTAATCTGCCCTGTTATGACTTTTTGCTCCTGATACTTTTTCATAAGCGGAGCCAGGGTATTCAGCAGCTCTTTTATATTCGCATAGCGGTTTTTTTTGGCAGAACTCATGGCTTTTATAATAACGGATCTTATTTTAGCAGGAATCTGCGTATTGTGCTTTTGCGGCTTAATGTATTTACCGTTGTAAATGTTGGTAATGGTTTCGCTTGAGAAATTTGATTCGAACGGTCTCTTGCCCGTCATCATCTCGTAAAGCATGACCCCCATGGAATAAATATCCGAGCGCTCGTCCACATACTTTGAGCTCTCAAGCTGCTCAGGCGAGATATAAACAGGAGTGCCGAAATAGAATCCTGTTTCCGTCAGCCGCTCGCCCTGATCTTCGGCATCGGGAGTGGCAATCCCGAAATCGGTAAGTTTGACGCGTCCGTTTTTCGCGATAAGTACATTGGCCGGTTTGATATCTCTGTGAATTACTCCCTTGCTGTGCGCGTACTGCAGGCCCAGGCAGACCTGCTGAAAAATTAAAATCCCCGTTAGCGGAGAAATAAGTGCTTTTTTCTTAATCAGCTTATCCAAAGACAGGCCGTCTACAAACTCCATTGCCATGTAATAATGGGAGCCCGCTTTAAAGTAATCGTGTACCTTCACAATATTGGGATGATCGAACATGCGCATAAGCCGTGCCTCACGCTCAAAGCGCTGCCGGATATCTTTGCTGTTGGTGATTATTAATTCTTTAAGGATGAAATTTTGTTTTTGCCCGCTCTGCCCGGCCAAATATATTTTTGCCGCGCCTCCCCTTTCGATTGCTTGGATAATAAAATAGCTGCCGATTTTTTTTTGTGCCATCATGCTTACTCTGAAAAAACTTTAGTTCCCGTAAATACTGCAGATCCCGCAGGCGGTATATTGAAGTGCTTCAGGTTATTAATTCTATTCCAGCCCCCCTGTACTGTCAAGCAGACCGGAGAAGTAATTTAGTAAAAATATTATTGTAATGCAGCCTTTTTTAACTATTATTTAGTGTGGAGGTATTATTATGGAAAGTTTTACCAATTATGAAGATTTAAAAAAGCATATTCCCCCCAAAGTGAGCAAACACCTGGCAGGACTTATTAAGGAGTCCGAGCTTCCCGACAACGAACAGACCATGAAGAAACTCAGCGAAGCCTGGCTTTTAAAGAGGGCGCTGTTTTATAAAATGGTGGAGCATGAGAATTTTAAAAAAACCGACAGCATGCACAAAGACAACAAGAACGGTTGTATAGCCATTACCATGTCCGGCTCGATAATTGCCATCGGACCTGTGGTTAATAATAAACGGGATATTAAATACACAAGCATTGGCATGCGCATAGACGTACCTGAATCATTACACGTTAAAGCAGGCCGGCTGGCCCAGGATATTGTCTGTGAGAAATCCATGATATTTGAAAAAGGTCCGCTGGAAAAAACATCTCCTATAATGGATCTGGCCCTATCGGCGGAAAACGTAAGCGAGCAGGAGCAGCTGGTGTCCATTAAAAAGGTGAATAAAAAATTACAAGCTGATTTTATTAAGGTGAATAAAGATGCTTTGGAGCAGGAGAGCAAAAAGGATATTATAAAAAACAGGAACGACCTTTTTCAGAAATGGATTATCATTCAGTGGTTCATTCTGGGCGGCATGGAAAAACATATTTTTATGGCCCGGGCCAAGATTTTATGGCTGGAGCTTTTTACTAAAGTTTATAAAGCATTGAGCAAGAAAATAAAGAACAGCGAACAGAGAGATAATGATTTTTTGGATTTTACCAATAATAGGTTTGCCAAATTCGTGGACGAATACAAATGGTATGAATCGGAAAAGAAAAATTTCGATATCGGTCTGATGAAAGCCCTGGAAGAGCTGCCCGAATATCAGGTTTATCTGGACTTTGAGGATAATTTTAGTAATGCGCTATCTTGAAAAGAGACGCTTGTAATGGCGGGAAAAAAAAGAAAAACAATCGGGCTGCTGGTAGACTGGGCCAATACACCTTACCAACTGAATATTATGGCTGGCATAGAGGCCTTTGCCAGGCAGAACAACTATTTTTTAATAAAGCCCTTGATATGGAGGAGATTATGAAAATGCTGGTAATTATTATGGTTGTTTTTTCTCTCTTTGCCTGCCGGCATACGGAACTCACGATTGAGAAAACAATAGTCACACCTGCAGGTCCGGGAAAAACTATCGAGGTTACCCTTTCCAATCAGATAACACTTATGCGAAACGGTGAATTGGGGCTGAGCTATTTTCCCGACGAAGCGGTCATTCTGGTAAGACGAAAACCTACGTTCAGGATGCTTGTAACATCGGCTATTTCAAGCTATTTATTGGAAGGCAGAGATCTGCACAACATTACATCGGCCAAAGAGGTTTTAACACCGGGAGGTAAGGGCTCGTTCGATAACGGATACGCCGGTATAAGCGGATGTCACAGATACAGCGACGGCAAGCTCTATGCGTTTTACCACGGGGAGGATCAGGAGGACATGGGATCTCTTATAGGCGGTATCCCCGGTTATTACGGCAGTGTGGACGCGGCCGTATCCGAGGATGACGGCATGACATGGAAAAAGTCGGGACAGGTAATAACCAGCTTTAAACCCAAACAATGGAATGCGTATGCAGGCCAGCAGGACAAAGGCGCCGGAGAACCGGGAGTGGTGATGGAAAAAAGCAGTATATATATTGCTTTCTCAGACAACGGCATTAACTGGTCGGCTCCCGAAAATTTGATTAAGGATTTCGCCATTCCTTTATTGGGCAAATCTTTTTCCTGGATGGCGAATATTATCTGGGATGATAACAGCAGTACTGAAGGTTGGTTGATCTACGGGCACAGCCCAAGCTGGGGGCACGAGTATAATGACAGCGGTATTCCGCATTATATGGCGGGAAGAAGGATTCGTTTTACTGTTGAGCTTCTTGCAAAAATAACATTTTTGCAAGAAGCCCCTAAAATGGAAATTGCTAAATTATTATGGTATAAAGAATAAGTATTTTACTAACTTAATATATTTTGAGTTTTGCAATTTCCTCTGTTAAATAATAATTTTACAGAACAGTGGGAGACATTACTCTGTATTCTTTGGGAGTTTTGCCTGACCATTTTTTAAAAGCTTTGCTAAAAACGCTGGTCTCGGCATAACCCAGCATATAGGTAATCTCTTCTATGGAATAATTCTCGCGTAAGTATTTTTTGGCAAGCTGTTCGCGCGTCTGCTCCAGCAGCTCTCTGAAAACAATGCTTTCACTCTTCAGACGGTTTTGCAGAGTTCTCACACTCATGGACATTTCACGGGCCACGGTGTTGATATTAAGCTTTTTGCTGTCCAGATGCGCCAGGATTATTCTTATCACATTTCGAGTTGTTGTATCCATTCTTTCAATTTCAGCGAGATACTCTTTGGCCTAGTTCTCGAAATACTCAAGCAGGCGGGGATTGGGCTGCAGTACGGGTATATTTCCTATGCTCATATCAACAACAACATAGTTATGCTTCTGCTTAAACAACACGGGTGAGGCAAACACACGCGTGTACTCCGCTGTGGATTCAGGCGCTTCATGAGCAAATCCCACTTCCCGCGGATTGACGCGCTGCCCCGTAAGATTTCTGATCAGAGTTATCATGCTCGATGCCACAGATTCAAAGCAATGCCGGGACATTTTGGGTGCGTTTTTGGGTACTGTAAAAATAACCTTTACCGTTTTTAAACCAATACGAATTTTTGATGATATCAATGTTCCGATTATTTTATTATACCTGGCTGATCGTTCAAAGGCTTGCTTTAAATTGCGGCTGTTCATCATCATATAACCGATAATCGAGTAATGCCCGGGTTCGATATACTGTCCCATATGCAGACCGAAACAAGGATCGCCCGAAATCCGGGCCGCTTCATCTTCGATGGCAATATATGTTTCAAACGGAATTCTGGCATCGGGGGATTTCAAGATGGCCGAATTAAGATCGAGAGACCTGAAAAGCTTAGCCGTATCAATCTTTAGAAAGTCTAGATAGCACATCAACTGCGACAGTATTCCTACTGAGATCTCGATGGAAGATGTATCTGCGATATTTCCCATATTATAATAATAGCAAGAATGGGGTTTTTGTCAATTTCAAACTGATACTCTTTTTATTGCACAACATGACAAAATTATTGCATAATATATCACAGACGCATGCTCACGTATACAATATGTTAGCAGTAAGGAGGAAGTGTTTATGCCCAAAGCCGTGAGAGTATTTTTAATAACCCTTGGAGTCATTATTTTTCTGGGGGTGATACTTGTTATTGTGGCCACCATAGGAATGGACGACGTTAAAAATTTTAAGATACCGGATATCGATTTGAGCAGGATCGACGACGGAGAATATGAAGGATCATGTACCATCAGCCGCTGGGCCATGAAGGTAAAGGTTGCGGTGCAAGACCATAAAATTAAAAATGTGGCAATAGTCGATAAAATGATGTCGAATTTAAACGAAGAGTTGATTGCTAAGATTAACGGGAACGTTATTGACAGGCAGCCGCCGAATTTCGACGCGGTTTCAGGGGCTTCCATAACCAGCAACGCCTATCTGATTGCCATTACCGATGCGTTATCCAAGGGTATGAAATAGATATCATCCACTTGATGAATTAATAATATCTTCTACTTTTTTCATCCATTTTGGTACTTCACTCTCTTTTAATCGCTTTAAAGTAATCTCATCCTCAGTTCCGTTTACCAGATACTCATAATCAAAATTCCAGTGATAGTATGTATTACTTGGGAACATTCTTCCCTAATGTATGAAGATGTTCTGCAGACTTTTTCTTGTTGTCATTTGATTCGGCTATAAAGCTTTCAATACCTTTTTTAATTTTACGTAAAAGAGTCTTATCTTTACTTCTGCTATATCTATTGATAAACGGGCCGGAACCACAGGAATTAAACAACCAAACATCATTATCAATTTTAATCTTAGGTTTAAACTTTCAAAATTCAGGAACAAATTCATTAAAAAACGAACCTCGTAGGTTTTCTCCTTCTCTATAGTTTCCATTAATATAATACCAATTACTTGTGCTTATTCTATTTTTAAATTTATAAATATCAAGAAAGAGAAACAAGTAATTTTCTTTGTTGTCTAAATTATTAAAGATATGGGAATTATTAAGCTGCAGCCCCAAAGAGGGAGCGGGAACTCTTACAATTTCAATTTATTTTGACAGCGACAACAAGTTCAGGGTAAACGGTGGAACATCGGTTGCGTATGCCGCCAATACCTGGTATCACCATGAACTGAAGAATATCAACTGGAACAGCACTCCGCATACGTTTGCCTGGTGGCTTAACGGTGTTGAAAGAGGAGCCGGTTACCCTTTTTCCTGGGACGTACCCTCTTTCGACTGGGTGGACCTGTATAATTATAATGACAACACGGTCTCGTGGTTTGATGAAATCGTGATCCGGGAATAAAAGCCTTCTCCGGAAAATAAATTATTTTCCGGAGAAGGACTCACTTATATATAATTCAGCGGTTTACGGGAGCTGCGCGGCCACATAAATTCGGACACATAGGCCGAGTTTATGTAATAACAGGATTTTTAATTTTCTCTCTATTTACCATCTTCCTTTTTTTTATTACCTTAACGGGATTGTATACCATTTAATCTAAAACCTTAAGAGGTCTTTAAAAAGCTATGGATAATTCCATATCAAAGAGAATGCACATCTTAATCATTACCATACCCATTCTTGTGGAAAACCTGCTGAGATTCTTTTTCTCGTTCGCGGACATGTTCATGTTAAGCGGTCTCTCCGTAAACGGTGTGCGTATGGGCGATAATGCGGTAGCTGCCGTAGGACTGGTTTTAAATTTTGTTTTCTTCATTAATATTCTTTATCTGATGATTAACTCAGGAGCCAGCATTGTTATTACTCAATATAATGGCGCGAAAAATGCTAAAAAGGCCGTTCAAACGGTAACCGCAGGTGTGTTTTTAGCGGCCCTGACAGGTATTATTATAAGCTTGACCATGTTCTTTGCAGCAAAGCCCATACTTTCCCTCTATCGACTGAATGAAATCCGCTTCGGTTTCGCGGTTGATTATTTTACCATCTTCAGTGCTTTTTCTTTGGGTTTGGCCATGAACTCAATTTTCAGTACGGTTCTCAGGTCTTACGGGTACTCAAGGGAGCCTATGTTTATCAATATGAGCGCCAACGCGTTTAATGTTTTTGGTAATTACTGTTTTATCTACGGCGCCTTCGGATTCCCGCAATGGGGTGTTGCCGGAGTGGCGGTTTCCACTGTTTTCAGTCAGATCCTGGCGGCTGTCGTTATGTTCTTCATCATTTTGAAAAAGAAGGATATTGCTTTTCGCTTGATGAATTTTTTTAAGATTAAACTTCAGTCAATCAAAGAGATCTTAAGAATAGGTGTTCCCACCGCGGGAGAGTCTCTTTCATATAATATCGCCATGATCATGATGAATTTTTTTGTGGCTCAGATGGATTTTGGCCTGCCGCCTGAAGCACAGATTAACCTGCCGGCTTATAATTATGCTTTTATCTTCGCGCGCTTTATTTTGTATTTTGCCATGTCCACTGGCCAGGGTACGCAGATTATAACAAGTTATCTTGTGGGCGCCGGAAGAAAGGAGGAAGCCTACCGTAATGTTTTCAAGTATTTCTATTTTTCTTTTATTTTGGCTCTGCTTATAGCGGCAGTATTGTCTTTGCTCAGGAATACCATCCTACATATCTTTCCCATGGAAAATGATATTTTTACCCTCTGCAGCAGTCTGGTTATTTTTACCATGCTGCTGGAACCGGGCAGGACCTTTAATCTTATTTTTATAAACGGTTTAAAAGGATCAGGCGACGTCCATTTTCCCGTAAGGATGGGTATTATTTCCATGTGGGGTATAGGTGTGCTGTTTGCCTTTCTCTTCGGCATTGTCCTCGAAATCGGTGTTATCGGCATATGGCTCGCAATTTCCATGGATGAGTGGACCAGAGGAATTATCATGTATTTTCGCTGGAAGTCAAAAGTCTGGCAGAAGAAGGCGATTATTAATGCGCAGACTTAATTCTTAAATAATTAAAGGTGATTATTGATGAAAAGATGCTGGCAGACTACAAATCCCATACTTTTAAACTACCATGATACGGAATGGGGTGTTCCCGTGCATGATGAGCGACTTCATTTTGAATTTCTTACTTTGGAAGCTTTTCAGGCTGGGTTAAGCTGGACTACAATGCTTAAAAAAAGAGAAAACTTCAGGCGTGCTTTTAACAATTTTGATCCTGAGTACATAGCACGCTATGATGAACAAAAAATACTGACGCTGCTTGAAGATGCAAGCATTATAAGAAATAGAAGAAAGATACAGGCAACAATTAACAATGCACAGTGCTTTTTGCGGATACAAGAAGAAAGGGGCTCTTTCGATAATTATATCTGGTCCTTTGTGGATGGAAAGCCGATTCTGAATCGTCGAAAAAATTGGAACGAGGTGCCTGCCAAAACCGAATTATCAGATACAATAAGCAGCGATCTAAAAAAACGTGGATTTCAATATTTGGGCTCCATAACCGTCTATGCCCACATGCAGTCCATCGGATTGGTAAACGATCATCTGGTATATTGTTTTCGCTATAAAGAAATAAGTTGACAGGACATTTCTATACGGTACGCTTTAAAACGAACGGGTTGCCAAACCATCTTTTAAGTGCTATAATATTAGCATATTAACGGAGGTTCTCCATGCGGAGTCTTGCTAAGGTTAAATTATTTCTATGCTTTATAATTCTGCCTGTCCTCTTTTTCTTTTACACGGCATGCAGTGATGTTCAGCCGATTCCGGAAATAAAAGAACAGCTTTCATTGAAAGAAAATACTTTCACAATGATCTATCTGCCGGCCATTGAATTTCCCGGCGGCCCTGCGGGTGTTACCGCATTGCAGGAACACAGGAAAGAGATGATGAGAGTGGAACAAGCTTTTTGGCTTGCCCAGACCAATACCACATACTCATTATGGTCTGAAGTGTACCAATGGGCCACTGCCAACGGTTACACATTCAACAGGAAAGGCCGGATGGGCAGCCAAGAAGACGGTGAGGGCATGAACGCTCAGCATCCTGTTACTGTTGTGGACTGGCCGTCGGTCATGGTGTGGTGCAACGCGCTCACCGAGTATTATAACCGGTGTAATGGAACTCATTTTATACCGGTATATGAATACAATGGTGTTGTGGTGCGCGACGCCTCAGACAGGACCGCCGCCGATTCCGTTACAATAGTAAAAGGAGCCGATGGATTCCGGCTTCCCATTGGAGCTGAGTGGGAGCTGGCGGCCCGCTATTCAACCACAAATCCTGATAACAAGTATCAGGAATACCCCCCGTGGAGCGGTACTTACTGGATTCCCTTTATTTATGTAAGCGGCGAAATTGAAGGAAGCATAGGCGAAATGGGAAGCGAAAAGGGAAGAATCGTTACCGTCGAAGTTTCCAATACACAACAAAACTCACTCGGTTTTTACGGTTTCGCGGGAAAAGAGGGAAAATTATGGCAGTGGTGTTTCGAACTGCTGACCTCTACCGAAAGTCGGGATACCTATAGGTTGAAGCGAGGCGGCAGCCGCGGCCCTCGCTGCTCACGACATGATAATTGGCCCAAGACAAAATGGACGGACACCTGCGCCGGTTATAACCAGATAACCTTTCGGGTAGCACGAACAGCCGTTGAAGAGTGATTTTCTAAAAAAAGACCGTTTCTGCATTAAATGTGTCAGAGTTCTTTTATAATGACAACTTCCCGGCAGTGGTCATATTAGCGGATATAAGCGGCAGAATGTTCGTTATTATCATGATCCTCTAATCGAAATCAACACAGTTATTTTTTGCTTGAAATGATGTCCTTCGAATGTTATTATCCGATTAAAAGGTTATTCCGTAAGGAGGATAGGATGAAGGAACTAGTAACCGTTTTATGTTTAACAGCTGTACTTTTTATGTCCTGTTTATCAGATGACGATACAGAAGCGGATAAAAATTTTCCGGCACCGGACAAGCTATGCGCGCTGACTTTTGATGACGGGCCCGATTCAACACTGACTCCGCTTGTCCTGGACAAACTGGAAACTCATGGAGTCGTAGCGACTTTTTTTGTGATCGGTCAGCTTATTAATGACTCTACCGCACCGGTTATGGTACGTACCATAAAGATGGGGTGTGAAATAGGGAATCATTCCTGGGCATGGGACAGTATGGATGATATGACCGCTGAGGAAATCCGGGAGTCTGTGGAAGAGACCACGGCAAAGATTGAAAAATATACCGGAACAACTCCTCGTTTCTTTCGTCCCCCGAACCTCAGGACAAGCGATACCATGTATGAAGTCATCAAAATGCCTTTTGCCAGCGGCGTTCTGGGTTTTGATTGGGCGGGTTGTGACACAACGGCCGAGGACCGTGCCCAGAATATACTGAACAACATAAAGGACGGAGCCATCATTCTGCTGCATGATGTACAGCCCCCTCCCCATCCCACACCACAGGCGCTGGATATTCTTATCCCCGAAGTTAAAAAACTGGGCTATGAATTCGTGACACTGAGTGAGCTTTTTGCCCGTAAAGGGATTGCTGTCGATTCGGATGATAATAATTTATGGGTATATGCGGAATAGGATTTTGTCCGGAATAACAACACAATGAATAAGAAAATGAGGATTAAAACTAATATCATTGATGTTACTGAGGAAAATCTCTCTGAGTATCCTCAGGTTATCTGCTACATTAATCCCAAGCATGAACATTTTCACCTTAAAATCGATTGGCTTAAACAGAGGTTTAAAGAAGGACTAAAAAAGAAAATTTTATATCCGGAGGGTGAAAAAAACCTGTTGGCTTTATCGAATATATTCCGGGTGAGTACTGCTGGCGCGCGGTTAATGCCAAGGGCTATATGTTCATTCACTGCTTATGGACTTACGGAAAAAAAACCAGCATAAAGGCCCGGGCCGCGTGCCGCTCGATGAGGTTGAAAAAGATGGTAAAAATAAGACCATAAAACTTTCGATGTTAATAATTGACTACAACCACACTTAGAATTATAGTAAATAATGTGAGTATCCAGTTAATCTCCAAGCTTGCCGCAGTTATTATATTCTTTAGTATCATAGTTATCGGAGCCATGCTTTTCTGGGCGATCTCTGAAATATTCAATTTAGTTGACACTACAATAAATGGAGTTGAGTTGATCGCCAGCTTACGAAAGATGAACGGGCTCACCAGCAAGCTCCTTACCACCGACAACCTCAACATGACCTATATTTGGTGGGAAATAGCGGCCGACGAATTTACTACCGTGTATCACAAATTCAATGATTCGCCCAGGCTGGGTATTCTACTTCTGGATAAAGATATTTTGTACAATTACAAGGCATTCAAGATTTTAAGCCAAAGGGCATTAAGTAGTATCGAGCGAATTAAAAGTAATGTGGAAAGTTTTGAACAACTGCTGAGACATAAAAACCAAGGGATATTGCTGCATCCCTTATTTCACAGTAATGAAAATATATCCAAGATTGCTTTCTCTATTCGAGAAATTAGCAATTATTTTTCCACCTCTTATGAAAATACAATTATTCCGCTCGTGACCTCGTTAAAAGAAAAAGGCAGACAGGTTCAAGTGCAGATATTAAGCATATTTGCAATTTTAACACTATGTATAATTACAGTTACAATTATTTTATATCTTATATTAAAAAAAGAAGAAGAAAAAAGAAAAGGTCAACTCCTAAAAATGGAAAGTGAAAAAATAAGACTGGAGTCTATAGGCTTACTGGCAAGCGGGATAGCTCACGATTTTAACAATTTTCTGACTGCGATTGTCGGGAATATCAGTATTGCCAAAACCCGTATTTCACCAAAAAGTGAATTATCCGATATTCTAAACGATGCGGAAAAAGCCTCTTTACAGGCGAAAAGTCTTACCAGACAGTTCCTCACTTTTGCTACAGGGGGATCCCCGATAAAAAAACTGGAAGCTGTACAGGGTATAATAAAAGAAACATGCACATTTATACTAAGGGGTAGTAATGTCAAATGCGACTACAATCTCCCTGACGACCTGTGGAATGTGGAGATCGATAAAGATAAAATATGCGAAGTAATCGATAATATTGTTCTTAACAGCGTACAGGCAATGCCTGACGGCGGTGTGATAACGGTTAGTGCGGAGAATGTGACTATTACAAAAAAACATATAAAACAGTACCAACCCGGATGTTATGTGGATATTTCTATTACAGATATAGGCGGGGGAATACCCGAAGAGATAAAGCATAATATATTCAACCCATATTTCACCACCAAAAAAGGAGGCAGCGGTCTGGGACTTTCGGTTTCATATTCCATTGTTAAAAAGCATCACGGTTATATTGATTTTGATTCGGAACAAGGTGTGGGTACAACCTTTCATATTTACTTGAAAGCAAGTTTAAAGCAGTTAAAAGAAATAGAATCACCAAAAATGAAAAAAAAGCGAGGAGAGGGATGTGTACTGCTCATGGATGATGAAGAGGGTATCAGAAAAACAACCGCCCGCATGCTCCAAACTCTGGGATACACTCCAATTGCAGCCAAAGACGGAAAAGAGGCAATTGAGATGTATAAGAACTCGCTTAAAAACAACAATAACTGCAAAATAGTAATACTGGATCTTACCATACGCGGAGAAATGAGCGGCGAACAGGTTATGAAGACTCTCTTAACGATAGACCCTCAAGTCACGGCGATTGTGTCGAGTGGTTATTCAAACGATGATATAATGTCCGAATATAAAAAATACGGTTTTAAAGGTATTTTAAAAAAGCCTTACACTATTAACGAGCTGTCGCACGCCTTGGATCTGGTGCAGGCAGAGGATGAAAAACACAACTAATTTATTAACAAGCAAGGCTTATTTTATTTCAGATGTAAGAATCTTGATCGCTCTGTTTATATCTTCCCATGAAAAATATCCTTCATCAACATAATATTGCCACACAGGTTTCACCGCGCTTTTAAACTTGTCTATTGTATCTTGCGTGAGATAATTAACCTTTAATTTGCTTTTAAGAAAATTCAAGTATTCCTCTTCCGAATTTAACCAAATTTCATTGCTGTACGCCATTGCTTCCTCGGCTGCTAAATCAAACGATAATTTTAAATCGGAAGGCAGGCTATTATACCATGCGGGATTAACATAAAAGGGATCGGGGTGCAGTTGCCAGTTTAACACCGACAGGTAGGTTTGTACTTCATGAAATTTCATATCCACAATGTTGGAGTAAGGATTTTCCTGAGCATCGACGATATCCTGAGCCAGGGCCAAGTATGTTTCGGTATAGGGAATTTGTTCAGGTATGGCTCCTAACACACTGAAGGTTTTCATTGTAATATCAAGCGGCGGTGTGCGGATCCTTAATCCTTTTAAATCATCAGGAGATCGGATAGGCTTTTGATTACTTGTGATATTGCGAAAACCTCCGGCAACACCGCATACGGGAATGTAGTACCCGTTACTCAATGAATCTTTATTTATTTGCCGACCGAAATCACTTTCCATTAACCAAGTGAATTCTTCTATATTTGCAAATAAAAAAGGCAGGCTTAATAAAAAATATTTCTTATTTGCTCTGTAAAATAATCCACCACGGCAGCCTTGAATTATTCCCTGTTGTACCATGGCTAGAACTTCGGATTCTTTTCCCAGAATACCTGAGAAGTATAATTCAACTAGTATTCTGCCGTTTGTGGCCTGTTCAAGCCTTTGCTTGAAAAACTCCATGGATTTACTGCGGGGGTGTTCCCGGCTTTGGCTATGAGCGTATTTAAATATATACTCAGGGACTTTCTCTTCTGCATTGTTTTCCTTATTTTTTTCACAGTATAACAAGAATAAAGAAAACACAAAGCACAGAATAAGGCCAAAGATGACCATTGGTAATTTATTCATATTTAAAACTGTCCTCTTTACAGTGCACACACTCGTTATCGATTTTTTAACGCGGTTACTCCGCTTAGTAAACACAACATCACTCTATGAGTGTCTGTAATCCAACTTCCTTCCAGTCCGGTTCCGGGATTTCATCTTCATAATCAAAACAGTTTTGCTGTTGTAGTACGATATAACTAATTAGTTTTTTATCATCTTCCGTATAATCCCAGGTGCCCTCCACAAATTTCATATCGCACTGGGCCATGCCGGATCCTTCCGCGGTAACAGATCCGTCTTCATATAAGGTAAAGGTAAAGCCTTCGGCCCAGATTGTAATGGGGAATGAATCTTCTCCTTCCGCTGCCTGCACTATTCTTTCGGCCGCGTCTTCATCGGCACTCGCAACCTTGCTCGAATCCGTACTTTCGGCCGTATCCGCGGGCTGGCTCGTATCGGCGATTTTTGCTACTTCGGAATTTTCAATCCCGCCGATTATAATTTCCGTAAGCGCGGTATCCTGCCATTTGGAACCCGGGTACACGGATTGTATAACAAACGTCAGTTCCTTGACCTCCCATTCCTCAGACAGGGTAATCGTCTGTTCTCCCGGAATGTCTTTGAGTGTTTGGATTAGAGAACTGCCGCTGTCCGAGATAATCTTGATGTCTTTAACCCGGTTATTCATACTCCAGTATTTTTCTTCCCAGTAGCCGTTATTAATTTGAATATTTTTTATCTTTGTTTTTTTAGACAATATAATCGTTATACTCTCCCCTATACCGTCTCCGGTTTTTCCTTCCACCCAGCTGGTGTCTGTCTGGCGGTCAACCACATGAATGACGACATACTTATTGTCTTTATGCGCCAGGGTGCTGGAGGCTTTTATCTCGACTATGGCCGCTGTTGTTGTATCCGCAGATTTGTTTTCCTGCCCGCATGATAAGAAGATAAGAACACATAAAAGCGCCAAGGTTCCTGCACTTGCTTTTTTCATATCACCTCCTGTTTCTGTTCTTCAGTGTTAAGAATAAGCAAGCTCAAAATACTTTGCAAGGAAATTGAAAAAAAAATACGCAGGCAGCCTTTTAACAACTCTTTTAAAAAATTCGGGTACGGTTCGACTGCAGATAATCTGCGGTATTCCTGAAAACACATCCGTAATAAACTCCTG
>CAZEPL010000072.1:0-20112 GCA_964514135.1 uncultured Spirochaetaceae bacterium | reverse complement strand
TAAATCCAGTATTTGAATACCATTGTGTTTAAAAACGATTTTTGTATCATCATGAGATAATTCAGCATCCAGATAATATCCTCCTAAATCATACAATGTCAACGATCCTGACTCTTCTTGTTCCTTAAGAATTAATTCTTCAGGTGTTGATTCATTCTCTCTGAGTATCTGCAGGGTTCCCTCCCGCAAGAATAATATATCTTTGTCGTTAGCTAACCATATTGGATAAAATCCCGGAAAGTCTTCATATTCTTTTTTTGGAAACAGAATTGTTTCATCCATTGTTATTAAATTGATGCATACAGTATAATAATCATTTCTGTTGAAAATAATCTTCTGGTTATCGGAAGACCAATCCGCATCCTGTTCATTTGTAAAATTACTTGTTAATCTACTGATTCTTTTTTCATCAATATCAATTACATATATATTGTACGATTCATCTCTTGTATAGTCGTGACAGGAAAGTGCAATATTTTTCCCATCATGAAACCACCTTGGCCGCTTGCATCTGCCAAAGAATCCTTTTTCCTCTATTAATGGAGTGATATTTTTACCACTTATATCCATCGTGTAGGGTAATTTATCAGTGCCGATATACGCTATTTTCGAATTTGAATATTTGGTTTTAATAATCGTATATTGTATTTCCGTATAATTTTTCTTTATTTTGTTATATAGTTCTTCAATCTCTTTTTTATATGTTCGATATTCACCACTATCCTTGGATATCGAGCGTAAAATATTAACAGCTTCTTTAATTCTGTTCTCATTTTTTGATGATTTGTATATTTCTAATGCCCTCTGATAATTATCTGATACAGAACAGCCGATTAAAAAAATTAAAAATGTAAGAGACAAAACATAAGTTTTAATACAATGCCTCCCTTCTGGAATACATCTTACACCATAGTTAAAATTACTTCCTCACCTGTTCCGCAAAATGACAGGCGGCAGTATGATCTGCTGCCACTTTTTTAAAAGACGGATCCTGCAGTGCACAGATCTCCTGGGCCATATAACACCTGTCGCGAAAACAACAGCCTGTCATCTCTCCCACAGGTGTGGAAACATCACCTTTGAGAATAATCCGTTCTTTTTGCCGTTTTAGCGTGGGCAGGGGTATGGCCGAGATGAGTGCCTTGGAGTACGGATGGCCTGTGTGAGCGAACAGACTTGCACTCGGCGCTTTTTCTACAATCTTTCCTCTATACATAACAAAAATAACATCCGACACATGTTTTACCACAGCCAGATCGTGTGAAATAAAGATATAAGATAGCTTGAACTGTTGTTTAAGGCCGTTAATCAGATTTAATATTTGTGCCTGAATCGAGACATCCAGAGCCGATACCGGTTCATCACAAATCAGCAGATCCGGTGAAAGAGCCAGTGCCCTGGCAATGGAGAGGCGCTGTCTCTGCCCACCGGAAAATTCATGCGGATAGTGATGACAGTACTGAGCTGATAATCCTACCAGCTCTAGCAACTCCCCCGCCCGCCTGGTAAGCTCTTTTTTTGATCGCAGCAGACCGAATGAACGCAAGCCCGTGGTAATTATTTCATATACCGTCTTGCGGGGATTCAACGAAGAGTACGGATCTTGAAAAATAAATTGAACGGCCTTTCTATACTCATGCCATTCCCTGCGCTTGAAGTGTGCGGTATTTTTCCCTTTATAATGGATAACACCTGCCGTGGGTTTCTCTAAATTGACAAGACTTCGGCCCAGTGTGGTTTTACCGCAGCCCGATTCACCAACCAGACCCACGGTTTGTTGTGGGCCGATTGCAAATGACACTCCGTCTACCGCATGGATATATGTCTTCCTGCCAAAGAGTATGTTTTTGCGTACGGGAAAGTATTTTTTTAATTCCTTTACAGCTAATAAATCAATTGCCATTATCTTCCTCTCTATTTAATAGAGCCAGCAGGAAACCCAGTGCCCTTTTTTATCTTCCTCAAGCGGAGGCGGTGTTTTTTGATCACATTTTTTAAAGCGCGAGGGGCAGCGCGGAGCAAAGCGGCAGCCCGGCAAGAATTCACTGGGATGGGGTACCGTACCTTGAATGGAAGAAAGCTTGCCTCCCTTTGAATCCAGAGTGGGAATGGAACGCAAAAGCCCTTTGGTATAAGGATGAAGCGGCTCTTTAAATAGATCTTTAACTGTGCTCACCTCGGCAAATCTGCCCGCATACATGACGATAACTCTATCGCAGGTAGTGGTAACCAGACCCATATTGTGAGTAATTAAAATCAAAGCCATATTGTACTGCTTATGCAAAGATTTGATTAACTCCATAATTTGAGCCTGAATGGTCACATCCAAAGCCGTAGTAGGCTCGTCGGCAATAAGCAGTTTGGGGTTACAGGCAATGGCAATGGCTATAACCACTCTCTGCCGCATACCTCCCGAAAGACTATGCGGATACATACTGTATATATCCTCTTGGTTAGGCAGCCCCACTTCTTTGAAAAGCGAAAGAGTTCTGTTACGCACCTTTTCTAAAGGCATATCCGGGAAATGAATGGTAAGGGCTTCCGCTACCTGCTCACCGATTCTTTTAACAGGATTAAGGCTGGTCATGGGCTCCTGAAAAATTACTCCTATTTCTTTACCTCTCAGCGCATACAATCCTTGGGGAGGGAGGGAGAAAATATTTTTACCGTTAAAGACAATACTGCCCTTTTCGATACGCCCGGGCGGCATGGGCAGCAGTTTGAGAATTGACATGCAGGTTACACTCTTACCACAGCCCGATTCGCCTACCAGGCCTAAGCTTTCACCGGCAGCCAAACTAAATGAAACCGAGTCCACAGCCTGGATGTACTGCTCCTCAACCCTAAAACCTATAGATAAGTTGTTTACTTTTACTAATGTCTTTTTTGCCACTCTCGTTCTACTCCATTTTGGTGTACTCTTTGGGATCCATGGCCTCACGCACACCCTCTCCGATAAAGGTCAGCAGCAGCAGTGTTAAAAACAAGGCGATAAAGGGATACACAGAAAGCCAGTAACTGGAGAGGTTGGCCATTCCCTGCCTGATAAGCTCCCCCCAGCTGGGTGTGGGTGCGGGCAGTCCGAAACCCAGGTAATCCAAAGCAGTAAGGGTGAAAACAGCGCTGATCAGAGAAAAGGGCATAAAGGTAATAATGGGTGTTAAGGCATTGGGCAAAATCTCTGAAAAAAGGATTTTATATTTCTTTACACCCAAAACTATGGCCGCGTCCACGAACTGGTATTTTTTCAGGCGCAAAAACTCAGCCCTGATATAATAGGAAAGGCCTATCCAGTTGAACAGGGCCATGATGATAATAAGGGTGGAAAAACTTTGACCCAGCACGCTGCCGATAAGAATTATTACGTATAAAAAGGGCAGCGCCGACAGCACCTCAATAAAACGCTGCATGATCAAATCAAACCTGCCCCCCATATAGCCCTGCAGAGCACCGATTATACAGCCGATAACAATTTCCAGAAGCAGCAGCACCAGGGCAAAGGTCAGTGAGATGCGAAAACCGTATAAAAGACGCGCAAACACATCCCTGCCCCTGTCATCCGTACCCAGAATATGAGTCCCATCCGGTGCGGTGGGCGGTGTACCCTCAAGCTCATCCAGAGTAGAGGTATAAGGGCTGTAGGGAACAAGCGGAAAGATCATGAAGTTCCCCGTATCAGCTTTAAAGCGTTCACTTCTGGCCAACTCTCTGTATAACGCCTCGGTATCATATTTTCCGCCGAAGCTTTTATCGGCAAAATAATTATAGGCGGCAAAAAAGTAGCATGTGCCCTCATATTGTATGACCAGGGGTTTATCATTGGCAATAAGCTCACTAAACAGCGAGAGCGTAAACAGACCGGCCAGTATGCAAAGTGAGATAATTGCCCGCTTAATTTTTATAAAACGCTTGAGTCTTCTCTGTGCCAGTGGTGAAATACGCAGCTTCATATGCATTTACTCGAAACTTATGCGGGGATCGGCAACCGCCAATGAAAAGTCGGAAATCAGTCTTCCCAGCAGATTAAAAAGCGTTGTGATTATAATGATGCCCAATACAATCGGATAATCCCTATTGAGCATGGCTTCAAAACTCAGTAAACCCATACCCGGAATGGAAAATACCTTTTCTATTAATATTGAACCGGCAAAGAATATGGCAAACAGCCTGCCTAAACCGGTGAGGATGGGAATAAAGGCGTTGCGTAGTGCGTGACGAAATACCACCTTGTTATAGGGCAGTCCCTTAGCCAGCGCGGTACGGATATAATCCTTATTTAATTCCTCCATTAATGAGTTTTTCATGAGTGTAGTAAGGACGGCATATCCCCCTATACTGTAACAAAACACAGGCAGCACCATATGGTGCAGAAAATCCAGGATCTTCATGTACCAGGGCAGGAATTCAAAATTATCCGAAACTATCCCGCTTAACGGAAAGAGATTTAAAAAACTGCCTCCCCCCAGAAACACCAGGAGCAGCACCCCCAAGGCAAAACCGGGTATGGCATATCCCACGTACACTATGACACTGGAAGCCGTATCGAAAATGCTGCGGTGGGATAGCGCCTTTTTTATACCTAAAGGAATACAGATAAGATAGGACAGCAGAAATCCGGTCAGTCCAAAGCTTAGGGAGATGGGCAGGCGCTCGGCAATTTCGCTGAGCACGGGGCGAAAAGTGCGGAAGGACTCACCGAAGTCACCCTGCACAATCTTACCCATCCAGGAAAAATACTGTTCCACAATAGGCTTGTCAAAACCGTAGATCTTTTTTAAGCGCTCAACCTCTTTAGTCTCCACGGTTTTGCTGTGCATCTGCTCTCCGCCCCCAGTCATACGCATAATGGCCTGCTCGATCGGACCGCCGGGCAGGATACGGGTGAGCAGAAAACAGGCGATGCTTACCCCGATAAGAGTGGGAATAATAAGCAACAGACGCTTAATCAAATACTTTGGCATATTTCCTTTCTAGCTCTTCATCATAAAATACGTCAACCTCTTCATCCGCGAGTGCGGTGTTGTTCCGGACAGCATCCTGTAATTTCTCAAGCTTGTTTTTATCTATGCCCCAGTTGGTTATAAATGAATCTTCCGAGCCGGAGTCGGTAAATTTTTTTAATATCTTAGGCGGTGTGGCAAATTTATTCCAGTAAAAAAATCTCATATACGGTCCATACCACATCAGAATTGTGGGTACATCGTTGGTGAGAATGAGATCGATTTTTTTGAGAATTTGTATGCGCTTCTCAATATCATACTCTTCCAGATAGGGATCGATAAGCTTATCCAAGTCAGGATTTTTATAACCCACAATATTATTGGTATTGGGTGTATCGGCGCGGTCGCTGCGCCAGCCGTCTTCGATCGAAGGAAAGCGTGTGCCCGGACCCCTGCCCCAGGCAATTATGACCATGTCAAAGTCGAAATCTTCAAATACTTTTTTACGGTAGGCTGCTGAAGAGATGAGATTTAAATTAATCCGTACCCCTATCTTGGCACAGTCTTCCTTATAAATAGTGAGGTGTTTTTCAAAACTCTGGCTGGCATAACTGAACTCAATCTCAAAACGCTCGCCCGCTTTATTTATAAGCACACCATCACCAGCCACGCTATCCCAACCGGCCTGAGCTAATAATTTGCGGGCCTCTTCGGGATTATAACTAAAATCGGGCAGATCCTCATCAGTATTAAAAAAATCGGGAAAATATGAGCGCAAAGCAATATATTGATCGTACATGAGCTTTTCATTGATCAAATCAACATTTAAAAGATAGGCCAAAGCCCTTCTTACTCTTACCTCCTGAAATATCTTCTTTCGCATATTCATATGAAATCCCGCATACCCGGAAGGCCTATAATTATAGACTCTCTTGGCCACAATCCAATTCTGCTGCAGCTGATAGGGTGGTTTTTCATTTGTCCATTCTATCCAGTGCTTGGCACTGGGTGGGCCTGTTAAATCGATTTCACCTTTTTTCAAAGCTTCCAGGCGGATTTCGTCTTCCAATATAAACTTATATTTTATGTATTCAAAATTATACATATCCGTTTTATGGGGAAGCTCTTTGCACCAGTAATCCTGCCGTCTTTTTAAAACGATAAAGCGCTCGGGTTCTACTTTCTCCATAATGTACGGACCTGAGCCGGAGGGAAGCATAAGATTAAAATCCTTATTAAAATTTTTTCCTTCATATTCATGTTTGGGCAAGACCATAAAAGTATAGGCAGCAATAAAATTTGACCAGCGCTTATTTCTGGCTTTAAATACTACAGTGTGCTCATCGACTGCGTAGATATCTTCGATTGTGGCCTCAAAATCCATGCGGAACAGGCTGGTCAGGTTATCGGGATTCATAATAGTATTATAGGTAAAAATAACATCCTCTGAGGTTACGGGAGTTCCATCGGCCCACCTGGCGTTTTTATTCAACACGAAGGTGTAGGTGAGTTTGTCGGGGCTTACGCTCCAGCTCTCTGCCAGCCTGCCTTTGAGCTCCCATGTTTCCATATCTCGTTCGCACAGACTCTCGTACAGAAGCTGGCCTATTTCTATGCTGAAGGTATTGTAATCTATAAATAAATTAAGGGATTTCGGCATCTGTTCTCCGCCGATCACGATCATGTTCTCCCTGCTTAAGGCCGGAGACTGTCCGGCTTGACCGTCACAGGCGGCAAAAAAAATAGCCGCTAGAAATAAAATACAAATATATATTATTTTTCTCATGTTTAAATCCTTCGCTGAAACACTGTAATTCAAACCAACTAATAGTCGACAGAGATACGTAAAAAATCTAACGTAAATAAGTAAGTTTGTCGAGACGTCAATCTGCATTTTGCACTTTATATTCAATCAATAGAAGAAAAAGGCAACCATTTAAGATAATTATTATCACCGCGAAGTTTACGAACAGACTGCGTGAAAAAATTTTTGACAGGATTAAAAAAACGGCTTTTATTAAAAATTATAAAAATCCTGTCTCCTCTTTGACTTTTCGCCCACTCCGGAAGAACATCATGGTTAGAACTGTGATTTAAGCTTATCATCGTAATACACTTCCACAGGCTCAGCCGGAAGGCCCGAATTACTTTTTATAGCTTCCTGCAATGCGTGCGCTTTGGCACTGTCCATACTCCAATTGGTAAGATAGGAGTCCTCGGACGACGAATCCGTGTATTTTTTCAATATTTTGGGCGGCATTGAAAATTTGTTCCAGTAAAAAAGCCTTATATACGGGGCATACCACAATAAAACCACAGGAACATCACGTGCAAGAATCAGATCCATCTGCTTAAGGATTTGCAGCCGCTTTTCAATATCAAATTCCTCAAGGTATTGATCGATAAGTATATCCAATTCAGGATTTTTGTAGCCCACAATATTGTTGGTATTGGGCAGGTCGGCGGTATCGCTCTTCCAGCCGTCCTCCATTGAGGGAAACAGGGTGCCGGGATCCACGCCCCAGCCCACGTTCACCATATCGAAATCCAGGTCTTCAAACACTTTTTTACGATATGCCGCGGAAGAAACCAAATTTAAATTAATGCGCACCCCCACCTTGGCGCAGTCTTCTTTATAAATCGTAAGGTGCTTTTCAAAACTCTGTGTTACATATAAAAATTCAATCTCAAAACGCTCCCCCTTGGCATTTGTCAACACACCGTCGCTGTCCACCTTATTCCAGCCCGCTTCTGTTAATAAAGCCCGCGCTTTTTCAGGATTATAGTTAAAACGCGGTAAATCCGTATCATTATTAAAAAAGCTGGGGAAATATGAATATAAAGGTATGTACTGATCGTACATCAGTTTTTCATTGATTAAATTAATATTCAGAAGATAGGCCAGCGCTTTTCTGGCCCTGACATCCTGAAATATCTTTTTACGCATGTTCATATGGAATCCCTGGTACAGCTGAGGTTGATAATTATAAACTTTTTTGGCCACAATCCAGTTCTGCTGCAGCTGATAAGGCGGATTCTCTTCAGTCCATTCTATCCAGTGCTTGGCACTGGGCGGGCTCGTCAAATCCAGCTCACCCTTTTTGAATGCTTCCAGGCGGATCTCATCCTCTAAAATGAATTTGTATTTTATCCACTCAAAGTTATACATACCGGCTTTTTGTGGAAGCTCTTTGGCCCAGTAATCCGGCCGTTTCTTTAAAACAATAAAGCGCTCGGGCTCTACATTCTCAATAACGTACGCTCCGGAACCGGGAGGAAGCATGAGGTTGAAATCCTTATTAAAATCTCTGCCTTCATACTCATGTTTGGGCAGTACCAAAAAAGAAGAGGCATGCACAAAATTAAACCAACGCGGATTCCTGGCTTCAAATACCACAGTATATTCATCTATTGCGTAGACTCTTTTAAAAGCTGCCTCATAAAACATTCTGAACACGGTGGTGAGATTATCGGGATTCATAATGGTGTTATAGGTAAAAATAACATCTTCCGAAGTTACAGGAGAGCCATCCGCCCACCTGGCGTTCTTATTCATAACAAAGGTATAGGTAAGTTTGTCCGGACTCATGCTCCAGCTCTGCGCCAGTCTGCCTTCCAGCTCCCAGGTTTCCGTATTACGCTCGCACAGCCTTTCGTAGATGAGCTGAGCCACCTCAATGCTGAAAGCATTATAATCGGTGAAATAGTTTAAAGACTTGGGCATTTGCGAGCCGCCCACCACGATCATATTCTGGTCAGCGGCCAACGGGAGGTTCCCTTCCTGGCCGTCACAGGTAATGAATAAAAAAAACACTGATATTAAAGCGCAAGTATATAATATTCTTTTCATACCAAAGCCCCTTTATAGCAAATGTATTAGTATAAACAGTCTACAGTTAACAATGATATCTTAAAAATCAAAATAAAAATCGATGTAATCTGTGGTTCCAATCACTTTCTATTCCCACTCAATGGTAGCCGGCGGTTTACTCGACACATCGTAGACCACTCGTCCGATCTCTTTGATGGAATTGGTAATCTTGGCCGATATTCCCAGCAGATCTGTTGTGGCAAAGGGAAACACATCCGCGGTCATGCCGTCAAGTGAAACAACGGCACGCAGGGCAAGCACGTAGCCGTAGCGGCGCATGTCGCCGCTCACCCCCACGGAGCGCAGGGGTAAAAGCACACAAAAAGCCTGCCAGATCCGATCGTAAAGGCCCCGTTGTTTAAGCTCATCAATATATATATAATCCGCTTGTTTGAGCACGGTAAGCTTCTCATCCGTTATTTCACCTAAAATTCGTACAGCCAAACCCGGCCCCGGGAAAGGATGGCGGCCGATAATAGCGGGGCTCAATCCCAGTTTTTTTCCCAGTCTGCGCACCTCATCTTTGTAGAGCATGGCCAGCGGTTCAACGATAAGTCCCTTTTTGCGTTTTTCTTCCACTAAGGGAGAACGCACATTATGATGCGATTTAATCACATGAGCTTTTTTACCCACACCCTTTCCCGATTCAATCATGTCGGTATACAACGTGCCCTGGGCCAGATACACATTCTCAATACCTATTCTTTTTACTTCTCTTTCCTGGACTTGAATAAACATATCGCCTATGATTTGTCTTTTTTTCTCAGGATCAGCTACACCCGCCAGCTCTTTAAGAAAATCGACTCCGGCATCGATATGGTGAATATGAGCTGCGCCCAGTTTGTTGAGGCTCTTATACACTTCCTGAGATTCATGCTTGCGCATCAGGCCCGTATCAATATACATAAGGTGTACCTGCTCGGGATCCAGTGCTCTAAGCAGCAGCCCCGCGGCAACCGAAGAATCCACACCGCCGGAAATTAAGAGCAGCACTTTCTCGCTGCCCACATGAGCTTTTATCTCTGCAATGCCGGCCCGCAGGAATGCATCCACATTCCATTCCGCTTTGGCACCACATATGGTAAAGGCAAAATTCTTTAAAATATCCATGCCGTACTCACAGTGTGTCACTTCGGGATGAAACTGCAGTCCGTAGACCTGCATGGTCTTAAGCTTAACTACCGCCGGTATACCGTTCTCAGTCTGCGCTATAACTTTAAAGCCATCAGCCAGTTTTTCAATTGTATCACCGTGGCTCATCCATGAAACAAAGCCGTCCGGTACGTTTTTAAGCAGATCCGACCGTTCTTTTATAAATACCTTGGCCCGGCCGTACTCCTTTTTTGAATGCGGCGTAACCCTGCCGCCCTGATCCTGCATCATGCGCTGCGATCCGTAGCAGATGCCTAAAAGCGGAAGATTCAGAGTGTAGAGCCTGGGATCGGGTTTGGGTGCAGTTTTTTTATATACGGATTCAGGTGAACCGGACAGAATTATGCCTTTAACATTTTCCAATAAGCGCGTCGCAAGCAGAGTTTCTCCCGGTATAACCTCCGAGAACACACCGAGATCCCTGATACGGCGCCCGATGAGCTGAGTTGTCTGGCTGCCGAAATCCAAAATTAAGATTTTGTCCATGGATTATCTCTTATAATCGTCTCATTGCGTTTATAACCCACAGATACAATACCTATCTTGGTTCCTATGTACTGTTCAATAAAAGAGATATATTCCTGGGCTTGGACCGGCAGGTCGTCGTAGCGGCGGCAGTTTTTAATGCTTTTTTTCCAGCCTTTAAAGCTCTTAAGTACGGATTCAATTTTTTCCAGTCTCTCTATGGAAGCGGGAAATATTTTAGTTTCGCTTCCGTCAATCTTATAAGCGGTACAGCACTTTATCTCCTCCATTTCATCATACACATCAAGGTGAGTGAGCGCTAAATAATCTATGGAATTTGTAAAACAGGCATAGCGTAAGGCCACAAGGTCTAAATAACCGCAGCGGCGGGGACGGCCGGTGGTTACCCCGTATTCTCTTCCCACTTCACGTACATAATTTTCCAGCTTATCCTCACGCTCCTTATCAAACTGAGTGGGAAACGGACCATTGCCCACCCGTGTGGAATAGGCCTTGCACACACCGATAATAGTGTCGATGCCTTTGGGACCTACCGCTCCTCCGATGGCAGCTCCCGCGGCACAGGACATGCCTGAAGAAACAAAAGGATATGTGCCCAGATCAAGGTCCAGGAGTGTACCCTGAGCCCCCTCAAACAGAATGTTTTCATGTTTGTGCTGATGCATAAATGAAACCAGATCAATCACCATGTCCTGTATCTTTGATTTATACTGATCCAAATATGTTCTGTCTTCTTGGGGTAAACTATTAAAGTATTTTTCTTCAAATATATCCCCTACTCTGATGCCATCTCGGGAAGCCTTGAGCGCATAGCTAATCCCGATTCCCCGTCCGGTTGTGCCCAAAGGACGCTTGCGCTTTTCATCCTGTTCTTTGTCCTGCTCTTTGTAACGGGGAAGCACAAGATGTGCCCTGTCTGCAATAAAAATCCTTCCCTGCCAGCTGATGCCCTGATCAGAGAGGGTTTTCAGCTCGTTAAACAAGCTTTCCAGGTCGATTACCATTCCAATCCCTAAGATCACCTTCTTATTTGGAGAAATTATCCCCGAAGGTACCAGGTGCAGTTTATAGGTATTGTCACCGATAACTATAGTGTGTCCGGCGTTGGCCCCGCCTGCATAGCGTATAATAAGCGAAGATTCTTCAGCTAAAAAATCTACGATCTTTCCTTTGCCTTCATCTCCCCATTGTGCTCCGATAACTACAACTCTCATAAATAACTCCCATATTTAACCGAATAGTTAGGCGTTTCTCTAGAGATATATATATCATGGGCATGGCTTTCTTTTAACCCCGCATGTGTTATTTTTATGAATTTTTTGTATTTTCTAAGCTGAGGGATGGTTTTACAGCCGCAGTATCCCATACCCTTACGCAGGCCCATAACCAGCTGATACAGAAAGGGCTTGAGGTCTCCTTTGTAAGGCACACGGCCTTCGATACCTTCCGGTACTATTTCGGTTTCGGCGTGCATCTGATAGCGCCCTCCGGAACCCTGTTCGATAGCCCCGATTGAACCCATGCCGCGGTATTCTTTAAACATTCTGCCTTCATAGATAATTTCATGTCCGGGTGCTTCTTTTAAGCCGGCAAACAGATTACCGATCATAACCGTACTGGCACCGGCAGTAAGGGCTTTGCTTATATCACCTGAATATTTTATACCGCCGTCTGCAATAATCGGTATGTTTTGTTTATCCGCCTCTTCCGCACATTCCCAAATAGCTGAAAACTGGGGGACACCAATGCCTGCAATAATTCTGGTCGTACAGATGGATCCCGGACCTACACCTACTTTTACCGCATCGGATCCTGCTCCCACAAGATGTTTTATTCCTTCTTTGGTAGCTGTGTTGCCGCCGACAACTAAGATATTGGAATGATGCTTTTTAATATCTTCCACAGCTTTTAACACGTTTTTAGAATCACCATGCGCCGTATCGATTATAACAAGATCGACTTTGGCTTCTTGAAGCAGGGGCATGCGCTTCTTATAATCGTACGGTGAAACTGCCGCAGCCACCAGCAGCCTGCCCTTTTTATCTAAGGCTGCTTTGGGAAAGCGCTGGTGTTTTTCCAAATCCTTTACCGTAATAAGTCCTATTAATCTGTTATCCGCATCCACAACAGGCAGCTTTTCGATTCTGTGCTTATCAAACTTCTTCTGCGCACTCTCTAAACTTACTTTATCGTTTTCCACAATCGGATGAGCGGTCATTACCTTTTCGATTTTTAAAGCTTCATCGTCACAGAATCTCATATCCCGCCTGGTAAGAATTCCACATAATTTTCCCTTATCCAGAACCGGCAGTCCCGAAATATTATGTTCCTTCATTATGAGCAGCGCATCCGCAACCGTCTGTTCCTTATTTACGGTAACAGGCATGTCGATAATCCAGTTTAAAAAGCGCTTTACATGAGCAACCTGCCGTGCCTGTTCCTGCGGTGAAAGATTCATATGGACAACTCCCAATCCGCCTTCCAATGCTATGGCAATAGCCAGCTCCTCTTCGGTCACCGTGTCCATAGCAGCAGATAGTATCGGTATGTTGAGCTCGATATTGCCTGCCAGACGCGTTTTTAAATCGGTTTCATCCGGCAGTACTTCCGAATATGAGGGAACAATCAATATATCATCAAAACTTAATCCTTCTTTTAAATTCACGCCAATGCCTCCTGTAGTTGTTTTATTTTTTGTTCATACTTTTTGGCAATACGTTTCGCCTTTTTAGCCGCGACTCCCTGATAGAGCTCAGGATGTGAAAAAAAGTGTCCGGCATCAACATTCATTACTTTTTTGAGCTGTACCGTTATTATCTTCCACACCTTACTGTCATGCTTAAGTACTTCAACCAGACTCTTTGCCTTTTGCCCGCATTCAAGAGTAACACGTCGAATAACCTCATGCGCCTCCGCCTCTCCTCCCAAAGCCAGCAAAATATAAGCGGCCTCTGCCAATACTGCATCGCCCGCGCCGGATAAGTTGCGTTTCATCCGCTCTCCGTCCACATACAATCCGGAACTTATCTTTATCATTCTTTTTACCGCGAAACTGAATCCGGCAATAAACTCAACAATAAAGCGCTGTGATGCGGAGTTGGAGAGATCGCGCTGGTGTTCGGAAATCTGATCCATAAACATGGTAATCACTCTCGGCATAAAAGCCTTCCATAAACTCTTTACGTGTTCCGAGTTCCAGGGATTACGCTTTTGGGGCATGGTGGATGAGCCCACCTGCTGTTTGGAAAAATGCTCTCTTACCTCCGCCAGCTCCGAGCGCTGCAAATGGCGCAGATCATCGGCCAGATTGGCAATAATGCCGAATGCCATATTGATTTCAAGCATCAGTTCCAAAAGATACTCCGGTTCCACCAGCTGCGTGGAGTGTTCGGATGCTTCAAGACCTAAACTCGTAAGCACAACAGCCTCAAGCTTTTCAGGATCGGCGGTAACCATGCTGGTGGCGTTATACGCGCCCACGGCTCCTGCCAGTTTACCTTTAAGATTACGTGATTTTAGCTCGATGCGCTCGATGGATTTACCCAGGCGTGATACATACTCGGCCACCGCGTAGCCGAAAGTAATGGGGACCGCATGCTGGCCGTGGGTGCGGCCTATCTGAATGGTTTCGGCTTCTTGTTTTACGAGCCTTACCAGCTCTGTTTCCAGTTCCAGTAAAAGGGGCAGTACTACCCTGCGCACCGCGTCTTTTATGCGCAGCGAAAAAGCGGTATCTAAAATATCCACCGAGGTAGCTCCGACATGAACTAAATGCCGGATCTGTTCCGGCAGCTTGCGTTTCAATACGTTAACCAACGCCCGAATATTGTGCTGGGTTTCAACCTCTTCCTTATACACCTCCTGTGGGTCTATTGAATCGCATAAATCATCCAAACCCGAAGCAAACTTTTTGGCATCGGCACCCAGATTTTGGGCAAATGGTATAAGTGCTTTTAAGAGAGCAATCTCAACTTTAAGACAATAACGGACTGAGGCTTCTTCACTTAGATAAATACCGAGAGCTTCATGAACTTCGCGGTTTGATAAATAATAACGATGATCAAGGGGCGAGAGGTTTAAAAAAATATTCTTCTTTTCCATAGGATATTATACTTGTATTTTTTCTTTTGTCCAGTGGGTATAAGCCTTTTTCTCTTTTACCTGCTTGCAAAAACAATAAGATGGCTCTATAAATACAGTTATGGAGCATATTATACTATGGCTTTCCTTCCTCGACGCAGCCATACTACTCACCTCAATTGCTCTTTTCGCAATACGCTGTCTAAAAGAAAAGCTAAAATGGCTTAAATATGGCCTTTTCTTTACTTTATTTAATTTTATTCAGCTCATATTTTTACAGTTTATCTTTTTTAACGGTGTGTACCTTTATATTCATCCCACTACTCTTATTAGCCAATTCCCTTTACTAGGCATAATAGGTGTATTGGCCCTTAATCTGAAAACATATTTTTTCATTCATTTTATCTTAGCCGTGGTCAATCCTCGTCTATTACACAAGACGAGACCATATCTGAATTCGGTATTTATTTTATTCTTTTTAATACAGAGCACATTTTATCTCATCCAAACTCTAAAGATTATTTCTCTGCATACAATATTCTGGAATCTTCATATAGGTATTGAAATAGTACTCTTTGTTTTTCAAATTATAGCTATTTATGGGCTTATTAAATGGAAGCAGGTAAAACAGAAGAAGTTAAAAAAACCAGTACTACTGACTTGTATCATTAAACTTGTCTTTGCGCCCTTTTTTATCTTTTCTCATGTGTATTATGTTATCTCAGATTCATTTATCTTTAATTATTATTTCAACATTCTTTTCCTGTTTGTCCTGTTCACTTTATTATCAATTCAAAATATCAAACATATTAGCGATGAATCACGCGTGCTGCCAACTGCAATTCCTTCCAGCTTTATAAAGGAATACCAATTAACAAAAAGAGAAAAGGAAATTATTGAAAAACTCATTCAAGGCCTTAAGCCCCAGTATATTGCAGGCAGCTTGTTTATTTCTATAAAAACTGTTAACACCCATATTCATCATATCTATCAGAAATGCTTTATAAACAGCAGATGGGAATTAATCCATCTGCTGAGATCCTATAACACATAAATATCTTTAGTTGTCTATATTATAAGGTCAAATCTAATTAGTAAATGTTAAAATTATAAAAATATTCATTTGAAAAGTTGTCTTCAAAAAAACGAGAAATAATACTCTTTTCAGATAAATCATACATCGTTATCCACAACGTTTGGAATCCTTCAAATTCATTAACACCGAGAGGAGCAGGATGCTCATTGTTCGGGAAAGAAATCTTTTTCATTAAATTGAGCAATCCATTCATAGAATAAATTTCATTTTTTTGCAGATATTCTTTAGCAGTTTTATATCTGAAACACAAATTAAATACTTCTTCATTCTCACAACCGGCAACATTAGTAAGCAGCATATAGTTTTTATTTGATTTTTTTCTAATAATATTCAGATTTCTATTTAGATCATAAATTAAAATCGCCATGTTCCCATTTTTATCAGCGATAAAAAACTGATCTTCCACATCTTCGGCAAACCAAACATTCACAGATTTAAATAATTCAATTGTTTCTTCCATAGTCGCACAAGTGTCAAGTGTTATTCTTATTAAATGAAGGACATCGATTGAAGGCTCATTTGGATAATTTTTCTGTTTCAGAGTTTCTGAATATTCTTCCGGATAATCAACAGCCGTTTCTCCAATAAAAAGCCCTTTTTCATTAATTCCATCCGTTGCCCAATGGTTGATAGCATAGATTGTATGAGAAACACTTTTATATACTCCCTTCATTTCAGTTTTTACTAAAAACTTTGGTATGTTATAGGGGTAATCAAAATTCCTACCAATGATAGTTTTATGATTTTTTACATCATATAGATTATATCCAATTATACTACATGCTCTATTCTTAAGCGGAAATTTCTCATTAAACCAGTAATGACTATGATTGAATAATATCCAGCCCAGATTTACAAAAAATTCTCTTTCAAAATAAATCATATCTACATCATTAAAATCAACTTTATACGCAGCGGCGATGCCTTTGATTTTTTCAAGATGATACGGGTATATTTTTTTGTATAATTCGATAAGCGCGATACTATTGTCTTTATTTTCATCTGTCCATCTTTTTATTGGTAGATTAATATGACGGGCTATTAAACCGAGTTGATAACCAAGTTCAAAATAATTCGCATTAATTTCAACTTCTTTTACTAAAGCACCTTTTACATAGTTTTTAACTTTAATAATTTTATTATCAGTTTCTTTTAATATTCTATTAAAGTCATATTCTGGAATTGTAGTACATGTATGTAGCAAACATAATAACATTATAAAAACTAAGAATGAAATAGCTATTTGTTTTCTCATAATTTTTCACCTCACTTCAAATCTAACAATATATAATAACCTTAGTTGTCCAGGCTATAAGAGTAAAATGCTTCTTCATTATCCAGCCAATAATGAATTGTCATAGTGAGATTCTCAAGATTATAGAGACTAGTCCATAGTGTTTGTAAATAATCGAAGATAGAAGTATTATACACATAATTGTTTTGCACATAAGGATTCGATGGTATTTGTGTCATTTTTCTCATGACATCAAACAGATCAGCCGTATCTTTAAGCGGATTATTCCCTAAAATATTACTGGCAACCGCATAACGCCAACAATGGAGACGTGCTAAATAATCGGTATCATATAACCATGAATTAGTTGACAGCAAATAGTTTTCATTATCAGGATATATAATAAGAAGACGTCCTTGTTCGTCAAACTCAAAAACACACATGGCACCAGAAGCGTCTGCCAATAAAAAATGAACTACTTCATCAGCAAACCATATTCGTGCCGATTTTGTTTTGGTAATGGCCTCTTGTACCGAAGAACAGGTGTTTAAAATTATTCTCATCATATGGTGAGCATCCACAGCCGGTGAATCGGGATAGGAAAGTCCGGCATAGCTGTTCTGCTCGGGAGATACCACAGTCATAACACCGATAAACAAACCCTTTTCATTAATACCATCCATAATCCAGTGATCCAGACATATTATCGTAGATCCTAAAGTTTTATAATCCCCGGTTAATTCGGTTCGTACTATAGCTCCATTAGGCTGCAGCCAACCGAAATTCCTGCCCACAATCGTTTTCTTCATCCCTTGGGAATCTATATTGTAAGCCAAAATGCTACAGTGAGCGCCTAAACCTTTAAAACCTTTATACTTTTTTTCTTCAAAGCCAAGTCCCAGCCAGCCCAGATTGACAAAAAATTCCCTTTCCATAAAGCGTAGGTCTATATCTTCTAGATTCATGTCAAATGCTTTGGCGATTCCCTTTAATTTTTCCAAGTACGCAGGATACAATTTTCTATACATCTCAATTATTTGCCTATTAAACTCCCGTGCATTTTTTTCACATTTTTTAGGTCTTACAATCGTCTTTGTAGCAAGCATACCCATTTGATAACCCACATCAAAATGGTTTCCACTGATAGTTACATGATCGATAAAATCAATCCCCATTTTTTTATCTTCAAATCGAATTGCGTCTAAGCCTGTTTCTCTGTTTACTTCTTCAAGCTCAGCTTTAAAAGAAAATATAAAGGGTGTAAGACAAGAATATAAAATCAGAGATAAAATAAATATCAATAGCCATTTTTTATACATAACACTCTCCTTAATATATTTGAAATTGAATTTATATACTTTTGGCGGTTAAAAAATCAATAAAAATACTGAATTTACAATTTTTTTCAATCTAGGTATTTTTGTGTAGAACGCTATATAAGAAAGGCTGCCTTTACGGGCAGCCTTCATGCACTTTATTATTATAAAAATCATCCACACATGGTGCATGGTGAAAAATTATTACGGGAGATTATTGATAACATCCACAACCTTCTCGGTTCTGGCTAAATAATCTCCATCGCCAATATGTGTGCCTGTTATCTGAATAAAACAAAATTGTGTATTTTCTGTGGAATATGAGCTAAGGAGTATCAATAAGCACAAAACAGATGAATGTAGACATTAATTATAAAGGAAGTTATTATAAGCAGACAGCCCTGCAAAGGGCAAAAGTACAGTAACATGGAGATATTGTACTACTTTTAAAAAATCCAGAAGCAATGGAATAAAAGAAAAACAATCAAATATAACTAAACTTATAAGCAGCAATACACATACTGTAAAAATACTTTTCATAAAAATAGCGCTTATAATGTGCATACTCTTTGCTCTGCTCGATTTCGGATATAAGACTATCTACAATATAACCATTGCCAATAAACAACAGTGTATTGTATATAAAATGTTTCCTAAACCAGGATTCATTCTGTTTGAAAATCTTGTTGAACTTCCTGTGACTATTTTTTTAAGTATTTTCGCCGGTCTGTTTGTTCAGCTTTTCCTCTCCCGTCTGCGTATAAACATTCTTAACGGACCGTTCCGGACTTTTATTGCGGCCTCTCTACTGCCTATTTGTGCGTGTTCTTCCGCTTCTTTGATAGCCGGCATGAGAAAAGTTTTTGACACAAAAAATACGATAATTTTTTTAATAACAGCTCCTTTATTAAATCCTTTTATCATTCTTATGTCTTTGAATATATTAGGAATAGAATACTGCCTGGCCAGAATTGCGGGAGTATTTTTATTATCTTTCTCTGCCGCTTATTTTATAAATTTCGTTCAGCCGCGCATTGCCTTGACCGAGGAAAGAGGACTGCAATGCACAAGAAAGAATACATGTACACCGGGAAGTATGAATTTGTATGAAAAAGGTATGCGGATCTTTAGGGGTATAATTCCGTTTGTACTCTTAGGCGCCGGGCTTAGTATTACATTTGAAATTCTGCTTGGTGATCCGCTGGATGCAATGAAGGGCTTCTTACAATCATATATCAGCAGAACCGGTATTATTCTTTTGGGCATACCGCTTTATATTTGCGGAGGAGCTGATATCCTTATCTTAAAACCACTGATTCATACAGGTTTACCGTTTGGTACAGCTCTTTCTTTTTCACTTACCGCATCCTCTGTCTGCATACCTTCGCTGTTAATGGTCGGTCGTTTATTAGGTAAAAAATTTGTTTTCATTCTCACTGTGTATATTGTAACATTCAGCTTTGTTTACGGTGAGTTTATTAATATATTGTTTTAGCTGTCTTATTCCGCTGAAACAGTTCTGGCCAGACGAAAGGTTATTTGATTAAACCCATTACAGGCTTCTTTCTTGGGCCAATGGTCATGTCTTCCGCAATGAGGACCCCAGCTGCCGCCTCTTTTTAAGCGATAATTATCGGAACGCGGATCAACCGGCAGTATATCGAAACACCACTGCCATAAATTTCCTTTTTCTCCTACTAAACCGCAAACTCTTGACACTTGATGCGCAGGTGTTCGCAAAGCGATTTTTACCCTTTAAAAATTTACGTTCCCCCACGGATTCCTTGAGTTCACCGCTTATATCACTAAAGGGTATCCAGTATATTCCACTCCCTCCGGGAAACTCTTCATATTTTCCTTCCGGACCGCTTGTGGTATAGCGTGCGACAAGTTCCCATTCCGTTCCTGTGGGAAGGCGAAATCCGTCGGCTCCTTGC
>CAZEPL010000071.1:0-20414 GCA_964514135.1 uncultured Spirochaetaceae bacterium | reverse complement strand
CCCAAGCGGGATTTTTTGTCAAGAGAGTCTGTAATGTATAATATGGAAAGAGGGATGCACTTTTTTTTATTGAATTTATGAGTCTGATATTTTACTCTTTAAGAGTATTATGAGCTGAATGATAATGAACAATTTTGAATTTATATTAAAAGTTCAGTTTTGCTAGCTTTATTTAATTAATGCATTATAATTAATAATAGAAGGAGTATTATGCTTATGAACAGAGGAAAGACCGTCTTTGTATTCGTAATTGTGTTTTTTATAATAAGTTCAGTTTCTTATACGGAAGATGATATTGATGATCTATTGTTAAGCGGAATAGCGGATAAACGTAAAACAGAACAGGGATTACTGGAACTGCTGGACGAATCGAAGCTTAAGGTGGAAGCGGATCCACAGGACTACGATGCCCATTGGATGTATGCGGTGCTCTGTTATTTTTACGGTGACTTCTATGCGACCGACCACAATACCAAAAAGCATTATTTCACTCTCTGTAAAGACTATGCCGATAAGGCTGTACACATCAAAGCAACGGGAGTTGCAGCACACTACTGGCTTGGTGTGGGGATGGCTAAATGGGCGGAATATAACGGTATTATCTACAGTCTCTTTACTGCGGACGATATTCTCAACGAGATGACCATTGTGATCAATCTGGATCCGAACTTTTTTAAAGGAATGCCGTGGGCTATCAGGGCCACTGTTTATGCTTTTGCCCCGGCAGGAATCAGTGTGGGTGATACAGATAAAGCTAAAGTGGACATACAAAAGGCCCTTTTTTATGGTAAAGACTATCGCCAGACATACCAGCTGATAGCCGATATCTATGTGGCCTGGAGTGAATGGGAAAAGGCGGAAGAAATGATAGAAGTTGCCTTGGCTTTCCCCTTAAATCCGCTTATGGAAGTGGAGGAGAGGGACTGTGTCAGAAAATTAGAGGTACAAAAACAAAGAGTAGCCAAAGAGCTGGTAAAAAGATAATTTAAAAAATCAATTTATATAATGCGGAAATTGCAAAAATCAAAATATATTAAGTTAGTAAAATACTTATTATTTATTCTATAATAATTTAGCAATTTCCATTTGAGTGGGGAAGATACTATCGTCTATACCCTGTGCTCCGCCCCATGAGCCGCCGATTGCCAGACAGAGTATCAGATAAAAATCTTTATAGAACGGCCGGGCTTTCCAATCCGTCATCTCGTTCTCAAAACTAAAAAATTTATTATCGTCCACAAAGAAATCAAGCTTGTCCGGATACCATTCCACGGCATAGATGTGAAATACGTTAAAAGGATCATCAATATAAAATGTGCCGAATTTATGATTTCCTTGGGGATGGTTGTATTTACCGCAGTGAACACTCGCCTGTACGGTTCCGGGATGATGACCCACCTGTTCCATAAGATCTATTTCACCGGAGGAGGGCCAACCGTATACACTTTTAATGTTTTCGGAAGGCATCATAAAAATAGCAGGCCATGTCCCCCTGCCTTGGGGAAGCTTTGCCTTTACTTCTAAACGGCCTTAAGGCCGGTTATTTTTAAGGTGGAGAGAGTAGAGTAGCGCAATAAACCTTTAAATTTTTCCGGAGTTATAAAAAATATTTTGTATCTGGATTATATTGGTATTATAATTGAATATAGAATAATAATGATAAGTATTTTGTGAGGGGGTATGTATGAAAAGAGCAGTTGCAATTTTAGTGAGTATGATGATTTGCTTTTTTTTACTAGAGTCTTGTGCGGGTGACGATGCGATTCAGCGGGTCTATGAATATATGGACAAAACACTATCGATTGTTGAAGCACATAAGGGCAATGCTTCTAAAGCTGCCGACGAGGTAAACAATTATATTATGAGTATCCAAAGCCAATTGGATAAAGTAAGCGAAGAGTTTGAGAATAATGAAGAGAGAACCGTACAATTAGCTCAAAAATTAAAACCCTTGTTTGAAAAGCAAGAGAGGCTGCTTAAAAACAGTCCGGCTCTTAGAAAAAATATCCGTTTACAACAAGCACTTGTAATTTTTGAGGTTTTGGCTTATACAGAACAGCCGTAGTATAAAAGACCGTTATAAGCTTTCTATGCGATCTAAATTTAAAACGAAGGGATTTTGCAGTGATCAAAAAGAAAATGTTTACTATGCGGGAGGGGGGGACTACTGAAGATGAACGCCTGTTGGCTTCAATCAAAGCAAAACCTGCGGCGTTTACCCAAACAGATCCATGGCGAGTATTCCGTATTATGGGTGAATTTGTTGAGGGATTTGATACTCTTGCCAATGTTGAAACGGCTGTAACCATTTTCGGTTCCGCACGTTCCAAGCCCGCTGATCCCATGTATAAGAAAGCCATGGAACTTGCCTCATTACTCGGTAAAGCGGGAATTGCCATTATTACCGGCGGCGGTCCGGGTATTATGGAAGCCGGTAATAAAGGAGCGCGTGAAAGCGGAGCGTTGTCAATAGGGTTGAATATCGAGCTTCCCTTTGAGCAGCATGTTAATCCTTATGTGGACGTGGCAATTGAATTCTATTACTTCTTTTCCCGTAAAACTATGTTTTTAAAATACGCAAACGCATTTGTTATTTTCCCCGGCGGATTCGGTACTATGGATGAGTTCTTTGAATCACTTACCCTCATTCAAACAGGAAAAATGAAAAACTTTCCCGTTGTTCTTTTTGGTATGGACTACTGGAAGGGCTTAACGGACTGGCTGAAAAATACCATGCTTGTCGAGGGGAAAATTTCCCAAGGAGATCTGGACCTTTTGCTCATGACGGATTCCGCGCATGAAGCATGCGACTACATCATTCGTTCCATTAAGGATGAAACCTGGCGTACGGAGCAGGAAGAAGATGCGCGTAAAACAACGGAAACCGTGCTGCGAAAGAATTCGCCGTAAAACTATCTTGTAAAGCTGCCTTAGTATAACCGGTTTTTACTACTCCTTAAATAAAAACACCGGTTGCATCTGTGAGTTTATAATCCTATACTATACACTAGAGAAGATAAAAAAGTATATAAGGAGAATACAATATCAGATTCTCCACAGAAAAAAAAACTGCGTATTCTCATTGTAGATGATGTATTAAAGAGTAGCAAAAGCATCGACAAGTCTCTGCGTGGACACGGTTTTATAACCGGCATTGCAAAAAACGGGAATCAGGCTTTAACTATGATAGAGTAAAAACTGCCTGACCTCATTTTATTAGATGTATTAATGCCGGAGCCGGATGGTTTTGAGTTCTGCTCCCGATTGAAAAAAAATCCTAAGACAAAAGATATTCCTATAATTCTTTTGACCGACCCAGCTCACGCAGAAAATATTGCCCAAGGATTTAAACTGGGTGCAGCCGATATTATCACAAAACCCATTGTAGTTGAGGTGCTGTTAGCCAGGATTAATACCTACTTGATAAAAACAAGTCTGCGGAAACAGTTGGCAGAGCAAGAGTCCAGGCGCACTTTAGAGCTGCAGGAGCACGAAGAGATGATTCGCGCTTTGGTTGAAACATCAAAGGACTGGATTTGGGCTATCGACATAAATGGCGTGCATACCTATTCTAATCCCGCCGTAGAAAATATTCTGGGCTATCGTCCCCATGAGCTCATTGGCACGTCAAGCCTTAATATTATGAACCCGGATGATAAAAAAAAAGTACAGTCCCTACTCAAGACCTGGATTGCAGAAAAGCGCGGTTGGAACGGGCTTTTAATTCGCTGGAAACATAAAAACGGAAGCTACCGCTATCTTGAAAGTAATGCAGTGCCTATTCTGGATACAAAGGGTAGCTTGAGCGGGTTTAGGGGTGTTGATCGTGATGTGACCGAACGCATGCAGACTCAAGAAGAGTTAAAAGAGAGTACAGAGAGGTATGCTGCCCTGTTCGAACGTATGCTTGATCCTGTTTTTGCAAACGATTTTCAAGGCAATTTTATCGATGCCAACAGCGCGGCGTTAGATCTCTTGGGCTACTCTAAAAAAGATATACCTTCAATAAATTTTAAAACACTTATTGTAGAAGATCAGCTGTCACGAGCTAGGGAAACAATGGCTGAAATTATTAAAACAGGCTCACAGAAAAGAATGCAGGAATATAAGTTAAGGAAGAAAGACGGTGGTTTTGTCTGGGTGGAAACAAAGGGTTCGTTGATTTATAAAGAAGGCAAGCCTTATGCCATACAGGGGATTGCGCGCGATATTACAAAACGCAAACTGGTAGAAGACCAGATTCTTATCCAGCATGATCTCGCTTTAGCCGTATGCAGTATCACTGATCTTATCACAGGAATGTCGCTATGCCTCGAAGCCGCACTCAAGATATCGGGAATGGACTGCGGAGGTATCTGCTTAGTGGATAAGGCTTCCCGGGCATTAGATATGGTATATCATAAAGGATTGCCGTCAGATTTTGTAAAAAGTGCTAAGCATTATGAAAGTGAATCGCCTAACGCACAACTTGTTATGAAGGGAGAGCCTGTTTATAAAGAATATAAGCTGCTTGATTTTCCCAAAGATAAGGCGGAAGTAAAAGAAAAGTTACGGGCCATAGCCATTATACCCTTAAAATATGAGGGTAGGGTCATCGGGTGCCTCAATGCAGCATCGCATGCATTTGGTGAAGTGGAGCTCTATCAACGCAATGCCCTTGAGACAATTGCCGGTCAGATCAGCAATACGGTAGCTCGTCTTGTAGCGGAACAAGCACTGAGGGATAGAGAAAAAAAGTACCGGGAGCTCTTTGAAAATGCCAATGAGGGTATTCTTGTAGTACAGGAGGGCTATGTTAAATTCTTTAATCCCAAAGTTCTACAACTTACAGGCTATACGCATGATGAAATTATGGTGCAGCCCTTTAAAACCTTTGTGTATAAAGATGACCGGGAAAGGCTAAATCAAATTTACAAACAAAAACTTGAGGGCCAAGCAGCCATCGTTGTGTATGAACTGCGGATCGTAAATAAATTAAATAAAATCCGCTGGATCGAGACTAATACTGTTGTTGTGGACTGGAACGGCCGGCCGGCAGCACTTTGTTTTATGAACGATATTAACTACAGGAAGCAGGCGGAGGAAGAAAAAATTAAATATGAGAAACAGCTTCAACAAGCTCAAAAGCTGGATGCGCTTGGGACATTGGCCGGTGGCATTGCGCATGATTTTAACAATATTCTCAGCGCTATAATAGGTTTTACGGAGCTTTCCCGGGAGGATCTGCCCGCGGATTCACCTGTGGTGCAATACTTACATCATGTATTACTAGCCGGAGAGCGCGCCAAGGAACTGGTAAAACAAATACTTGCTTTCAGCAGACGAAGCGAAACGGAAAAAAAACCGTTACGCGTCAGCATTATCATAAAGGAGGCTTTAAAGCTTTTAAGGGCATCCCTGCCCAGTACGATAGAAATTGAATCGTGTATCAAAGCGGTAAACAGTATTGCCTTTGCCAATCCCACCCACATCCATCAAATAATGATGAATCTGTGCACCAATGCCGGACATGCCATGAGGGATAAGGGCGGTACACTGGGAGTAAGTCTGAAAGAAGTGGATCTGGATGCGGATGTTTTGGCTCATCAACCGGAGTTGAAGGCCGGTACCTATTTGAAATTAACCGTTTCCGATACCGGGCATGGCATGACACATGAAATCATGGAACGAGTTTTTGATCCGTATTTTACAACAAAAAAGAAGGAAGAAGGCACCGGTCTTGGCCTGTCCGTTGTGCACGGTATAGTAAAGGGTCACGGAGGATTTATTACGGTTAAAAGCAGTCTCGACCAGGGATCTACTTTTGATGTTTATCTCCCTTTGATTCATGAGCAGGAACTTCAGGAAAAGGAAAATGAAATAGAGCCGTGTAAATCCTGGCCTCAGCATATCCTTTTAATAGATGACGAGAAGGAATTAATCGATTCGAATGCACAGCTGCTTAAGCGGCTGGGTTCGCATGTTCAGACAACAATAAGCAGCGCTGAGGCGCTTAAATTATTTCAAAGCGCTCCTGATGATTTCGATCTCATTATTACGGATCAAACCATGCCTGTTATGACAGGTGCGGATTTGGCTGTTATCATGCTGCAGATTAGATCTGATATCCCCATTATCCTCTGCACCGGTTTTAGCGAGAAAATAACAATAGAAAAAGTAAAAACGCTTGGTATCCGGGAATTCCTGTATAAGCCGTTTACAAAAAGGGATTTAATCATGGTGATTAATAATATATTTAGCCAAAGTGCTTAATCTTTTTCCCTATTCGCTTTTACTTTAAAGTTATAATGCCGTTCTCTAATAAAAATCTGCTGATATGAGTCTGCCAGAACAACGGCCAGTCTTTAACCTGATCATTATGTCCGCCTCTGAGCACCGTCAGTTTCCCGCTTTGAGCAGTATGGGCGAGTATTTCCGCTTGGTGAAATGGAATTATTGTATCGTCCGGTGCATGCAGGATGAGTGAAGGCCCTTTAAAGTGCTTTAGTACTTTTGCATTATCAAATGGATCGAGTACTATAAACGGCGGCAGCCAATAGTGGAGTGCCATGTCATAGAGGGAAGCGAAAGTTGATAATAAGATAATTACCCGGACATCACGCTGTTCGGCCAAAGCACATGCGGCACCGCCGCCCAGAGAGAAGCCGAAGACAATTATTCTTTGCGCGTCAACATCGGGCATAGTTATAAGCATGTCGTAGGCCCTGGTAAAGGCTTTAGTAATGCTTTCATATGAGGGTTCTCCCCCGCTTCTGCCGTAGCCGGGATATTCAACGAGCAGGACTCCTATGCCTAAACCGCGTAAGGCCTGAACACGTTTGCTCCAGAAATCTATGATCTCACCGTTACCGTGTGCCATAATAATTACGGGGAAGGTCCTGTCTGCAGCAGCAGTTTGCGGCCGGAAAAACCATGATTCCACTTTGTAACCATCGCATTCTATCCAGATCCTCTTACAATCGGCCGGCGGATTGGCCAGGATATTTCTGTGAACATGCATGCCCGGAAAATAAAAGTGTCTCTGCATAACAAAAAAGAAACAGGCATATACAATATATAAAGAGACAAGGACGAGTGCGGTAATAAAGATTATTCGGGATGTTAGCTTGGTTTTGACCATAGCAATTTATACATTAATACATACTGATAGAAAAGTGGTAATATATCAATTTTAAATCTGACAGGATTTACAGGATATACTTGATTTAAATTATGATGATAATCTTGGCTGTTTTGTATCATTATATAAAAAAATTTATTAAGTAGAGCTTCTTGCAAAAATAACATTTTTGCAAGAAGCTCCTAAAATGGAAATTGCTAAATTATTATGGTATAAAGAATAAGTATTTTACTAACTTAATATATTTTGAGTTTTGCAATTTCCTCAAGTAATCTTATTTATCCAGTTAATCCTGTCTAAATATAAATATAAAAGGAACACACGCTCCTTCAAACTGCTTGCCTTTTTTTCATATTATCAGATTATATTTTCACGCTCAGTACCACACCGTCGCCGATCGGCAGTATTGTGCTGTACAAACGCGGATCGTTAAAAACCATCGAGTTATACTTTTCAATTGATGTACATAAATGCGCGGGTACGCCCATGGGTTTAAAAAGCGCATCATCAGTAATGAGCAGGCCGTTTTTACGCACCAATTGTATACACTTTTCGAGCATGACGGGGTATAAATCTTTATCCGAATCCTGAAAAATGATATCAAAAGGACCGCTTAATTCATGGATTATTTTGTTCGCGTCGTCATGGATCAATTCGACATAGCCGCTTAAACCCGCCTTGACCAGATTCTCTTTTGTTTTGTTGAAAAATTTCTTTTCACATTCCACGGATATGAGTCTGCCTCCGGTTGCCTTTACTGCTTCACCCAGCCAGATGGTGGAATAGCCGAGGCATGTGCCGAATTCCAACACTTTTTTTGCGTCTACCAGTCTGATTAACAAACCTGTAAGCTTTCCGACCTCAAGGCCGATTGAGGGAAGTGTGTCCGTTCTTGATTTTTCATCCTGTAAAATACGCGGTAAGAGATTGTTATCGTGCATTACAAATTTTTTAATATAGTTCTGAATATTGTTATGAATTTCCATGGTGTAGGTAAAGAATTCTTCTTTCATTTGTTCATCCGTTTCTACCGGAGCAGATATAACCGGTTTGTGATAACCGGAAATATCATAACCGAGCAGTTAAAAGCTGACAAGAGGTTATGAGACATGTCTATTGTATTGTTTGTGCTATGCGAAATCCGGTTTCGCTGTAACACTGATCACGGCACGCGCTCCACCTTATGTCTATACGAAGGTAATTGGGAGGAGCAAGATATCCTCCGCCTTTCCAGACTTTTGTTGCTTGCGTTGACCACGGAAGGCGAGCTTCTCCGTTTTGCGGAGAAACTGAATAATACGATAAGCTGTACCAGTCCCAGCACCATTCCCAAAGATTCCCCGTTTAATCATATACACCGAAAGGTGAAGCATTGCAGGCAGTGATTATTCCGTATTTTTCCGTCCCGTCATAGAAACCCACCGGGGTTAAACCATTACTAAATAATTTTATGCTTCTGTTAAAAGTACAGGAGGCCTTATGCAGGTCATCTCCCCAGGCAAATTTATGATGTTCGCTTGCTTTTGCCGTATAAGCCCATTCAGCTTCAGTAGGCAAGCGATAACCGTTCTTTGTCCAGTCGCATTCCCACGTCGAAACATCGTATGCAGGTTCCAGTCCTTTGATCAGGCTTAAAAAATTACAAAATGCACAGGCTCCATACCAGGTAACACCGTGGACCGGGAACTCATCCGCGGAGATCTCTGCTGCTGTTTTTAGTTGTTCTATGACCTTTACGGTAAGCCTATTGTTATTAATTTCTATTCCCTCCTGCAAACCCTCATTAAGATTTTTTATGCCAAGGTACTTGTAGGTTTTTGAATGATCCCAGACATCTCCCTCGAAAATTATAGCATATTCTTTTTCTATTGCCCAATTGAGTACCTGATAGAACTGTTTGTTTGTAATTTCATATGTGCTCATTGCAAAAGGAATTGTGAGATTCACCTCATGTATGGGTTTTTCATCTTCTGCTATCTCGCTTCCCATGAAAAAAGTCGCGATTTTTCCCGGTAGAACAATATCCGCCATTTCAATATCAAGAGCATCCCTCATATCACCCCCTTGTCACAGCTTATAAAGAAGATAAAAAGAAAACTGAGAGTTATCACTTTGTTTATCATATAAGAATTTTCTTTGCCCTTATTAAAAATCTTTTTAATAGTAGAGGAAATTGCAAAACTCAAAATGTATTAAGTTAGTAAAATACTTATTCTTTATACCATAATAATTTAGCAATTTCCATTTTAGGAGCTTCTTGCAAAAATAACATTTTTGCAAGAAGCTCAGTAATAAAGATAATATGACATCAGTATGTCATGTTTGATTTTGAAATTGGCTTGTTTCAAGTCCCCTTTTTCTGTAATGAGAAGGGGACGCCTAAAATGTAACTAGGCAGCCCCTTTTCTCAAAAAATTATTCACCAAATTCGGTCAGTTTCTTTTTCAAACCGGATTGAAAGGGCAGGGCAACGGTAAAAATTAAAATAAAAGCATAAAGCATGACAAGCAGGGCAACAGCAAGGCCATTTCCCACGGTAACATAATTTGAAAAATTGCTGAACAGGGCGATGACTCCGAGTGTAAAATCGATAAGGCCGGCCCAAATTAAATACTTTTGTAATGCGGTAAAGAAAAGCAGAGCCTTTTCCAGTTTTAATTTTTTTACAGGTTTCCTGCTGAATGCAGTAGTAAAAGCTTCACCAATCTCAGACCAGCTGAATTGACTTTTTAAAAATAATATTGTGGGCACCAGTACAATGAAAAAGCTTGCGGGATCAATGTATATAAGAATATTCTTAAAACCCACTACTATCATCATGCATGTTATTATTATTCCCAATACCAGAATAAGTGCGATAAAATAAAAAATCTTCATATTTTTAGTCCTCCTTGTGTTTTAGGTTGTAAGCGATTTTTAAATAATTAATACTATCTGTAAGAACTGCATCCAATTTTAAGGTTTCAGCGAATACACTAATCTGTTCGGCGAGTGGGGATGGCATTGATTTTGTTACAAGAACAAATGTGAGGGAAAACAGGCTGGCGGCTATTAAGGCCAGACTTAAGATCGCAGCTGTAATCCTGCTACGCCCCGGTAGCGGCGGCGCGATCGGAGATACGGGTACATGGATTTTCATTATTTCTCCCCGGCAATATATTTTTAACAGTTTTTTTGATTTTATGTTTTTAATTGACATAATCTTCCTCCGCAATAAAGGCTATTAAATGCTGTTTTAAAGTGTGGATTTTATATTTAACTGTGCCTTGAGGCATTTGCAGCACCCGGCTTATATTTTTTATTTTTAATTTTTCGTAAAACCGCATATAGGCAATCTGTGATTCATCTTCAGGCAGATTTCGCATGAATTCTTTGTTTTTTTGGTGGATGTGTTTTTCAAGCATAATCTGCTCCGGGCTTCCGTGTCTACTTTTTATAATTTCTTCTTTCAGGGGAAGTGTTTGGAAACTTTTTTCTTCTTCCAATCCAGGCAGGTGTTGCGGGCTATGGTGAAGATCCATGTTGAAAATGAGCGGAGAGGATTGTATTTTTCAAGATTTTTAAATACCTTTAAAATGATTTCCTGGACTGCATCGGATACGATTGCTTTTTGGCTTTTCAGAATTCCTGCTGAAAAAGCCACACGCGCGCGTAGTAGTTGCGCCAGATCCGGTTAAATAGCGCTTGCTTTAATTCCTGGTTTTCTGTTAAGCGGAAATAGATAAAAAATCCCTCTATCCTGTTGCCCATCTACTATATTATACGACTGAAATTAAAAAAGGTTGGGAAATATATGATTACAGAAAATTGAAGGAATGAGTATAAATATCAAGGTTTATGGAATAGATCCGCTTGTTTGTCCCGGATGTGGTTCTACCATGAAAATAATCGCTGTCATCATCAGCCTCTTTTTTGATTCTAATTGACCACTGCTTCATAAATTGATATACTTCCATATTATAAAAATATATCAGGGGAGGGGAATGCAGTTATTACTTTCCAGTGATCGAGAATTAGATAAGCTAACCGAGACAAAGATTGATACTATCAATATAAATAATAGAAAGTATCTAGGATCTAAATACCGACTTTTACATTTTCTTGAGAAAATAATATTAAACCAAGTAGAGAGGATTAATACTTTTATTGATGGATTTGCGGGTACCGGGGTTGTAGCAAATCATTTTAAAAAGTATTCTTTAAAAGTAATTTCAAATGATTTATTATATTCTAATTATATAATTAATAAAGTTTTTTTAAACCTAACAGAGGAGACCGTAGATTTAGAGAAAATAAGCGAAATTTTAATCAACTATAATAAAATTAATCCAAAATCGGGTTATATTACAAAACATTATGGTGGTACATATTTCAGTATAGAAAATGCTAAATTGATTGATGCTATTAGAGAGGATATTGAGTTTCAGTATAATAAAGGGCTATATACAGAATTGGAAAAATTTATATTATTGACAAGCCTTTTATTTGCTATTGATAAGGTTGCAAATACTGTAGGTCAATATGATGCATTTCTTAAAAATTTAGGCCAGGATACATACGATGAAAATGGTAAACATAAAATAGACTCGAATGTCTATAAAAAGCTTTTATTAAAATTACCATCAATTGATCTTAAAGGTAATAATAATGAAGTATATAATGAAGATTTGAATCAATTAATAAAAAAAATCTCCGGTGATGTACTTTATTTAGATCCTCCATATAATACGAGACAATATATTGATAATTATCATGTGCTTGAAAACATTATGAGATGGAATAAGCCGAAATTATATGGAAAAACAAAAAAGTTTAAACGAGACAATTTAAAGAGTAAGTATTCAAGAAAGCAAGATGCTTTTCATGCTTTTAGTGAACTTATAGAATTATCACAATCAAAACATATATTTCTTAGCTATAATAATGAAGGTATTATTTCTGATAATTTGATAATTAAAATATTGAAAAGAAAAGGTCCGGTTGAAATATTTGAAGAAGATTATAAAGTTTTCGGAAATGGTGCAGCTAAATCAATAAAAAGAAATATAAAGGAAAGAATTTTTTATTGTAAAGTGTATGATTAGGTTGTTAGGATATTATCATGAATAATCATATCTTTAAAGTATGGGTAGATTCTGATGCCGATATTAATCAGGGAAACTATATAATTGAATATTCCTCTCTAAAGAATAAAAACCATTTAATTAAAAGATTATATTCAAATAGGGTTAATGATTTTGCTAAAAATCCTAAGAGAATACAAGAGTTATTATACTTAGATAAACCAGATGTAATTATAACTTATCAGAAAAATGAAAACGATATTGAAATACCGGTTTTGTGTATTGAATTTAGCGAACAAACTCCTATGGGACAAAATACATATCAAAGATTTCCAAGAGCTGTAGCATCAGCAGAAGCTAAAGTTCCATTTATAATTGTTTTTCCTGAAAGAGATTGGGTTAAAAGACAAAATATTGAAAACAGTGGTTGGGAATATGCATCTCCTTTTATATTCAATGGATTAAAAAAATTATCAGATTATCATGAATTGCCAATAATATACATTGATTGGGCATGTGAAGAAAATAAAGTATCATATAAAGGATACAAGCATTATGATGAAAAATATCCAAACATGCCAGATTCAAAATCACCACAAATCAAGGATATGTTTTCTTTTATCGAATTTATTTTGGAAAATGCCATTTATGAAAGACAAGCAAAAGATTTATTTAAACATAGAATAATACAGAACCTATTAAGTGATTTAGATTCAAAAATATATTCGAAAGGAAAAGATTTTATAAAAAAGGTGCCTTCTAAATCATCGGGCTTTTTTTAGAAACGGTAGAATTGAAAAACTATATTTTAGAGAAATCATCTTTAACAAAATTTGATTATGCTAAACTACCTGATTATATAAAAATGAGGAATAACTCGCTTATATTTTTTACTAAAACAAATAATTTTAGAGCTGATCCTTATACAGGAACTATGTTAGTTTATGATTATTCCTTTTGTCGTTTTGGCCCTAAAAAAACAGATAGACATACTAATTTGATAATTCATTTTCCAAATATTACATTAAATGATGTTAAGAAAAAATATTTTCACTATTATAAATCCAGATGTACTTTTCAAAGAGATTATAACTGTGATTCCCAGTATTTAACATTACATCTTAGAGATGGCTGTAAATTTACAAAACAAAAAGAGATTAGAATTTATTTTTATTTTGCAGACTTAATGATTTTAAATGATTGTGTATTGTATTGATGTATATGAAAATAACTGAATATGTTGTTACGACAAGTGTTGTAAATCTTCTAAATACAAATAATTGGGAAATTTTATCAGTGAATACTCCATTTTCCGGAAAATCAGTATGGATTAAACCGATTGATGGTTATAGAGGAAAAGGAACTTTAATTCCAGATATAATAGCAAGAAAAAAAATAATTAAAGGAATAGCGTATGCAAATACTTTAATAAAATATAATTATCCTAATGATTTAATTGTTTTTATAGTAGAGGATTCTGACAAAATAAAAATATTTTGCAACAAAGAAACGGTAATTAAAAATGAATTTAACAACTACTTTAATTTTCCATTAGAGGGTTATTAAGATAGATTGGAATTAATATATATGAACGATAAGAAAGAGCTATTTAACGAAAAAAATGAAAGTAGGGGATTTTATTCAAAAAAAAATCGACTCAATGAATTAACAGGTAAAGAATGGGTTTATTGGTCGAAGAGTGTAATAAACAAGCAATATCCTCCCAATTTACAGCATAAATTGAGGTCACAACATGGGGGGCAAAAACCTCCTGATTTATGTGCTGATTTAATTAAAATATTCACAAAAATAGATCAATTGGTTCTCGATCCTTTTGCAGGAGCAGGTGGCACTTTAATAGGAGCATCTTTAAGCCAAAGACGATGTATTGGTATTGAAATTGATAGCAGTTATATAAAGATATATAAAAAAGTGTGTAAACTTGAAAAAATTGAAGAGCAGAGAATGATTCATGGTAATAGTAATAAAGTTTTAGCCGATTTAAAAAACGAAAATATTCAGGTAGATTTTATCCTGACAGATGTACCTTATTGGAATATGGATAAAGTAGATAGAAGTAAGGGGAAGTTTAAAAAAGTCGGTGAAAAACAACAGGAAAAAAGAAAAACAAAATTAAAATCTTTTAATGGAATAAAATATCCTGATAAAGCCGATTGGTTAAGCAGTTTAATAAGGATATTTGAAAAAGCTATTTTACTTTTAAAGAAAAATTGTTATTTAGCAGTTTTTATTGGAGATATGTATAATAACAAAGAATACCATTTTTTAAGTGCTGATTTAGCAACTTTGCTTAAAGAATTAAATCTAACTATGAAAGCCAATCTTGTATGGTATGATGTAAGTAAATCGTTACATGTTTATGGTTATTTATATCAATTTATTCCTTCGATGATACACCAATATGTTTTAATCTTTAGAAAGGAATTTTAATTATACAAAAATTCTATCTTTCTAATCCTAAAGGGCCTTGTCTGGTTACAAATTGCTCAGTTAGTTTATTTTATACACAGTGAAATTGAAATCACAATCAATATTTACTCCATTTTGGTGAAATATTTCAATTCCTATTTCACCTCCCCACTATAAGTCATTATAACTACAGATCTATCAATGATCGCTATTGGAGTTATGGTTATGGATGCTGTAAGCTTATATGTGCGTTTAAGAACTTCGGATTTAATATCCTAAAAATATATATAATCTTTATGTATGTAAATGAGTAGTTTTCCATCCGGGCTAAAGCTTAAGCTATAAACCCCTTTTGACTAGTTTTCTTTCGCCTGATGTTGTAATGAATGCCTAAGTTTTACTGTCCCGATATCCCAGATTCGTGCAAAACCGTCTTCACTGCCGACAGCCAGCCACTTTCCGTCTGGGCTAAAATCAATTTAAAAGATATGGTCGTAGCGTCCGTGTTTTAGATATTTCTCATCGATACTAAAAGAATTAATCAGTTTTCCGCTTTTAAAATCGGACAGTTTTATGGAGCCGTTTCCAAAGCCCGTGGTATATTTATCTCCGGCAGCATCAAAAGAAAGCGTATTTATTTAAACCTTCTCAGTCTCGAGCTTTATGTGCGGAGTTGTATAATGTAAACACAATGAAAGCATTTCATTATACGTGTTTGCTCCGCCACCGATCTCTTCCGCGTAATCTAAGGCCGTGCTGTCGCTACCTGCGGGAAAGCAAAGCTTTCCCTGGTCCGGGCCGGGGTGCTCGCTTCCGCGTGCATCCAGGCACGCTCATCCTACCTGGTCGGTCGGCGCTCGTTCGCTCTCGCCGTTTCTTGGCAGAAACGGCTGTCGCTACCTTCGGCGAAAAAAGAAATTGTATCGATGAAAAAAGATAAGAGTTTTCTGTATCTTATTTTTTCTTTAACCGGAAGGAACTTTCTTTTTGGCAATATTTATTAACGTTCTTAAGGCTTCGTTTACTGATTCATCATTATTGAATACTGCCGCGACATCCGAGTCAAGGTGAATAATATTTGTTCCCTTTCGGTATTTTGATGCATACTTCCCTTTACCAAGACTTTTCATGTTTGAAAAATCATATTCATCTCTTAAATTATTATTTTCATTTTTCATCTTCATAATACCTCCGCTCTTTTTTTGTTGCCTTTCGAGCAGATATAATTCTTATTATATCGTTTCTTGCAGTAAATGCAACTACCAGAATGTTTCCTGATTCGAAGAGTCCTATTAAAATGTATCTATCTTCTTTTTCTGAATGGTCGGGATCATAAAATGTGTCCGCTAAATTATCTGAAAACACTGTAGCAGCTTCTTTAAATGTTATGCCATGTTTTTTAATATTTCTACTTTCTTTTTCAGAATCCCATTCGAAATACAGCATAATTCCCCTATACTTTTAAAGAGAGTATAAATCTGAACGGGGAAAAGATCAACAAGAAAGCATATTATGGAAGTACTTTCACTACTATTTTTAATAATACTGTTGTTAAAAAAAATTATTTTATTTAGATATAAAAGTTTTAAGGGCTGCTTCGGCTGTCCCTAATGTTTCCCAAAGTTTTGGTTCAATACGACATAAGCATTTAATATGAGAATATAATCTTTTAGCTTCCTTAATATTTAATTCACTAAATGATAATTCATTAATCCATTCACCAAGAAATGAACACCATTTTTTTATATCATAGTGTGATGCTGCACATATTAGTGCAATTTGCATTACTTGATCTGTGGTTATCTTATTTGTTGAAAAATGCCTTATAATGCGTATTAATTTTCGCAGTTCAGATGACAAATCTGGGTTTCTAGTTATGGCAGCTACTCTTGAGAGTCCTGTTAGTATAGGAAGAATATACTCCATATTTTTACTAAATTTCACATGAAATTTTGCCTGCTGCAATGCTTTTGTAATCAATTTTGAATAATCAGGCTTCATTTTAAATAAACTTGTTGCATTTATTATGGCATAAAAAGAGTCCGGTTCTATTTGGTCAGTAGTCAAAATACACTTGATTTTTTTTTCTATATCAGATGGTAGAGTTATTTTACTCTCGATTCCCCCTTCAAGAGGACCGGGATAAAGTGAAAATGGTAATTCCATAATATTTTTAATGGATTTTGAATTATTACCCATTATAAGCTTTTTGAGTTTTGGAAATGAATTAATTATTTCAGCATTGTATTGGGCTGTATTCCAAATACGGCTGATAAATTCTGCCTTAATTTGCATGGCAGATATAAATTCTGGTATCCATTTCGGTTCACGTCGTAAGTCGCAAAGATTTTGTAAATAAAACTGTTCTCCTCTAAATCTGGTTATTTTTTTAGTTAATTCATTTACATCTAAATGAATATCCACAATACATCTCTCGATAAGCGATGCGTGAGCTATAGAGGCAAGCCGCCTCCAAAAAGGAGGTTTTTCATCGAATAGTTTATTAAAAGAAAGATCCCCGTCTACAAGTATTATGAGTGAAGATATTAGGTTAAATTTGCTTCCTTGCTTGTTCGGATCATCATCTCGTATTTGTTCAATAAGATTGATAATATATGACTCTATCTCAGGCCATTCGTTTAATTTTGATACTCCTATTTCTATTGCCCCAATTTTAGAGAAACAGTCTCCTGCTTGTATAATTTGTTTAAGAACCTCTATTGTAACCCCTTTTCCAACCTTCTCGATATCAATAGCTTTTACAATTGATGCATGTGCAGATAACAATAGTGATAAAGATAGCCCTTTCTCCGGATTCCAGGAAATAAGCTGTTCAATGTGTCCCTTGATAACATTATCCACATATTCAGGAAGTCTTTTATAATTCCTGCAATCACCGATTAACCTGAGATAATATCGTACTGAATTTGGAACTATTGCTGAAAAGAGAATGGTACGATTTAATTGTAATTTAATGGATTCAAAAAATGCAATCGGAGTATCTTTTAACTCTGAACTAATCTCATCCAATATAATATCATCTCTTTCATTTTCTGACATCATATTGCGTAATTTTTTAGAAATATTCTGAGGTAAATTTACTTTTATAGCGGCTTTATCAAACGCAGATAAGCGTTGTCTGATATTTGGTAATAATGAAAAGAGGTTTTTTAATAGAATACGGTTTTTTTCTTTAATAAGAATAATATTCCCCCCGGATATATCTTCGACTTTTATATCCCACTTATTTTTTGAGGAATCATACACTACATATTGTTGTGAGGGATCCTTAAAAGCCGTACGAACAGTTTCAAATAATTCTGATTGTTTAAAATGTTCATTTCCATCAATAATGAATAAGGTATCTTGTGTAATCAAACCATATTCTTTTATAAAATTATTATCAGAAATTATAGCGTTCTTAATTGACGGAGGTATATGTTTACACGCAGAAATTGCGACTATTCTACGTAATGATGAATTTTTTTCAATTTCCTTTTTTAAATCCTCATTTACTATCTTTGCAATAATATCTTTATTATTCTGTACTAATTTTAAAAAGATTTCTGGGTTCTCTATCTTAATTCGTTCCATAACAGTATCATCAATCCAATTCCAGTATCTCTCATTGACTTCTTTGGTTGTATCAGCATGAATAGGAAGTAGTCTCCATAGTAAAGATTCATAATCACGCAAAGCTATCTTTATGCCAGCCTCTTCATTATATGCTGAAGCCCAACCTTGTAAATCAAGAAACTGAAGTAACCAGTTTGAACGTGCCCGTGCGGTTATGTCGTCAATTTTCTCAGACCATTGAAATCTTAAGGTTTTGAGTATAATTGCCAATATATTATTCAGCCAATTTGCCTCCTTTGGAAGTACCAAGGCGCCTGTCATTCGTGTCTGTAAAATATTCTCACGTATCGCTTTCAATTCTGCAGTTTCAGATAAAACACCATCTGCAATTGAAGCAGATTCCAGATAGTAAAGTAATTCATTTTCCTCTATTGGTGTTAGTAAAAATCCGGCACGACGTATTTTTGTATGATACATATATAATCTGTTTAATTCCAATTTTCCTGTTGAATACATTGTATCAATAAGTTCCCAACTAGTTATGGTAGGAAGGGTAATTGAATCGGTCTTTATATTCTGATGATAGTTTATGTACCGGTCGTCAGAAACAACGACATCAGCTTTCATGACAGTACCAACAATACTGCCAATAGGAGGTGAACTAAATTCTGTTTGATTATCATCTTGTAGTATCGGAAGCGGGCACAATTTCACCTTCCCATTAGCAATACCTCTTGCAAGCATACTCCTTAAGTCTTCAATTATTTTTCCGGCATCCTTCAATAAACTGGCATATCGAATAAGGGTTTTGATTTCGTTTGTTTCTACTGCAGAAATAATGGCAGTAAGACCTGCTGGTTTTAGTTTTCTTAATAACTTTAAATGCTGTAAGTAATCAATTGTGATTGTATCAAGAAAAAGTATCGCCCCATCTCTAATTTCTGGTTCATTAGGCCATCTTTTTTCATGTATACTCAAATACGTACGCGCTGATTTTTCTTCAGCGGCTGTCAATTGACCTTTTTGTTTTAGTTTGTCTATTAATGCATTGCAGCTACATAAGTATTTTTGATGGCGGCCGAGATTTGCTTCCTCCTCCATGAGAGAATCAATACGGTGTATTGGATATGAACGCACAACAATACGTTTGCTTTGATCTTTTTCAACATCAGATTCCGCCTCTGCAATTAATGCAGCCAACTCTTCACCAATCTCTGTAACTAAATCGGCATCGGCTCTTGTTGTACTGATAAATTCTGATAAAGTTCCTTCATCTATCAACTGCCGTAATTCCTGTGCATTATGAATCCTGCTTGGCTGGTGAAATCGTGTTTTACTCTTTTCTTCAAAAAGCCAACCAAGAGTTGTATGTGGAATTATAATTTTATCAAAAGAGCTGAATACTTCATTTAGAACTCCGAGAAATGTCAGCGTTAATAATGACGACCCATATAATCCTGCACTTTTAAAATTACTAATTACCTTTTGCTTTACACCGCTGTATGCATAGATATTTAACCGCCGCCTTGGATCTGTTTCATTTATATTTGCGAGTGCTGGCAATAAAAAAAGATCTACGAGTGAACGATTTAACAACTGCGCGACTGCGAAGACATCAAGCTCACCTTTTTTTAATTTCATTATGATTTCAGTTTCTCTACGATCCCAATCGGGCTTTAATTTAATAATGTCTTTTAGCGACATTTTATGTACAGGACCTCCGTCACCGGAATACTCAATCTCTTTTGGCAGCCAATCCGCAGCTTCATTAGCATTTTCCCATCCGCCATTTGTGGCGATATGATAAGCATTTAAAAATACAGCCGCATCCTTGTCAGCCTTATTAACTGCAGCCTGAACAAGACTTCTTGTCCATTGTGATCCAATCTGCTACGCTAAAGCTGCTGCCTGTATTAGTTCATCAGCAGAGCGCAAGTCTTTGTTTTCCCATTCATCCTCGATAATAATTGCCAGATTTTCCCAGTTTCCGGATGCAATGGAAATTTTGATTGCAAGAGATCTATCGTTTGGATGGTCACGGATTTTTTGTAATGCTTTTAAACACTTCATACTTTCCCGCAATTCTCCCTCTTGAAATAAAACCCGGCACCAAAGGGTTTGCAGAAAGTTGGATTGGCTGAGAAATTCAGGATAATTACGTAATAAATCAGAAAGAGTTTTATACTGTTTATTATTGTTTAAAACAAAGGCCAGTCTTTCCGCAT
>CAZEPL010000070.1:0-20588 GCA_964514135.1 uncultured Spirochaetaceae bacterium | reverse complement strand
TATAAAGAATAAGTATTTTACTAACTTAATATATTTTGAGTTTTGCAATTTCCTCAACTAATTTCTTTTAGAAAATCAGATGCATATTAAATTAAAAAAATGTATGAAATGATAATTGCGTAGTTGCATGCCTTGGTGCTTTTCTGTTACCATGCCTACTTAGTACATGAGGATTGAATTACGTTATAAAGCACAATTCCCGGACGGCAGGGCCGCAAAATTACTCAAAGCCGCACAAGCCTTTTTAAGTCTTCCGCTCAAAGCAATGAGTATTATTGATGCGTTCATCATAAGCGGACTAGAAAAACTTAAAGCTTCCGACCTGGCAGAAATTTTTCGGGATCCTGTAGCACAAAATATGTATATCAATTCACCCGCTTGCCAAGAGAACTTAGGATCAAACTGGAACTATCTCATTGAAATCAGCTACAAACCCGGTGTTACGGACCCGGTGGCTCTTACGGCTCGCGACGCCTTAAAAAACTGGCTTGAGCATCCTATTCCCGCTGAAGCACAGATTCAAACCGCGGTTCAATACCTCATTCAAAGCCAAGAGCTTTCGGCCGCAGACCTTAACCGCTTGGCTTATTTCCTCTATAATCCGCTTATTCAAAACGGCCATGTCATTACCCATGGTGAATGGCAGCAGGGCAAGAGACCTCCTCTCATCCCTCCGCAAAAAATTTCAGCTAGCGATTCAAACGTACAATCCTTTGATCTCTGCACAATGAGCGATGAAGAACTGCTTAACTTTTCCAAAATACGACTGCTTGCCCTCTCATTGGAAGAGATGCAGGCAATCCAAGTCTATTTCAATAACAAACAACTACAGACAAAGCGTGTTAAACATGGCTTACCAAAACAGATTACAGATGTGGAATTGGAGATGCTCGCGCAGACCTGGTCCGAACACTGTAAGCATAAAATATTTAATGCTACCATAAGCTATCGGGAGAACAATAAAAGCGAAACAATTCAATCCCTCTTCAAATCATATATAAAGCATACCACAGATTCTATTGCACAGTATAAACGCTATTTAAAATCCGTATTTCATGATAACTCCGGAGTAATTGAGTTTGATAAACAAACGCTGATCTGTTTTAAGGTTGAAACCCACAACAGTCCTTCAGCTCTCGATCCCTACGGAGGAGCAATAACCGGGATCGTAGGTGTCAATAGAGATATCCTTGGTACTGGCAAAATGGCAAAACCTATTTTCAACACCAACGTACTCTGTTTTGCCGATCCGGAAACCTCTCCTCACGATGTACCTGAAGGTTTTTTGCATCCAAAGCAAATCATGCAGGGTGTTCATCACGGTATAATTGACGGCGGCAACCAATCCGGCATTCCTGTTGTGGCAGGCGGTTTTTTATTCGATCAAAGTTACATCGGCAAACCGCTGGTATTTTGCGGAACAGGGGGAATACTCCCTTACACGATTAATGGTGAAGGGGCATGGATTAAACATATCGATCCGGGTGATTGTGCGGTAATGGTTGGCGGACGCGTGGGCAAAGACGGTATTCACGGTGCCACCTTTTCGTCTTTGGCTTTAGACGAGGAATCCCCGACTTCGGCTGTTCAGATAGGAGATCCTATTACCCAAAAAAAGATGTGGGACTTCCTGCTCGAAGCCAGAGATAAAGCATTGTTCAAAGGAATCACCGATAACGGCGCGGGAGGTCTCTCTTCTTCTTTGGGAGAAATGGCAAGTTCAAGCAACGGCGTCAGGATCGAGCTTGATAAATGCCCGCTTAAATATCCCGGATTAGCGCCTTGGGAAATCTTAGTTTCAGAATCACAGGAGCGGATGAGTGTAGCGGTAAGTAAAGATAAGATAGACGCATTTTTAAAGCTTGCACGCAAGAGAGATGTAGAGGCTACTATTGTCGGAACATTTACAGAGAGCGGATATGTGGAGATCCTTTTTAATAAACAAAGTGTGGGTTTGCTCGACATATCCTTTCTGCACGACGGTCTGCCGGTTATGCATTTAAAAGCCGAATGGAACCCCCCGCCTATAATAAACCAAAATATTGATGAATTGAAACTCAAGGAGACTCTGTTATCAGTCCTCACTGACCCCAATGTAAGCTCAAAAGAAAACCTTGTTCGCCAGTATGATCATGAAGTCCAAGGCTGCTCGATAGTTAAACCTTTTGTCGGAGCCCTTTCCGATTCACATTCGGATGGAGCTGTTTTAAAACCCCGTTATGACTCCTTTCGGGGCATTACCATTACCCATGGCATTTGTCCGCGTTACGGCGATATTGATGCATATCATATGGCAATGTGTGCGGTCGATGAGGCCATGAGAGCTCACGTGGCTTTAGGCGGTGATCCTGACTATACTTCCGCACTCGATAATTTTTGTTGGCCGGACCCGGTATTTTCTCCACATAATCCTCACGGCAAATATAAATTAGCTCAATTAGTAAGAGCGGCTATGGGCCTTAAAGATGCCTGTATCGCCTATGGTATTCCCCTTATCTCGGGCAAAGACTCAATGAAAAACGATGCCCACTTCAAAGGAAAAAAGATATCAGTTAGACCTACCCTGTTAATTTCTCTCATGGGAATTATTCCTGATATACGCAAAGCCATAACTACTGATTTCAAACAATCCGGAGATATTATATATATTTTAGGTGAAACCCGTGCTGAATGCGGCGGTACATTACTGGAAAAAATCTCACGGAAGAAATTGGGCCAATGTCCGCATGTCGAACCTGATACAGCATTACCGCTCTACCGTGCCATATATCGAGCGAGTAAGGAAGGAATGATTCAATCCTGTCATGATCTTTCCGACGGTGGTTTGGCGGTAAGTTTAGTTGAATCCGCATTGGGCGGGAGGCTGGGCTGCACAATTTCACTTAACGATTTGCCCGGCCAAGGTTTGGAAAAGGCAAACAGCATTCGTCTGCTTTTCTCAGAAACACCTTCACGCTTCTTAGTGTCCGTAAAACCCGAAGATGTGGGCAGTTTTCAGTATCTGTTATCAGGGTTTTCCTTTGCAGCTTTAGGCAAGGTAGAAACATGTGACGATATTCAAATTAAAAGAAAGGGTAAAAAAATTCTCAACATAAAACTATCCGAAGCCATGCATGCTTGGAAAGGCACATTGTAATGATACAACAGCACGCAGTAAAAGTATGTGTAATTACCGGTTTTGGCATAAACGCTGATTATGAATTACGAGAAGCCTTTAATATGGCCGGCGCCAGGACTGAGCTGATCCATATCACGGATATTATAGCACAGCCCAATCTGTTAACTGCATATCATATCACAGCTTTTCCGGGCGGTTTTTCATACGGAGATCACTTGGGATCCGGCAAAGTATTTGCTACACTCTTTAAGAAGCATCTTAAAACGCAGCTTAAAGAGTTTATTCATGCGGGCAAATTAGTCATAGGAATCTGTAATGGCTTTCAAGTATTAGTTAAAATGGGCATTCTTCCCAATTTGGAGGGCGGCTGGAAACAGGAAGTCTCGCTTATCCATAACGATTCGGGAAAATTCGAAGACAGATGGGTAATGCTTAAAGTAAATTCCCTCTCTCCATGTATCTGGACAAAAGATCTTACGGAGCTTGAGTTTCCCGTACGCCATGGAGAGGGTAAGTTTATAATTGCTTCAGCTAACATAGAAAAACTCATTAAAAAAAACAATCTGATCGCGCTCACCTATGCTGCGGCAGACGGAAGCACACCCTGTTACCCGGCAAATCCTAACGGATCGGCGCTTGATATAGCAGGCATCTCCGATCCAAGCGGAAGAGTTTTTGGCCTGATGCCTCATCCCGAAGCCTTTCTTATCCCTGAAAATCATCCGCGCTGGACAAGAGAAAAAATTTATGAGAGCGACGGCCTCTTGCTCTTTAAAAACGGTGTGGAATACATTAAAGCTACAATTATCCGTTGAAAATAACCTTGTTGACTCTGAAAGCTCACTCGTTTATAGTATGGATTAACTATGCAGCGAGTGGCTATTATCAGCTCAGATGAGGAACTCAATAATAAAATACTGAGGTTATGGCCGGCACTGGGTGATGAGTTTAAACCGGAAATCCTCACTCAAAGAGACAAATGTTTTGAATTTTTGATGTACGAACTACCTGAGTTGTGCATTCTTAATTTTTCCGATAATGCATTAAATATTCCCTCGCTCCTTTACATGATTAAGCACGATCCCTGGCTGCACTATGGTGGTATCGTCGGTATCTATAATCCTGAGGATGAGGAAGAGGTTTTTACCCGCAGTAAAGATATTAATATAGTGGGTCTGATCAACTCTTATCAATTTGATTTTCATTTTGAGCGCCTGCTTCGTATTATTAGACAAAACAGACAGATCCTTTTTCAGCGTCATATCCAGCGTAAATTCTTACCCAGCATGTCAGGAGAATTCGTGATTGATAACGACCCTTTTGACTTACATATCTACTCACATCTTATCAGTCACTATCTTTTCACTGCTAGTTTTATCAGCCGAGAAACCAGAGAATACTTGCACATGACGCTCATGGAATTGTTGATGAATGCGGTTGAGCATGGGAACTGTAAAATAACATTTGAAGAAAAATCCGAGTGGCTGCAGAAAGAAAATAATATTTTCGATTTAATCCGTGAAAAGAACAAGCTTCCGGAAATAAATTTAAAAAAAGTCTATCTTACATATCGAATTAAACCCGAAAAAACATTCTTTTCGATTAAAGACCAGGGCAGCGGTTTTGATTGGTTAAAACATAAGGATGTTGTATACACGCAAAACCAAATGAACCTGCACGGCCGCGGTATCAAGATGGCTGATCATTACGTAAGCAACCTTACTTACAATCCAAAAGGCAATGAAGTGTTCTTCGAATGTGAACACCAAAAGAATGCGAGCAATCCCGTACCCCTGGTATTCGGAGAAGCCGAAGAAGTTGTATTTACCGACAATCAAATTGTATTTAAAGAAAATGAGCAATCCAATTTTCTCTATTATATAGTAACGGGCAAATTAAACATCTATGCCGAAGGAGAAAAAATCTCTACTCTCACACCTGCGGACATTTTTTTAGGAGAGATGTCGTTTCTTTTACATAATAAACGCAGTGCTACGGTGAGATCAGAAGGTACTACTACCTTAATTAAGATCTCCAAAACAGCCTTTATCAAAGCTATAAAGAAAGAACCTCACCACAGTATTTTTATTGCACGCCTGCTGGCAGAACGCCTGCAGCGTTTAAATATTTTACAGGCTGATCTGCTTTAGAAGCTTCAAGACAGTCTGATACGATTCCGATTCAAAATAATGAAACCCTCTTTATGAAGATCGTCCGCAATAGCTTTAATAGCCTCCGGGGATCTGTTTGACTGCTCTGCGATCTCGCTTAGAAGAAGTTCACCCCTGTCGAGCAGTTGTTTTATAATCATGCTTCTCACCTCACGCCGCGACCCTTTAAAAGCAGATTGTTTTTTATAGTGTATACTCTTTTTCCGCAGTTCCGGATAGTGTTTTTTAAGATATACTCCATAATCCATAAGAGCATAATACCATTGCCTTGGATTCTTTTTATCCAGGACTTGCGCCAGCAAAGGTATAAGGTCTTTATCATGAACCGCATGGCTCTCGTTAAAAAAGAAATATAAAAATACGGTTCTGATATTGGTCTCAATAAATACAACCGGTTTATTATAAGCAAAAGCCATAACAGCTCCGGCAGTAGCCTGACCAACTCCGGGCAGCCTTATGAGCTCTTCTCTGGTTTGCGGAATCCGTCCGGCATGGTGTTCCATTACTCTCCGAGCAGCAAGCCATAAATTACGTGCTCTGCGATTATAACCCAATCCCTGCCACACTTTAAGCACATAAGCTAAAGCTGCCTGTGCCAAGATTTTTGTATGAGGAAACAGGCAAAGAAATTCCTCATATTTGCCAAGAACCCTCTCTACCTGAGTCTGCTGAAGCATAATCTCGGAAACCAGAATATGGTAAGGATCATGAGTCCTGCGCCAGGGCAGATCCCTGCCGTTTGCACGGTAATATGAATAAATAAGGTCGGTAAACTCAAAGCTATCTTTAAACTGTGTCATCTTAAAATCCTTACGTTTCCTGTGAAAACAGATAGAGTAATTGTACTCATTTATAAGCTTGCGAACAAGAGTTTTAACTGCTATGATAAAAGCAAGAGAAACTTATGAATCATTTACACAAATATCTGTCATTAACCGAAGCAGATATGCTTAAAATACATCTCACCAACCCGGCTCACGTAATGTTGCTGGATGATAAAAACTACGCACTCTATAAAGATGAGCAAGAGTATGATTTTTACGGCAAATTAGTAAAGCGGTCGCCCTTTGCCATCAGGGTCCCTCACGCCGGAAGCTGGAATCTGGTAATAGAACAGGCGGACTCTAAACAGGATCTGTCGGTAAATGTACAGATTATAAGCGAACATTGAGGTAACAGAGGGCACTATGAAAAAATTATCTGTTTTACTGCTCATTTTATTTTTGATTTTCTCCTGTAAAAAACAAAAACCGGAAGATGTTAAAAGCCACATTGCCATGATAATGACGGATGTCCTAAGAATGTTGGACAAAACCACAATTTCACGTTCCCTCCTTGAGGATTGGGGTATTGGGGAAGATATCCAAAAGTTCCAATTGCAGGACGGAGTATTCACGTTCAGTATCGGTGCATATCATGTGGGGATCGGAGTGATGCAGACAGCGATTCCGCAGCAGGAGCTTGAATATCCGCTTTCCACTGCATGGTATTGGGAAAATGCCCGACAAGAGATCTCTGCGCATCAAAGTCATTGTGTGGTATTCGTCTCCTCAAAAATCGCATCTTCCTTGGATATACTTAAGTTTTTAACAAAGCTTGTGTTTTCATTAAGTAAATTGTTGGATACGGTCGCCATATATTGGGGGCAATCAGCCCAAGTATTTCAGCCCAGCTTCTATTATGCGAACTGCGAAACTTTTATCGAGGATGATGGTAATTATCCTCTGCCGATCTGGGTTAAAATTACAGGTGTTGAAAACAGCACCGGCTACCTCTATCTCTATTCCAAAGGATTGTCTGCTTTCAAACAGCGGGAATTGGAAATTGTCTCTTATCAAGGATCTTTTTTAGACGGATATTTTTTTTTATTGGATTTAGCCAATTACCTTTTAATAAACGGACCTGTGATCAAGGACGGAGATACTGTAGGCGACTCTGAAACCGAGAGGATAAAGGTCATATATAAAAAATCCGAGCTTTTCCCCGAAGAGGATGTATTGAGTCTGCAGTTTTAAGCATTGGCCGCTCAAACCACATAAAAAGTTAGAACTCAGCAATATAAAAATAAACAAGAGCCAAAAACAGCTTATATCACGCATCTCTTCCTGTCCGAATTATCTGACTTGTATTTATACTATATCACCTATATAATATAAAATAACGAAATCAAATGGCAGAGACTAAACGGATTGCCTTTCTTATCGATTATCTTTATACAGCCTCGTTTCAGCAGGAGTCGGTAAACGGTGTTATAGAGGGTTTACCCGAACAGGGAGTAGAGCTGTACCTTTTTTTAGGCGGCGGAATCATCAGGGTCAACACCGATGCCTTCGCTGTTTATCGCAACCTTGTTTATGATCTGATTACCAAAGAAATGTTCGACGGTATTATCGTCAGCACTACAGTGGGTAATTTTATTTCAATAAAAGAAATCGATGATTTCTTAAGAAAATATAACCGTATTCCCCTTATCTTTTTCGGACCCGGCCCGGAGAAATACAATCAGATTATCGTTAATAACCGGCAGGGCATGGAGGACATAGTACATCACTTTGTACACGACCACCAGTATAAAAAGATTGCCTTTGTTACTGGGCCTGAAGGAAACACGGATGCCGAGGAACGATTGCAAGCCTATAAAAACCAGCTAAAGGAGGCCGGCATACAGGTGGATCCCGATCTGATTTATACGGGTAATTTCACCAATGAATCCGGCATTGAAGCCGTAAAAACCCTCCTGGATGAACGGAATGTCCAGTTTGAGGCGCTGATCGCCTCCAATGATAACATGGCTTTAGGAGCCAAAGAAGAACTGGAACGAAGAGGTTACACCATCCCGGACAAAATAGCTCTTGCCGGATTTGACGATATTATCGAAGCTTCCAGCGTGCTGCCCAGTATAACAACTGCCAAACAGCCCTTCGAACTTTTCGGTAAAAAAATATTTGAAAATTTCTTTAAAATATTTCAAGGGCAACAGGTACAAAAAATCGAATACACCCCTGCTCAGATGGTGATCCGCCAGTCCTGCGGCTGTTTTTCAAACCGTGTAAATGATGAGCAGCTTATTTACGATCAAACCAGTGAAATCGATCCTCACACATTTTACTCGTCACACAAAGACGACTATATCCGGCAGGTAAAAGCTCAAATATCTGCTTTGGGAGCTACTTTGGATAAAAACGAAATTATCTCGCTCCTTGATGCTTTTTACCTGTATATTTTCGAGGATCAAAACGGAACTGTCTTTACCCTTTTCAGAAATAATCTCATGCGTTTTATAGAAAACAACGAAGACGTTGATTTTTGGCAGGATGTGTTGACATTGGTACGCCATATTTTTTCACCGCTGTTTTCTACCCGCCATATCATAAACAAAGCTGAAAACATCTTTCATCAGGCCCGGCTGATTGTTAACGACATACAAATTACCCAAAAGAACAGGGATTCCATAAATACCAGAAATCAAACGGATCAGATAACCCAGGTCGGCGAAGCCTTGGCCAATGCTATCGAAAATAAAGAACTGAGAAATATAATATATGAAACATTTCCTTCGCTTGATATTAAGAATTTTTTATTTGCCGAATTTACGGACAGTGAGAATCTGGAAAAAACTCGATTAATCGCCTTAATATGTAACGGTCAGGTTCAAGCGATAGATGATAATCAGGAAATCATATACCCTGCACAGAAAATATTTCCCAATGTTAAATTACGATGCAACTCAAAAATTAATTTTGTTATTCCATTAGTATACCGTGAAAATAGACTCGGTTATGTTATTTTTGAGAAGTTCAAAGGCCAACAGACAATGTATAGCTCCCTTGTCGGCCAGCTCTCGAGAAGCTTGTATACTTCCCGGCTTATAAAAAAATATTAAGCACGGAAAAAGTAATTCAAGAACGCAGCTACCATATCGAAGAACTGATTTTGCCTATGATCGATTCCATTCAGAGTGTAAAGAATCTTTCCGAATCTCAATCCACCGAAGCGGTAAATCTCAATACCGTCAGTGAACAAAGTAATGAAAAAATACGGCAGTCCCATAAAATCGTGGAAGAGCTGCGTGCCTTCCTCTCTGAGACCAATATGCTCGTGGATTCCATAAACGATATATCCGAAACGGTCGATATTCTTTCTCTCAATGCCTCCATCGAAGCTGTGCATGCCGGTATGTACGGTAAAGGTTTTTCGGTTATTGCCACAGAGATCAGAAACTTAAGTAATAAAACAAAACATAACTTACAGCAAATTAATAATTTTTTAGGCTCGATTTCCAAGGGGATAAAAGACTTTGTGAATGCTAATCAGGAAGTGAGTCAGGTATTTGATAAGCTGAGGGATACCATTAGTGATATTACAACTTCATTAAATGAAGTATCGGCAAGGATGATGCAGTTAAGCGAGTCCAGCACCATTATCCTGCAGGTTATGCATAAAGATTAATAGTTACAATAATCATGATCATTAAGCTTAAACTTAAAGAGATTCAGGCCAAGAGTATAATCACAAAATCAAATCTGCCGGATGCGGATTATGTCATCAATCATTACTCCTTCTCGGTTAAAGACAAAATACAAGCCCTGCAGCTCTTTAAACGGGATCATATTAAGGTATATGTGTTTATCGGTCCGATTATTCCCTTTATTACCGATTGGAAAGAAATCATCAATTCAACCGGGGCGTTTGTTGATACGTTTATGTTTGAAAACCTTAATTTACACGGAACCATAATACATGATATATTCAAGTGGTTTAAAACAAACCGAAACAGTTGTTATGAAGAATTAAAAAGCATAGCACGTGATTCGTATAATTATTGGCAGGAAATGAAAGCGGAAATAAGCGATTACTGCAATAAATATGCAATAAACTTTAAAATATACTTTGATCATAAACAGATAAGAAAAAACAGGAAATAAATGGGCTGTGTGAGTATTGTTAAAACACATGTAGATCTTAAACAATCACTACATAATGCGCTCGATTTGCTTGGAGGAATTAATACCTTTGTGCAAAAGCATGACAGAGTATTACTCAAACCCAATCTTAACGATTTTGAATGTTTTACTACACCGGAGCTAACCGCCGCTTTAATTGAATTACTTTTTGACAACAATATCAGAAATGTGCATATCGGCGAATCCACTTTTGGTAATGAGCGAATAACCAATAATCATTTTATAAAAACTGGTTATATTGATTTAGCAAAGAAATATAATATCGACATCATAAACCTCAATAAATCAAAAGCAGTTCCGATAAGCGTAAACAATCCTCTAATCTTACAAGAAATAAATATCGCTGAAGACGTCCTGTGGGCCACAAAAATAATAAACCTGCCTGTTATGAAAGTGCATTATGCAACCGGTGTTACCTTATGTCTCAAAAACCTTAAAGGATTATTGGCCCGTGACGAAAAAAGGCATTTTCATGAGGTAGCTTTAGACAAAGCCATAGTGGACTTAAACAATAGCATTAAAGCAGATTTACATATTATCGACGGTATAACCTGTATGGAAACCATGGGTCCGAAGGGCGGTGATCTGCTTAATTTAAATTTAATAATTGCCGGGAAGAATGGCGGCGAAGTTGATTATATAGGCAGCAAAATAATGGGATATGACCTGAGCGAAGTTCCCCATTTGCGATATTATCTGGAAGCAAATAAGATCAATGTGAACGAGATCCGTGTACTCGGTGAAAAATACGAGCATGTTATGCATCCCTTTAAAAAAGTGAATATGGAAAAACTTGTTCCGCCATTTGTTACAATATATAACAGAAACGCCTGCAGCTCTTGTGCAAATGCCTTACTGCTGTCTTTTCGTTTTTTGGAAAAACAGCTACCAGATCACCTCGATGTGTATTTAGGAACTAAGCATAAGATAATGAAAGGTCCGAACATTAAAGTAGGTTTCGGAAACTGCTGCATTAAGGAATACAGTTTCGATAGAAGTGTAAAAGGCTGCCCCCCCTATCCTTTTGAATTAAAAAAGATATTAGAATCTTTTAAGTAAAATAAGCTAAAAAAATAAGAATCTCCTTGTAATATTTCATAATTCTCTCTACAATACCATCAATTACAACCATAGGAGGATTATAGATGAGTGATTATGTTGCCTACTGTGTAAAATGTAAAACCAAGCGTAATATGAAAGATGCTCAAATTGTCACAGCAAAAAACGGCCGTCGTCAGGCGAAGGGTGTATGTCCGGAATGTGGTACTAAGATGAACCTGTTCCTAAAAGCTGAGTAGCATTGGAATAAATTTAGAGTAAAACAGTTTTTACTTTTAAGTAAATTAGATCAGTTCTAGTAAAATATGTAACCGCCTCATGAATATGCAAAGTATGTCAAGATATATTGTGTTTTTGGTTGAATATCCACATTGAAGGAATATTCTCTTATTATGCTAAAGATAGTAACCACAACATACGGAGGGAAATATATATGAGCAATAAGTTTATATCTGCAATCTTTAACATCATCGAACATTTAATCGAGTCCGAACTTACCAATACCAGCAAACAACTGATTTTAAGGTATTTAGACACCGCAGGCAAAGTGAAACATGCGGCTAAAGCTCGACAGGTCATCCAGCGCTATACCCAGAGTACTATTCCCTCCCTGGAATCGATTCGCGAGAAATCAAAAAAACAGGAATTGGAAGCACTGGATCATTTGGTACTTAAAATGGAGTACCAAGCACGCACTATGGATGAGACAGATCATGAAGAAACTTAAACCAATACCACTATGGTTTGCCTTCATATTGTTCGCAAGCGGCGGAATTGTGTTTTATATAATAATTCGGATCCTCGTGCCCTATTTAGCATCAGCAACCCGTATTCATCCCCTATTGCTCTGGAGTGTTTCAGGCTGTTTCTTATTATTCGTACCGCTTTTTCTCCTGTCACTTTTACTATTCAAGAAAGACGGGTATGCACTCAATTTAAAAACACTTAAACAACGCTTCCGTCTCAACACATTGACGAAAACGGATATATTATGGACAGTAATCGGCATTCTCTTTTCTATAACGACAACAGGCGCGATTATGATTGCATGGAATAATCTGTCCCATATCGTAGGTATGCAAAAACTTGATGAAGTTACTCCATTTATCCAATTTGATCCATTAAAGGGGTATGAGCTTTTTATTCTTTTGGCCTGGATCCCCATGTTCTTTTCAAATATTGTGGGAGAAGAATTTTTATGGAGGGGTTATATTCTGCCAAAGCAGGAGGTAGCATACGGTAAATATGCATGGCTTATTAATGCAGCGCTGCACTCCTTAGTTCATATCTGCTTTGGTTTTCCATTAATCCTCACGATAATACCTTTGTTATTGATTATACCCTTTATAGTTTATAAAACCAAGAACACCTATACCGGTATGATCATTCACGCGGTGATAAACGGACCGGCTTTAATATTGATTGCTTTAGGAGTACTCTCATGGTGACAATAGATATAGTTAAAAGACATTTCCTTCCTTCATTACACATGCTTGAAACCGTGATTAATAAAAACTCTAAAGGTCTCTGGGAAAAAAGTGACAATCATGCTCCCCTATGGCAGCATGTCATGCATACTTTGGAGAGTATTGATTACTGTTTTACAGATGAACAGTTAGTCTATTTGGTAGAAGAATACAAACAGCACATACCTTATGATTTTAGCGAAACGCAGCTTGAAGCTATTTCCCAAACAAAATGCAGAGAATATTTTCAAAAAGTTAAGGATAAATCAGCTCAATTTTTTATCAAGTATAAGGAAAAGCTGTTTGATGAATGTTATCGATTAAAAAACTTTACTGTGCTTGATGTACTGCTTGGTCAAATTCGCCATATTCAATACCATACAGCTTACTGCAGCAGCATTTTTTCGCGTAATGGATTGGAGGATACCAAGTGGCTGGGATATGGCGAATAATGAGAAAATAATGTATATATATTCTGCATATATAAATTAAAAAATAAAAAAAGGAGAAGCTAATGGAATTTAGATGCGACGCTTACTGCGGTTTATACTGCGGTGCCTGTACGGTTTTTATGGCTACCAAGAACAATACAATTGATAAGCTTGCCAGAGAGTGGCAAAAGGATGTCGATGATCTCATATGTTACGGTTGCAAAAGTCAAAAAGTAACCAAGTTCTGCAGGACCTGCGCCTTGAAAGCATGTGCGGCAAAAAAAGGATTGGAATTCTGTATCTATTGCGATGAATTCCCCTGCCAACCGCTTGAAGATTTTAAAAACAGCCCTCAATACCCATATCATAGCGAAGTGTATGATTACTTAAATACCATAAAAGAACACGGCGAAGAGCGCTGGCTGGAAGATATGAAAACCCGTTGGTCATGCTCACAATGCGGCAGAGAGCATGATTGGTTCACCCTCGAATGCCCTGCCTGCGGCCATAAGTTAAACGCATATCAAAAACCTGAATAAACGATGCAAGGAGTATCCTGACTTCTTGGATTATTTACAAAAAGTAATATTTAATTTTCCCCATCATTTTCATGAATTCAATAAAAGGAAACGGAAATATATGATATTCTTTTATCCAAAACAAAAGCAAGACATCTTAAAACGACTTGAAAAGCGTAGTGATTTGTTTAACAGAGCGCTAATCCATTCGATTCAAAAGATATTTTCTAATGTGGAAAAAGACCGTGATAAAGCTGTCATGGCTTTTACTCAAGAGTTCGATAACAGTATTATCAATTCACCAAAAATAGGTGAAGATTATGTTGAAAAAGCAGTTGACTCTCTTGATCCGCAACTTGCCATTGCCATAGAAAAAGCATTAGACAATATCATCCAGGTAAACATGGCCCTCAAACCTCCTCCCTTTTGGACAAAAGAAATACGTCCTGGAACTGTCATCGGAGAAAAAATCACTCCTTTAGATACAGTGGGATTATGGGTGCCCGCTCGTAAAGGCACGCTTATCTCCACAGCCCTTATGCTGGTAGGTGCGGCAAAAGCGGCAGGTGTGAAAAATATTTGTGTCGGCATGCCGCCCAATATGGATGGAGTAGCCGATCCCGTGACAATTGCCGCTGCCTATATGGGTGGTGCAAGAGATTTTTTTATTGGGAATGGTGTTTCGATTATCGCGGCTTGGTCAATAGGAACAGAATGCATCCCTAAAGTTAATGGTATCTTCGGTCCGGGGCCGGGCGGAATTGCTGCCGCGATGAGTGTAGCATTTTCTTACGGAATTACGACTGTTTTGGGAATCGGACCAACAGACAGCGCCATAATATCCGACGGTTCGACAGACTGCAGGCAGTTGGCCTACGATCTTTTAAATGAAGCAGAGCACGGGAAAGACTCATCTTGTCTTCTTGTTACAAACAGCCGGCAGACTGCTTCGGAATTAAAAGAGATACTGTCTCAACTTATCGAGCACGCACCGGAAAGCAAAAAAGAAATATTACGGTTCTCATTTGGTCCGCAGGGCCTTAGCGCAATTATTGTTGCCCGAAACTTAGACCAGTGCTGTGATATTATTAACGACTATGCTCCGGAGCATATGATAATTCGCTGTAATAAAGAGAATCAAAACTATATTCTGGGTAATATAGAAAATTGCGGTGAGATTTTATTAGGAGAATACACTCCCTTCTCCGCTGCCAACTATGCGTTGGGAATTACGGCAGTGTTACCTACCAATGGCTTTGCCAGGAGCATTTCCGGAATAACCTGTAAGCATATGCTGAAAACATCTACAATTGGTGAATTATCACAATCAGCTTTAAAAAGTTTATTCCCTGTTATAAAAGAATTCGGTTCTTATGAGAACTTACCATTTCACATAAAGGCTGCGGAAGCAAAGCTTAATTAAATAATTCATGGGTTGAAAAATTTGAAGATGATGTAGTATGGTTATTATATAATGTTAGATCTAATGGGAAAAAGGAATACAATTGAAAAAAATATTTTAGCATTACTCAATTTCTTTTTTTTATTTTATACCTGCAAACATAATACAGACGGTCAGCTAAAGCTCATCTCCGTATTCTGCACCTGCCTGCTTTAATAATTTAATTACGCTGTGTCTCTCTTTTTTTTCCGCCCAATCCAGTGCTGTTTTCCGTTCGTTATCCTGCGCATTTATTTCAACGTTTCCATCCAGCAATGCTTTCACTATTTCTGCATAACCTGTCCACGAAGCCCACATCAAACTTGTAAATCCGGTATCATTCTTTGCGTTTACATCTGCTCCTTTTTCTATCAAAAACTTTACCACAGCAAGATGTCCGCTGCCCGCGGCCCACGACAGAGCAGTACTGCCGTCATTTATCGCAGTATTCACTAAAGCTCCTTTGCTTATAAGATATTTTACGATTTCTAGATTCCCATTGAATGACGCGTGCACCAGGGCTGTCCAGCCGCTTCTCCCTTTGGCATTAATATCAGCCCCATTTTCGATAAGCTCTTTTACAAGTTCTAAATTATTAGTATTAACAGCTTTAATCAATTTATTGGTTAAATCGGATGCAGATACAGCAGTTGTTAATAAAATAGCAGAAATCAGTAAGATAATTTTTTTATACATTATTTTCTCCTTAAAAAGTATATCATTAAATTGATTTAAATTCAAATTGCAATTTTTATTTTAAAAACCAAAGCAAAAGTGTACTCTTCAGGGTACTTATAGATAGGGAGATAAACCGTGGAAGAAAATTACACCACTAAGTTGCTCATACTGCTCCGGCAAATAAATCAAGATCAGGGATTCCTGTTTCATGCCTTCGAGATAAAACAAGAGGGAGCGTATTTATATTACAACGGAGAGAAATACGGTCCCATACCAGGAATTACTTATTCCGAAGAGCAGATAAAGCAGGAGATAGTGGGACTGATAAAACGTATAATATAGGTTAATTTACAGAGATACAACCTATTTGTTTACATTATATTTTATATTCATTATACTGTTTGAAAATAAAAGCGAAAATGAAACAATCACTCACATTTAAAAATATATTCGACATCAGCATTTCATTAGGCCGTGAAGCAATCACCTATCCCGGCGATCCGGAATTTAAACGAGAACTGCTTAAAAATCTTGAAAATAAAGATGATTTCGAGCTTTCCCGGCTTATCCTGTCCGGTCATTCCGGTACACATATCGATGCTCCGTCACATTTTATTAAAAACGGTAAAAGCATACATGAACTGCCGGTAGATAATTTCATTCTACCTGCTCATGTTATGGATATAGAGAACAAGCAGGAAATTACATCTGCATAAATAAAAAATATAAACTGTAAATCGGGTGAAGCACTATTATTTAAAACAAACAATTCCAAACAAGATAAAATAACCAGCGGTGTATTTTCATCCGATTACGTATATCTCACTCCGGAAGCAGCACGCTTCTGTGCAACAAAGCAGATCAAGCTTGTCGGAATAGATTATATAACGATCGATAGTTTTAAAAGCAAGGAATTCCTTTCACATAAAATTTTATTAGAAAACAATATTATCATTTTAGAAAGTATAAATCTCAAACATGTGCCGGCAGGAAGCTACACTCTGTTTTGTCTGCCCTTAAAAATCTACAACGGGGAAGCTTCTCCGGTAAGAGCCGTGTTATTGCAATAGGATTACAAGAAAGCGACCTTCTTTATAAGTTCATAAGCGGTGCCTGCTTTTAAGAGCAGCTCGACAAGCTCGTTGTGCCCCCTGTAAACCGCCTTCATTAAAGAGGACTTATGGATGGATGTTTTTAAATTATAATTATTTGAGTTCCGTGCTTGTTTTTGCGCCTGCTTGTCTTAAAACATTTATCATTTCCGCATCGTCTTCCGCTATTGCCCAATCCAAGGCCGTTCGACCTATTTCGTCTTTTATATTTAACAAAGCACCTTTTTCCACCAGCAATTTTACTACCTCTAAATGCTTGCCACTGGCAGCTTCTGTTAACGCTGTACCGCCTATTTTTTGTACCACATTAATGTCAGCACCCTTTTCCAGCAATAGTTCTACGATATCTATATGCCCAAAATAAGCAGCCCACATTAACACAGTACCTCGATGATAATCTAGTGCATGGATATCCGCACCTTTTTCCAGTAAAATTCTAACTATTTCCAAACAGCCCTTATATGTGGCCCACATCAACACTGTGATCTTATTATTGTCTCTGGCATGAATATCAGCACCGTTTTCGATAAGTATTTTTGCACAATCCGCATTCCCGTTTATCAATGCTTTTATAAGAGCGGTGTTACCATCCTTATTTCTACTATTTATCTCAGCACCTTTTTCCAGCAAGTATTCTACCATTTCCGAATACCCGCCGCCGGAAGCTGTCATGAGAACCGTGTCAGCATAATCGTTTATGGCATTGACATCAGCACCGGTATTTATAATATTTTTTACTTCCTGCACATTACCAAGCTTAACCTCTGTAAAAAGTTTTTCGTTTAATTTTATTAGCTCATAGTAATTAATTCTTTTGTTACAAGAAAATAAGGCGAGAACCGTGATTACTGTTAAAAATAGACATTTATTCATAATTGCATTAATAATACAATTGCAGAAATTATTATTAATTTCATCATTTTACTAAATATCCTTTTATTGTACATTTTTCCATATACGGATGCAATAGCCAAACGGATCTTGAATTTAACTGCATGAGGTATATATACAAAACCAATCCAGTTTTTGGGAGATTAATAAAATCGGCCATATTTCAGGACTCATGATCAATAAAGAGTATAGGAAAAAAGGTTTAGCCACTAAATTATTAAACCATGCTGTTCAGTTTTTTAAGAAAAAGGCATTTCCTATTATACGTTTTTTACTTCATGTCGGTCTAAAAAGGTAATTCTCAATTCTTTAGGTGACAAGCAATATAATTCAGTTTATCGGGAAGGCGTCAACGCTGCTTTCCGTGCCAATGTTCCTGTAATCAAACCAGATAAGGCCGTGAGACAAGAGAAATATCTGGAACGCTTCGAGGTTGAACAGCTTATTAAAAACTGTACTACAAGAATAGCTTTACTTGTACAATTCTTGTTTTACACTGGCTGCCGGATAAGTGAAGCTACAAATCTAAAGGTTTCAGGCTGTACACCTAATGGCAAGTATGTTTCCCTTAGAATAATGGGAAAAGGCCGTCGTGAGCGCGTTTTGACAATACCAGGGGCATTTTTCAACAAGCTTAGAGAGTTCTACAAGGGTAAAGTTTATCTATTTGAAACAAGAAATCATAACCGTTGGAATAATGCGGCTTTCTATAGAGAACTAAAAAGACAATCTAAAAAGATACTTAACAAGCACGTACACCCTCACATGTTCCGACATAGCCTTTGCAGTTATCTACTGAACAATCGGAACGTCTCTATTGCACAAGTTTCAAAAATTCTCGGTCATAGCTCGATAAAAATTACTTGTGATTTATACCATCATTCAGCACCTAATTATGAACAGCTATTTGATGAATCTGGAAAGCTTAAATAATCACGGGTGGCCTTTGTGTCGCCCTTTTTTAAATCCTCTAATTCCTTTTTAAACTGCTCATTATCGAGTGCATTTTTTCAAGTATGTCTATAAGATCGAGTAAAATAAGTACAATCACATAACTATATAACTATATAACTACCGGGAATTAGTTATTGCTTTTAAATAATAATAACCTTATAATAAAAAATAATTAAAAAAGGAGATAAAAAATGAAGAAACTATTTATAACAAAAGTTCATTATGAAAACCGTAATGGAAATCGTATTGTTAAGTGTAAGTATAGAGAAAATATAAATAACTATAAAGAAGATTATATTGACAGAGAGACTATAATTGACTATTTAAAGAACAATCCGGATATTGAATTTTACACTCTTACAGTGGAAGGTAATACAGCAAAAGTAATTCTTCATCCAATAAATAATAAAGATTATATAAAAACGGTTCCGAATGATATTGGAGATGATAATTTAGGTGAATTGCCTGAATATTAGTAACTACAACACAACACGATCTTATATTTTATATCATCATTCAGCACCGAAATATAAATAGCTTTTTGATATATCGGAATGGCTTAAATAATCTTTATATTATTACTTTTAGACTAATAATATCTTCATATTCATTTTTTTTAATGTAGCAATCAAGTAACTTGTCAAATTGTTTTACATCTAGTAATAATTGACGAGCCATAGAGCTATAAGTTTTTGGGGGTATGAATTTTCTACCCTTTGGAACTGTTACTCTTGCTACTTTTTTATTTTTTAATTTATACCAACCTTTTAATTCAGGTTTTCCTTCAAACCTCAGACCAAGTTTATTTTCTAATATTTTTTTAACCTCATAGGTATTATAAGAAGCGTTTTTCATTCAGAAACAATTTCCATTAGAAAAGATTTATAATTCAACCATTCCGCAGAGAAATTATCATCCTCTAATAATTCATTATATAAATCTTCAATTTCTTGTTTTATATTTTCTACAGCTTCAATTGGATCTGAACCACCTGCATGAATTGGGAAATCCGTAGCCCTTGCTAAAAAATAATCTTCATCATATTCAACAAGAATATCGAGTGGCCTAGATAACTTTTTGGTTTTTAATATATTTAATGAGAATATTTTACAATATTTTGACAATTCTTCTCCCATCTCTTTAGTAGTTGCATTTATAGAATCCAGATAAGACTTAATATATTCAAGGGGAATCTTAAAATTTGGTGCATTTGATAAATTATAATTAAAAAAACCACCAATTGTTTTTGCATATGCATTATTTGGTCTATCAAAAATAATCTTTTTTTTAGAAATAGCGCAACTATTATCTAATTCCATTTTATTCGTCCTTAGTTATGATATTATCTTTTTTAAGCTTTTCTAGAGTCTCTACCTTTTTTTGCAGCCAATCAATTATTATTTTAGCTGTTTCAGGGTTTACTATAATACCCGTATCAACATATCTTATGATACTTCTTTTCAAATCTTTGGGATCAGAATCAATCTCATCACCTAGAATTCCTTTTTCTGTGATCTCATGAGTCTGTGATTTTGGTAAAGCGGTTCGTTCAAAGAAAAAATTAACGACAATCTCTCCTCTTGGAGTTAATCCACCATATGCCCCATTAGCATATTTTGGATTATAATCATCATCAAAAATGTATTTAAATTTCATTTTATCTTTTTTTAACATTTTTTCCTCTTATTATCCTTAATTTGATTAAATTATTATATATAAATAACATTCAGTCAATATGCGACTATTAATATAAATTAGACATTACCCCTTTATACACTACAAACT
>CAZEPL010000069.1:0-21371 GCA_964514135.1 uncultured Spirochaetaceae bacterium | reverse complement strand
AAAACTTATAAATTAATAAAAAATATATTTTTTTAGTAGAGCTTCTTGCAAAAATAACATTTTTGCAAGAAGCTCCTAAAATGGAAATTGCTAAATCATTATGGTATAAAAAATAAGCATTTTACTAACTTAATATATTTTGAGCTTTGCAATTTCCTCAGTACTTTATTAATGCTTTAATATAAGCTTTTTATCTGTACATATAGTTTTATCCTTTGTCTATTGACTCCGTAATGAGGACATACTACACTTTATTTGGATAACACTCTATTTTTATCTTAATTGTATGTACTTATAATAGAACAATGTTAGAACCTTTGGACGATTATTATGTAAATCTCTTCAGCACGCTTATTTATAATCAGAGCGGAATTCATTTTTCAAAAAATAACAGATCAATACTTGAGAACAGACTCCGTGAACGTTTAAAAGCAATGAAGATCGACGATATCCGCAGCTATTATGAAATTATTATTAAAGATCCCGATGAGATGAAAGTACTTCTTGACTCCGTTACCACAAACCTTACCCGCTTCTTTCGTAATACCGGACATTTTCAAACCCTCGAACACTATATCATTCCCAATATTATTTCTTTTAAAAGAGAGAAGGGAATTAACCATATAAGAGTTTGGAGTGCGGGTTGTGCAAGCGGAGAAGAGCCCTATTCTATTGCCATGGTGCTTAAAGAGCACCTCCCGCTTTCCCTTTCAGCGGAAATTGTTGCTTCTGATATTAGCCTGACCTCCCTTTTAACCGCACGTGAAGGTTTTTATAACGAGGCAAGAATAGGCGATGTTCCTATTGCTTATCTAAAAAAATATTTTGAAAAAAAACCCGAAGGTTATAAAATACGCGAAGATCTGAAGGCAATGATTAAATTCGATTATCATAATTTAAAATTTGAAAGCGGATTAAAAAATATCGATATTCTTTTTTGCCGTAACGTTATTATCTATTTTGATGAAGTCGCTCAAAAAGCACTCATAAACCGTTTCTGGGAGGCAATGGGTAGTTATTCCTTCTTAATACTGGGACACTCCGAATCATTATTCGGAATGAAAACATCCTTTGAGTTTGTAAAAACAGATTGGTCGTGCATCTATAAAAAGTCGTTGGCCTTAAAGGAGCAAAAGCTTTGAGTGATCGTATTTCTGCTCTTATTGTTGATGACTCCTCCATAATGAGAAAAATGATTCGTACTATTTTTGAAAAAACTCCCGATATAACCGTAGCCGCAACAGCTATGAACGGTGAGTTTGCACTCTATAAAATGAAAACACTAAAACCGGATGTTATTATTTTAGACATCCAAATGCCCCATATGAACGGTATAGATTTCTTGCGCGAAAAGAGATCCTTAAAGGATTTAACTCCAGTTATAATTCTTTCCTCTATAGCACGACGCGGAGCTCATGAAACAATAGAGGCTTTGGCTCTGGGCGCTTCTGATTTTCTCTTAAAGCCGAGTTCTGAAAACGATTATAATATAGGGCAGGTTGCAGATCAGCTTATCCAGCTGGTAAGAGCATACAGCGGGAAAAAAAGTTACTCTGAGGTGGGTACAGCTCTTCAGTATAAAAAACATGAGCACTTAGAATATAAAAGCCCTCTTAAGTACGCTTATAAAAAAATGACCGCACCAAAGAGGCAGCCTGGCAGAATTGAAGTGGTTGCTATTGGGATTTCCACGGGAGGACCAAGTGCGTTGCGCGATGTGTGTTCGAAGCTAAAGGATTCACTTTCGGCACCTGTTCTCATAGTACAGCATATGCCGCCCGGTTTTACCAAGGAATTTGCCTACAGCCTCAATAATATCTGCCCGTTAGAGGTAAAAGAGGCACAAAACGGCGATATTATAAAAAAGGGAAGGGTCCTGCTTGCTCCGGGAACCGCACATATAGAAGTTGAAAGTAAACCGCTGGCCAAGATTATTCGCCTGAAAGATTCGGAACCCGTTAACGGTCATAAACCTTCCGTAGGTGTACTTTTTTCTTCAATAGCCGCACAATACAGAAACCACAGCATGGCTATAATTATGACAGGTATGGGTAAAGACGGAGCGGAAGAAATAGGCTCGATTTACAAAGAAGGTGGTTTTACAATTGCGCAAGACGCTGAGTCCAGTGTTGTCTTCGGTATGCCAAAAGTTGCTATTGAGAACGGTTATATTCATAGAGTTGCCTGCCTAAAAGAGATTCCCGAAATCATCAACTCATTAGAAACCAGTCATTTCTATTTCAATTAAAATCTTAAGCTATTTTATATGTCGCTTATACTTATAACCTGAGGCCAATCCTTATGCTTCAATAGTCTGCTTCTGAAGAATACTACTAAATACCCTGCAATTAAACCCGCGAAACCCGCACCTACCTTAAGCAACTCTGTGTCTATAAATAACACCTGTTCCGCCAGAAAATAGCATAGAAAAAATAATAAAAGCGGAAGAATAAATATAAAAAAGCCCGCTTTAACTGCTTTAACCGGTGAAAGCATTACCTTTACTGCATCTCCTTTTTTTAAAGGCAGATCGAATTTATTAATTGCTTTTAAATATTTTTTATCCTTATTTGTCAACAGCCCGCATGATTTGCAGCCCAATGCAAATTGGCTGTCTGACTTTATGCCGCATTCTGTGCAGATTTCTTGGTCTAAAATTTCAATAGTTATAATTTTATTATCAATAGCCGTTACTTTACCCTGCGTCTCCATTAAAAGACTCCTTGCACTCTTTATTTATTCTTTGAATGGAAGTGGCAGCGCCATTATCAGCAATCTCTACGATCACAGCTTGGAGCTCTAAACTTTCACATTTGGTTTTCGAATACTCAGGAATCTGGGTAAGGAATTTTCTTACTTCTACTTCAGGGTCTAATCCTCCAACCGAATTCAGACTTCCGGTTCTCCCCACATCACAGATAACAGCAGTAGTGCCATTGAAAATAGCTTCATCCGCAGTAGCTACTTTAAAGTGAGTTCCGATTATTGCCGAAACCTTCCCGCCCATGTGGTAAAACATTGAATATTTTTCAGAGGTTGTAGCTGCATGAAAATCTATGATAATACAATTTGTCTCTTTTTGGATTCTTTCTACCAGATGTGTTACGAGTTGAAACGGATTCGATAAATGCACCCGGTTAAAACCCGCTAATCCTAAGAGTGATATAACAGCAATCTTCCTGCCATCTTTTCCGTAAATAAGCCATCCCCTTCCGGGGTTTTCTTTAGGATAGTTAGCTGCCCGCAATATGAAAGGTGCATTGCATATATATTCAGCCATATCCCTTTTGTAATAGATGCATTCTCCGGCTGTTATTATATTAATTCCCAATTTATGTAAATAAATCGCATGGTTTTTACCAATACCAAATCCTCCGGTAGCGCCATCGGCATTTGCCACGACCAAGTCTATTGAGTGTTTTTTCTTAATTTTGGGTAAAAGCTTTTTCACACAAAATACACCGCATTTACCTACTATCTCTCCGATAAAAAGCACCCGCAGCTTACCCACTTTATAAACCTTCCTCTCTCTTAAAAATAGCAAATAATAATAATTATGACAGCAAATAAAATTAAGTTTTTGTAAAAACTCTGAGATAAATCTTTATTCATTCGAGTTCACTCTTTGCTTAAAAAAATTGACCCCAATATAGTAGGTTTCGAACGACTCTTTACGGGAGGCTTTAGGTTTAAATCCTTTTACTTGCTTGAAGCAGGTTTTCATTTCACGCATGAATAATAGTTCTTCACCACCCTGAAAGAGTTTTACAATCAGAGCGCCGTGAGCAGTTAATGCGGTTTTGGCGATTTCAAAAACGCGTCTGGCAATTTCAAGGGATTTATGAGTATCCACAACCCGGTTTCCCGTTGTGGCCGGAGCTGCATCACTCACCACAAGATCAAACGGTTTCTTGTTTTTTATCGAGTTCAACACGGAAGCGGAAAAAATGTCTCCATGCAGGAAAGTAAAATTAGTAAACCGCCCCGGCACTGAAATATCTGAACATATATCTACTCCATACACCCAGCCTGTCCCCTTTAAACATTCCAATAAATACTGACTAAAACCGCCGGGTGCAGCCCCTAGATCGAGGACTCGAGCGCCTTTTTTGAGCAGCCCGTATTTCCTTAATATCTCCTGTAATTTATACACAGAGCGTGAGGGATAGCCTTGAGCCTTTGCTTTTTGTGTGTAAAAATCAGATATACGTTTCATAACCGGTTTAAATAAACCATATCATTAATAATTTTTCCAGTATAGTCAAGTTCCTCATTTCATTCCTTCCTCTATTGACTTATTTTTTATATGTTCGTACTTTGTTATTATGAAAATGTTATCTTTGCTAAGAAGACCGCTTTCATATAAATACTATAATGTTACATTGATTATAATAATTGTTAATGTTGTTTTCTTTATATTTAAGGTATTAATGCCTGTTACCACTACTGGCCAATTATTCGACATGGCCGCCGGGACCAGTGTGCTTAATCAATACTTTGCATTAATTCCGGAATCCGTATTAAGAGATGGATATATCTGGCAGATTGTAACCTATATGTTCATGCACGGAGGTTTTTTCCATATTTTAATAAACATGCTGATTCTCTTTATGTTCGGCACACAGCTGGAGCGTGAGTTCGGCAGCAGTGAATTTTTACTCTATTATTTTACAATTGGTATAGGTGCAGGAATAATTCTTACATTTGGGTATCCCCTATTGGGAATGAGCAATGCTGTGGTTGTAGGGGCATCGGGTGCTATCTATGGACTGCTCTTGGCATTTGCCACCAGGCATCCCAACCAGCCTGTTTATATTTGGGGAATACTTCCTGTTAAAGCTTACATGCTTCTTATTATTTTCACGGCAATAGAACTTTTTTCCCAGGTATTAAATCCGGCCAGCGGCATTTCACATCTGGGACATCTCTCCGGCCTTTTAGTAGGATTCTTATATTTTCTTGTCCGCTTTGGCATAAACCCTATACAGGAAATCAGAAAAAACATCCGCTAACCGCAATTTTGGGTTTCTCTTTAAAGAACTGTACAAAATGAGAATTGCTGAACCGATAATCTAACCATACATGGGGTTTCTTAAAAAAAATTTTATAGTTTGCATTTCACTGTTTTTATCGGCATACATTTTTTCTATCCAATTTGAGCTTTTAACCATAGATGTGTGGTGTGAGCTTGAACCGCCTGTGAGAGAACAGGATACCGATTACCCCCTTTCAAAAAAACAAGCTGCAGAAAATATTTTAAATGAGGCACGCTTTATTATCTCCGGTATGATTTATGGATTCGATTTTTCCTATGTTCCGTTTGATAAAAGCAGGAACGTTCAGGAACAGTTTCAGCTTACTCCAATCAGCGAAATACCAAGGGGCGATAAAAACCTGAAAATTATTTATACCGAACATAGAAATAGGAAACTTTTCACCAAAGTACAATACGAACTGGAAGAGTACCAAATAAAGAGACGCAGCGCGTGGCTGAGCAATGCTATTCCTTCAACCACAGGCAGAGGAGAAGGCAATCTCTTTAAAAGTTATTCGGAAAAAATAACCTCTTATGAACAGGCAATTAAAAACGCAATACGAAATCTTCTTAAGACCCAACTTTTCAACAAACCCCGGCAGATAATCGGGCAGGCACTTATAGAAGAGGCTCCGCAAATCTTTATTTCAGCGGGCAGATACGTCTCGAAGTTAAGAGTCAAATTAAAAATCCAAGAAGTAATCCCCTACTCTGTCTTTTAATAATCACTTTCTACAGCAATTCTCATTGTGTACGATTATATTAGCAATTTATTATGTATATCTGAGCTTTATTAAACATACATTGTACAAAATGAGAATCGCTGCACTTTTTAAAAATCATCTTGAAATTTTGTTCATTAAGACTTAGCATTTTTTATAGAAGCTAAATTATGAAAGGAGTAAATTATGGGGCCATTTATTGGAATCGGGCTTGTCGCAGGTGCCATAGCATTGTTCGTCGGATATTCTTTCCAGAGTAAAAAACTCTTTCAAATTAAAAGTACCGAGACGTCGAACATAAATGAGTTAAAAGAAATCTCATCCGCCGTTGCCACAGATATCGGGGCCGGATCATTCAACCAAATAACCGAGGTTAAAGGAAAAGCAGTCTGTGATAATCCACTTACATCAGAACTGGCTAAAGCTCGGTGCGTATATTATTCGATGAGTGTAACCCGTGAATATGAAGAAACATACTGGGATACGGATAGCAACGGCAACAAGATACAGCAAACAAGAAGGGGTTCGGATACTGTAGCACATAATACACGTTCCACACCATTTTATATTCAAGATGCTACGGATAGAATTAAAGTGAATCCGGACGGAGCATCATTTGTCACGGAAAAGGCATATTCCCGTTTTGAACCGGGAGAAGTACGTGGTACATCTTTACACATAGCAGGTCTCACGATTAATTTGGGGAGCATTACACAGACAGCTCAGAGGCGTACAATCGGCTACCGCTATGAAGAAGAAATTATCCCCTTAAACCGTGATTTATATGTGCTGGGAGAAGCTGCCGACTCAAGCGGAGAGATCTGTATGCAAAAATCTTCTAAAAAAGGGGATAAATTCATAATCAGCGTAAAAAGCGAAGAAGAATTGATACGAAGTGCTAAAGGTTCCATGACAGTTCTTTTAATTCTTTCCCTGATTGCAGGTATAGGTGGAATAACTCTGTTTTTTCTTTCGTTATTCAATATTATTAAGTTCTAAAACCCAAAAAAAATTGGGTAATATGCTGAATTATTAAGCTGCTTAAGCTACAATAAGATGTAAACAGTGCGTAAATCGAGATTTTATTGACCGCTTAATCAAAAATGGGTAGATTCAATATTGTAGAGGTTAGAATATGCGATTAAAAATATCCATACCCGTGTTATTACTGCTTGCAGCGCTTTTTATATATCCTGCTGCATCTGAAGAGCAAAATACCGACAAGCAGGACGAGAGTATACAAAATGATTTTGTTATTGCGCTCAGCGTGCAAGACATCACGCTCAATCCGATTCATGTACACAAGAGCACAGAAATTCAGATCCTCACCGCGCTCTGTGAAGGGCTGATGACATATCATCCGATTACCCTTGAGCCGATTCCGGCTATGGCCGAACGCTGGACACTGTCCGACGACAAACTCATCTATACTTTTTATTTACGTGAAAATGCATACTTTAGTAATGGCGATCCGGTCCTTGCCGAGGATTTTAAAGCTACCTGGCTGGAGCTGCTCAATCCGGCACAACATGCCGAATATTCCGTATATTTAGATGTAATAAAAGGCGCTGAAAGTTATCGCAAAGGTAATTCCAAAGATCCTCATTCGGTAGGCATCCGCGTTCTCGGAGATAAAATACTGGAAATAGAACTTGAAAAACCGACCAGCCATTTTTTAAAACTACTCTGCATTTTAAGTTTCTCTCCGGTTCATCCCTCTTATCTTAATAAAAGTGACTGGGATAAAAAAGCCCCACTCATCAGCAACGGTCCTTTCTTTCTTTATCAAAGAAAGGATAATGAATTCATTCTGAAAAAGAATGACCATTACTGGGATAAAGAACAGGTTACTATAGATAGAGTGAGAATTTTATTTTATGACGATCCTAAACAGGTTGCCTTAGATTTTAATGAGGGCAAAATACACTGGACAAGCCTTAGCGACTGTGACTTTGAAGCGTTGGAAAATGAATCCAAGGCCAAAATAGAAATATTCCCCATGTTTGCCACAAGCTTTTTCTTTTTTGTATGCAATAAAAAGCCATGGGATGATTATCGTGTACGCAAAGGGCTTTCACTCATGATATCCTGGGATAAACTGCGGTCTAAAGATTATTCGCCCCTGCCTACCGATAAGCTCATTCCCCAAATTCCTAAATACCCGAGCAGAAAGGGAATAAGCGCCCAAGATATCGAGCAAGGTCTTTCTTTATTGGAGCAAGCAGGTTTCCCCAAAGGCAAAGGACTCCCGCCTATAAGCTTTCTTGTTTCCAAAGGCAATACCCTGTTTGCCGATATTGTAACTGAAACATGGAGGGAACATTTGGAAGTGCAGATAGAATATAAAGAAATCGAATCCCATGATTTCTTTACTGCACTTAATTCTCATGACTATACCATCAGTTCCTATACCTGGATAGGCGATTTTGCGGATCCTCTGGCTTTTTTACAGATGTGGACAAGCAAGAGCAATCTCAACGAAGCACTTTTTAATCATAAAGAATATGATAATTTAATCCAAGAAGCGTTAGCAAGTATAGGCCTGGAACGATATCAAAAACTGGCCCGGGCAGAAGAAATCCTGCTTCAAGAAGCCGTCATATTACCAATTAATCATATTGCATCTTACAATATTATCGACCTGGATATAATTGACGGCTGGTATGGGAATATTCTGGACATACACCCCCTTAAATATATTGCATATAAGGATACCTCAGTTCCGCCCTGGATTGTAAAAAAATAACTGCTTGAGCTTCATGCAAAAATGTTATTTTTGTAAGAAGCTCCTTAAATGGAAATTGCTAAATTATTATGGAATAAAGAATAAGTATTTTACTAACTTAATATATTTTGATTTATGCAATTTCCTCGCTTGTCATAAATTATTGTTTTTCAGGCTGTTCGGTAATTCGTTTTAACAAGTTATATAATCTGTCTCTATAAATGATTCCTATTACTATTAAAATTACACCGCAAAAGGCAGTTACTATTGCTACCATCCAATTCTTCTCAGCTAATGCTACGCCGATAATCACCGATAATATTAATCCCAATAATCTCCCACCGCTTGAAATGACAATAAATACCCAAAATTTTATATTGGAAAGTCCCGCTACATAGGCAATTACATCTTTGGGGATACCCGGAATAAGAAATATAATGAAATATATTAATGCGGACCTGGTTCCCGAAATTAATTTACGCATCTTTTCCAAACTTTTATGGGGCAAAAGCCTCTTTATAAAATCTATCCCTAAAAAGCGTGCCAGATAAAAATTTATCGCAGAACCTATGGCAATACCTATAGTAGAGAGTATGATGCCTAAAAAGAATCCAAATAAATATCCGCCTGCTATTTGCGGTACTTCACCGGGAATAATAAAAATGACCACCTGGAATATTTGAAGAAAAATAAATACTATAGGAGAAAGAATACCCCACGAGTTAACCCAATCCCTTATTTTGGCAGCACTTTTTTCAATGTCAGTGAGATCGGAAAATTCTGCTATTTCGCGGTAGTAAACGACAACCAATAATATGCAAAAAATAAGAATAATAGAAAGTAATGCTAATACAATTAATTTTTTCTTAGAGAAAATATTATTATTCATTGTTTTTTAATCTATAGTATTTAGATTGTTTTGACTATAGAAAAGCCACCACAGGAAGTGGTGGCTTTTCTTCCACCCTGCACCGAGCACTCAACAAACTTGAGTGCTCGGTACTCCCCAACATACAATCAGCTATGCTGATTGTATGTTGATTACATAAAATATTTACTGTATATTAAGTAGTATGAAAACCAAGCCAGCTAAAAAAACTAAAAAGAAAAATGTTAAATTAAAGTATAAATTAGAGCAAAGGATAGTCTATCCTCTGCAGGGTGTTGGACAAGTAATGACTATCGAAGAAAAGAAATTCCAAGGTAAAAAACTCCTCTACTACATAATTTATTTGGATGTTCCCGATATGACCGTAATGGTTCCGGTAGATAAAGTCGATGAGAGAGGAATTAGACCTATTGTGGATAAAAGACAAGCCCAAAAGGCACTAAATGTTGTTGCTGAAGATTACCAGCCGATTTCTGCGGATTGGAAAATGCGCTATCAAATGAATCTTGATCTATTAAAAAAGGGCAGTGTTTTGGATATTGCCAAAGTAGTGCGCTCACTCTATAATCGCAGTAAAATAAAAGAACTGCCCATTCTAGAACGCAAACTTTTTGATACCGCATTAAAATTACTTATCGATGAAATCGCCTACTCGCTGAATAGAGAGAAACATGATGTCGAAGCATTGATCTTTAAAAGAATGGAATTAGATTGACTTCCGCAGCTGCAATAATAACCGCTGCGGGACTAAGCTCCCGTATAAAGATGAATAAAAAAAAACAGTACTTATTACTTGACGGAGTACCGGTTTTTTGTAAAGCCGCAAGCAGTTTTTTATCCGCAGAGCGTTTTAAGCATATAGTAATTACAGTACCTAAAGGTGATATCGAATATACAACAAAGCTCCTGAAATCTTGTATTGAGCCGGCTGCTGTGAGCATGATAACACTCATTGAAGGCGGATCAACCAGGCAAGAATCAGTATTTCTGGCATTACAAGTCCTGCTGCCGCTTGCCCCGGAGATTGTGCTGATCCATGATGGCGCCAGGCCATGGATTAGCATAGCCCTCATTAATAAAATAACTGATTTCACAAAAAAATACGGTGCCTGTATTCCTGTTATCAATATTTCTGATGCACTAAAAAAAATAGCTGGAAACGGATATATTGAACAACATCTGAATAAAAACCGGGTAAAAGGCGCTCAGACTCCGCAGGGTTTTTTATTCTCCGAAATTATAAAAGCACATCGACTGGCACAGAAGACTGACATCATATATCTTGATGACGCGGAGATGTATACCCTGCTTAAGAAAAAAGTCTATACTATACCCGGTGACCCTGCGAACAGGAAGCTCACTTATAAATTTGAGATGGAAGAATAATGAGAATCGGCTTTGGCTATGATATTCATAAATTGGTAAGCGGACGCAAACTTTATCTCGGTGGTGTTGTTATCCCTTCCGAAAAAGGAGAGATGGGTCACTCGGACGGAGATGTGCTTATTCACGCACTTATCGATGCCTTGCTGGGAGCTGCCGTTCTGGGTGATATCGGAACTCATTTCCCTCCGGATGATCCCCTGTATAAAGATATTTCCAGTCGTATTCTTCTGGCAGAAACCTTAAAGCTCCTTGGTCAAAACGGCTGTGATATTATCAATATTGATTGCACAATACTACTTGAAAAACCAAAGCTGCTCCCCCATATCCCTCATATTAAAGAAAATCTGGCGCATGCTTTGGATCTTACATCTTCTTCAATTTCAATTAAGAGTAAAACTAAAGAGGGCTTAGGAAGCGTAGGACAGGAGCAAGCAATTGAAGCCTATGCCGTAGTACTGATCCAGGAACAAACCCCATAATCCTTATACCATATTACTATAGTGCTCTCACTTTTTTGTTGGCGATAGCAGAAAAAATAGTTATATTAATTGCTAAAATGCCCTCTACGGAGTGTATTTTAACTTAAATTATGTATAGTATTAACAGATATAATTGATTGAAGGAGGTTGTTATTCCAAAAATAGGAATACTGTTGCTTATATCAATAATTATTGCCTCATCGTATGTTCCATTTGAGGGAAAAAACCTAAATTTGAAGAGTGGGCAGCCGGAAAAAAACCTGGCTTCTAAAAAGGTAATAGGCAAATACCTGACCCCTATAGCAAAAGAAGATCTTAGTTTAACTCTCTATAGGAATGAGATTACTCAAAAAATACTCATAACATATTATACTAAAATAACCCGATCGGAATTAGTCACAAGAACTATTCTCAAATATGCCGATATGTATAATATTTCTCCCGCTTTGGCGTTTGCTTTATGCAATAGAGAAAGCGGATTTGATGTATATGCGATAAATATCAATAAAGATGAATCAATCGATCGAGGTCTTTTCCAGCTTAATTCCAAATCCTTTCCGGAATTAGGCGAAGAGGACTTCTTCTCGGTTGAAACTAACACGCTTTTTGGCTTGAAGTATTTGAAATACTGTCTGGAAAGAGGCCAAAACGAGATTGTAGCGCTTTCAATGTACAATGCGGGTGAAAACAGAATCTCCAACAAGGGTGCTCCGCTCATTACGCTTAACTATGTATCTCGTGTTATGGAGTATAAAGAAAGTCTTGAAGCCGGATTGAAAGAGCTGATTAATGAAGTATTATACTCATAATCAGTAACTCATTACGATAATGAACACACACATATTCTGATACGCAATTACCGGTTCTGCTTTATCGAATCATTATTAATTTTCTCCAAAATAGCGTGCATAATGCCGTTTGAGGTGTGAAGACACTTTTATGATAGCATATATATTTCTTGTTCCGACTGAACATATTTACCGCTTGTTAGATCAGCGTTACATGCTCTCACAAGCTTCGCTATCCCATTAAAAGTGGTTTCCAGATGAAACTGCAAGCCCAATACCTTTTGGTTGTATAAAAAAGCCTGGGCAGCACAAGCCAGGGATACTTATTTTCATCATGTACACCCATCGGCCCACCCATAATAACAAGGAAATCAATATCATCCAAAATCGGTTCCTGCCACTCTGCGAAATATTTTGTGCATGTGATTGCTATTTTTTTATCTGCAGCCCATTGCTCAATATAACCTAAATCTTCAAACGGAACATGCTGAAGATAGTGTAAATTCATATCAGCATATTACAGTATAATTATTTATTCTTAAAGAGTGTTTGTTTTATTACTATACTGATCAATTTATTTTTTATATACAACAACGACAAAAACGGGTGTCTAAATATCATTTTTTGTCCTGAATATTTCATCACTTTTTTGATTTTGTTTCTTTTTTCATTTTGAAAGCAATGAATCATGCATTCCGAACAAACCAAGTTACGTATTTTATATTTACATTTTCCAATTTTGCGGATTGCATAATTAAAGAGTTCTTCACATGAATCACATAAATCCTTGACGGTATAATGATTGTTCCTGCAGTACATTATTATCATTGATTTTATTGTTTTTATTTCATACATATTATTCTCCAATTCCCAATTGCTGGATTACCTATTATCTATAAAAATATTATCGTTATTACAATATCCGGTTACTTTGTAATAACATATATAGTTGCGTATTCATTCAAATCACTCGTGGAAAAATTATAATCCGAGAACCGTTCTACTATTGAAAAACCACTTTTATATGCCAGAGTTTCAATTTGCTTTTTCGTTATGGGAATGAGCATTATAGATTCAGAATATTTCCTTTTCGTATTTTTTTTCTGCAGTATTGTCTGAAAACATATTCTATGTTCCTCTATTTTTTTATACTCTCTTGTAAAAATAATTTCATCTATTTCAATAATCGGGAGATTTACTTTTTTTTCTGCGAGTATTTTATCATAGTTGAGGATTTGAAAAAGCAACCTGTCACCATTAGACAATAAATAATAGGCCTTTAAAAAAAATGATTCAACCTCATTACATGAATTTAAATGCGATAGCGTATTCCCAAAACAGAGAATTAACGAAAACTGTTCGCTTCCTAACTTTTTAATATGCAACATGTCTTCTGTCTGGAAATCGATTGCAAGCTTAAATTCAGCCGCCTTTTGTTTTGCAATTGATATCATTTTGTGATTTAGATCAATGGCAGTAATATTAAACTGCTTTTTTGCCAGTTCAATCGCAAGATCTCCGGTAGCGCAGCCCACATCCAAAATGCATGAGTTGCCCCTTTTTACATAGGTTGTAATAAATCTGACCCTATCTGCGTCTAATGGGAATATTTCACTGTAGTTTTCCGCCAGCACATCATAGAAACTCATGAGGACAATTCACCAATCCAACAGGCGGCGCTGTCCATTCAATTTTTTAATATCCGTTATGTCCTGGGTCACTTCAATTACATCTTTATATTTTCCCAGTAAATCATACAACGGAAAGTAGCGGATATGAATAAAACGCTCGTTCATGCTTATCCAGAATTCAGCCACCTTATGTTTCTTTTCTTTAAAGGCTTTTAAGATTTGATCGACCACATGAACGCTTTTTTGCGGATGACAATTTTGCACTTTACGGCCGATAATTGCAGGGCTTCTGGGGAAGACCCGTTCCTCACTTCCCGTGTAATACAGAACTTTATCTTCCTCATCCACGCAGGTGACATCAAAGGGTAGTGCTTTCAGCATGAGATTTATCTGCTCTTGGGTGAGTGTGCCTACATTCAAGGTCAATCCCCGCTGGGATGCTAAACTAGTTTCTCCTCCAGTCGCGCGCGTATTGTTTATATCCTTTTTTATGACAATTCCTGCATCCCAGACATTACCTGGTTTTATCCAGGCATAACCGATTCCCTTTTCTCCCTTACGGATCTCGGCCCAGTCTCTTTCTGTAAGCTTTTTTAAAGCGGTGGGAAAGAGGATTTTTTCCTCCATAAAAATCATTTTTAAAATGCCTGCGAAAAGAGAACTGCACTCTTTTATAACCACAGGGATTACCTCTTGATAAAGCAGCTCTTGGCACTGCTTTATTTTTTTTCTAATTTCATTATGCTTGCCCCACATCACTTTAGAGGGTCCGGTAAATCCCTTTTGCTCAAGGTAGGGGAACAGCTGATTTTCTTTTCTCTGGTAATGAAGTTCAATGGGTTTTATTTCCTTGAATTTGTTTTTAAATTGCTTATATAAGGGTTCATCTTGTTTTTGCTTTTTAATTTTACGCAAAAGTATCTTCAACTGTTTTATTCTCTGTTTTATCTCTTTGTTTTCCAACAGAAATGAGTGTATGGGATGCCCCGGAAGTCTGCCGCGGTTTTTTGTTTAGAGAGCGAATCCCTGAATACTTCGACATGTACTTCACACAGCTTCTGAATTTCTGCAACAGAAAAACCTTCCTCAAACAGGGCCTGCTCCATTTTTGAAATCTCCTCCGGGCTTACATTTTTAATAAGTTTGTGAAAATCTTTCTTTACATCATGCACGCTCTCTCCCTGATGGAGACGCTTAATAATATTCTTCAATTTCTCCTGTTTATCTTGCTCTGAAAAATATTCACTCATATCTCACTCCTATTAATCATGTAAGTTCATCCTCACAGTTACATGTGGATTTCTTTTGTATAAAAGCGCTTATGGATTCCCAACCCTCTTTAAAGGCAAAAACCGCTATACCAAGGCTTCCGATAACATCGAAGTATCCGATCTTAAACAGTGCATACAGGGCGCTTGAGCATAATAGTATGCCCGATAAATAAAAACAGGTGAGCGTGCATTTAGCATCAGCTATTATGGCTTTTGAGTCTATTGCTTTACCTGTTTCCAATTTGGCAAAATATAAGAAAAGCATGGTTATAAGTGAAATCAGTGAAATAATTATCCCCGCTGTTGTTGTTAATGGCTGGTGCTCATAGATGAGATTGAGAACCGAACCCATAATTAATCCCCCGGATAGCAGCATAAAACCGACACCCGTAGTCAGCAGGGCAACTCTCTCAAAGCGATTTCGATCGGACTGTGCATTCCTTTTTATGCGAATAACCATGTAAAGTATGCCTATTCCAGATATTACCTCCACGAAACTATCCACACCAAATCCAAACAGGGCTAATGTCTCATCTTGGGTGCCGAAAAAAATAGAAATGATTCCTTCAATAACATTATAGCCAATAGTGATTATAGCCAGGATGATAGCAATATTTAATAATTGTACAGAAGATTTGGTTTTTAAAAATCTTGTAAATACCCGCATCTTAAATCCGATTATTTTTAAGTTTATATTATAAAATACAATCGTTAAAGCAGGGAATAAAAGAAAAATAGTACAATCTTGACCAGATACGGGAAAAAAGTAATAATAAAGTTAATATGCGGATGATAACAAACTATTACTATTATTACATCGACTTAAGGTTGGGGAGGTTGAGGCCGCCGCTGTAATAGGTGTAGAGTAAGTATATTACAAGGGTGACCGCTCCGGGAGTGGTCACCCTTTTTTTTTAACAATTTATGAGGAGGAGAATATGCACAAGGAAATTGAAAGACAGCTCGCCGTATTTACAGAAAAAACAGTGGGAGTTATCCCTATGCCTGAGCTCCGTGTTAAAATACAGCACTCAATTCAACACAACACGCCGCTGCGTATTAAAATCGGTATTGATCCCACTTCAGCAAAGATTCATATCGGACATATGGTGCCTTTTCGTAAGATCCGACGGCTCCAAGACCTGGGACATACGGCAGTATTTATTATCGGAGATTTTACCGCACAAATCGGCGATCCTACCGGAAAAAATAAGGAACGCCCACATCTTTCATTTAAGCAAGTTCGAAAAAATGCTCATACCTATGCCGAGCAGATTTTTTCAATACTTAATAAAAAGCATACTGAGGTACATTTTAATTCAGAATGGTTTAAAGATATGTATTTGGATGATTTTATGAAATTGGCGGCTCGTTTCTCGCTGGCGGGCCTTATGGCTCACGACAGCTTCCGTGGAAGGATGGAAAAGGGCGCGCGTCTTGGTATTCACGAACTATTTTATCCTATGTTTCAAGCCTTTGACTCCATAAAAACAAATACGGATGTTGAAGTTGGAGGAAGCGATCAGAAATTCAATATCCTCTGCGGCCGGGATCTGATGACTCAACTGGGATTGGAGCCGCAGATTGTACTGCTTCTGCCGCTGCTCTTAGGTACTGACGGGCAAAAGATGAGTAAGTCTCTGGGCAACGATATTCCGGTATTCTCAACAGCAGAAGATAAAGTCGGAAGAATTATGTCCATATCAGACGATCTGATCATCCACTTCTTAAGCTATGCCGCCGATCTCCCCGAAAAAGAAATTATGAACATAAAAAAAGACCTTACAGAGCAAAGAAAAAATCCACGCGCTATAAAACTCATGCTGGCCCGGAAAATCGTCTCGCTCTATCATGATACTGAAACAGCTGAACAGGCCTGCCGGGAGTTTGTACGGGTATTTTCACAGAAGCAAGCGCCATCCGCTAGTCAAGATATTTTCATTAAAGAACAAAGTATTCCTGTGCTGTACTTACTGCGTAATTATAAGCTTGTAGAGTCAACAAGTGAAGCCAGAAGGCTCATTGAGCAGGGCGGCGTGTCAATCGGTAAACAAAAGATTTTGGATATCAAAGCAATTATCAATATAAGCCAGAACAGCGACAAGATCTTAAAAATCGGTAAAAGGCGTTTTTTTAAATTGATCGCTCTTAAAAAATAAACAATCACTTTTATAAACATCCTCTTTTTTCTTACAGAAAATGACTGTTGACATTATTAGTTTTATATAGTATTATTTTATATAAGACTATATTATAAGGAACTTAATATGAATTTAATAGAACAAAGGAATTATTGTCTAAATCTGATGAAAACGGTTAAAGCCTGTTTTTTATCGACAATTAATCAATCCGGATTCCCGGAAATTCGGGCCATGCTGAACCTGAGAAACAGCGGCGTATATCCGAAGCTAAGTGAAGTATTCGAAAAACATGATGAAGATTTTCCGGTCTACCTCACAACTAATTCCGCATCGCAAAAAGTAAGGCAGATTAATAATAATTCGCATATTTCAATCTATTATTGCGATCCCGATGTTTTTCAGGGAACAATGATTGCCGGTAAAGCAGAAATCGTAGATGATATTTCTCTGAAAAAAGAACTATGGCAAGCAGACTGGAATGTCTATTATCCGGGGGGCCCTAACGATCCGGACTATACGATAATCCGATTCAAACCGGATTATGTAAAAGCTTACGGCAATCTCAATACTTTTACAATCAATTTAAAGGAAAAGTAAATGGAAATGATAAGAAAAGGCGGATTTATAATGAGTAAAATCCATCAGGTAGGGGGAAGGGTTTTCAATAAGCTGTTGAAAAAACATCACATTGAAGAGATAAACTCCGCGCAAGGCCGGATACTCTTTGTACTCTGGGAAAAAGACAACATCCCTATCAGCGAAATATCGGAAAAGACCCAGCTGGAAAAATCCACACTGACCAGTATGCTCGATAGACTGGAACAGAACGGATTTATTAAAAGGGTGCCCTCACATGATGACAGAAGAAAAATCATTATCAGTCGTACGGAAAAAGATAAAAAATTCCAGAGTCACTATCTGGCTGTATCTGAGAAAATGAATATGCTGTTTTACAAAGGATTTACAAATCAGGAAATTGATTGTTTTGAAAAAAATCTTGAGAGGATTCTGGATAATTTAATTAATGAGGAGAAAGAGTATGAATGACACATTAAAAACAATTAATTCTTTAAGAAGCATTCATGGGAATTTCAGTGAAAAAGAATTAAGTGAAGCGGATCTGAATCAAATCCTCGAAGCAAGTATAAGAGCGGCCAATGCTTCCGCCCGTCAAAGCTATTCCATTATTGTTCTGGATGACCACAAAAAAATGCAGAAGCTGTTCGGTTATCAGGACAGCCGGGCCCTTGTTTACTGTGTGGATTTCAATCGGATCGGACAAACCGCAAAGCATCTTGGCTATGATTTCGACAGCAACAATATTATCGGATTCATTACCGGGACAATTGATACTGTTTTGGCTTCCCAAACCGCGGGTAATTGCCGCCAAATCTCTGGGAATCGATTCCCTGATTACCAACGGTCTGCACAGAAACAGTTTTGATAAGGTTTATAAAATCTTAAACCTGCCGGACACTTCCTGTTTTCCGCTCATTACAGTTGTACTAGGGTATGCTGACAAAGAGCCGGCATGTCAAAAGGGCCGGTTAAGTTCGGAGTTCATTGTCCATCGAGGAAAATATAAGATGCCGGATAACACTATATTGGATCAAATCATCGCTGAATATGATGATCCTCAAAAACACATCGGTCTTTTGGATTTTTGGGACAAAGAAGGTTTTCGGCACTATCTGGACTGGTATTATACCAAATGGGAGGGAATACCTTCCAAAGAAAAAGCAGTTGCGGGTAAAATCAAAGAGTTTCAAGAACGTATTAAAAAAAGCGGTTTTTGGTGGGTATAAAAATACATTCAACAATAAAAAATTACACGGAGAAGAGATATGGAAATTAATTTCGAAGAACTAAAGCAAGAAGCAATTAAGGCAATTGGAAAAAATAAAATAATGATTCTCGCCACATCTGCCGGGAACAGAGTAACGGCCAGAGCCATGAGCTGCGTGAGTGATGGTTTAAAAATATATTTCCAGACCGGCACCGATTCTCTTAAGTACCGGCAGATGAAAGAAAACCCAATCGTGGCCTTGTGTGAGGCAAACATGCAGATTGAGGGCAAAGCGGTTTTTAAAAATCAGTCATTGAGTGAAAATGATTTTATAGCGAAATACAAAAAGGATCATTACGGTTCATTTACCTGTTACTCCGCTATGAAGACAAGTTTTGTGGTAGAGGTTGTACCGGTGCTTATTACCTTCTGGAAATACACTGATAAAAAACCGCATCGTGATATTTTAGATCTTGTTAATAGCAAAGCCACAAGAGTGCCGTACGATACCAGTAATACGATATGCTGATAATCGGGTTTTTAGACATGGTGTATGCTTATAAGATAAAACAAGAGTAATAAATGATTGATAAAAAGCCTGGTTTTAATGGATTTTACAAACAAACCATCCACTTCCTTATAGGCTTGAGCATAAATAACTATAAAAGCTGGTTCGAGGAACACAGGTATGACTACCAAAGATTTCTATTGATCCCAATGCAGAAGCTGGTAACATCTTTATCCGAGGTCATGCTTGCTATTGATCCATGTTTTGAAGTTGCACCCAGTGTCGATAAGACAATTTCACGTATTTACCGGGATACCCGCTTTTCTAAAGATAAATCTCCATTCCGCAGTAATATGTGGATAACCTTTAAACGGCGTCTTGAAAACTGGAAAGATACTCCATGCTTTTTCTTCGAGTTAATGTCAGATAGCTACCGTTTCGGTATGGGGTATTATCAGGCTACAACCCAAACCATGAAACTATTTCGTGAACACGTAGATAGATTCCCAAAATCGTTTTTAACATGTATCGAGCCGCTTACCGATTATTTTAGCGTTGAAGGTGAAAACTATAAAAGGCCTTTTCCACATAAAGGCGATGATCGAATCGATACATACTATAATAAAAAGTCTTTCTATCTAATGCATAAGCGCGAATTGGACAATCTTCTTTTTTCATCAAAACTGGTATCTGAAATTAAGGAGGGTTTTAATATGTGTAAACAATTATATGACTTTTTACTACAACTTAAAGACAGGGAGGAATAATTATGGATGCATATACCGCCATAGCTTCAAGAAAATCCATCAGGGATTTTAAAGAGCAAGTCATCGACAGAAAAACCATAAAAAAAATAATTAATGCAGGGTTGCGCGCACCTTCAAACAATCATCTGCGGGAATGGGAATTTGTTGTAGTTCAGAATCGAGCGACTCGTCTAAACGTTATCAATAAAATACAAAAGAAGTATACAAAAAAGGGAGTTGAAGCCTGGCTCGACAGCTGGAACAGTACGGATCCCATCCAGCGCGCGGCCTATCTTGACGGAGTGCCCAAGCAGTATACAATGCTGCTTACGGCAGGATGTTTGATCCTGCCATTCTTCCGGCAACCTGGGCCGCTTTTAAAGCCCAAAAGCCTTTCCGATTTGAATGCGTTTGCTTCAATCTGGTGCTGTATCGAAAATATGCTGATTGCGGCAGCAGCTGAAGGCATATACGGTATTACCAGAATCCCCTTTAGTGCGGAAATCAAACACATCAAAGAAATCTGTAAGAGTCCTGCGGATTATGAAATCGCCTGCTATCTGGCACTGGGATATCCGAGTGATGACGCGAAACAGACCAAACAACATCCCGTAAAAGCGGAGGACAAAATCCATTTGAATTTCTGGTGAGCTTAAGAAAAAAAATATCTTAATTACATTATCTAGTGATATACTGTTATTAAAACGGGTAATAATATATGAAAAGAAAAGCAATTCTATTCTTTATAACATTGTTAGTTTTTGCAACTTTAACCTGCCACGCATCGCTTATTAAAGTAACAGTTGACGTGATGAATCCACCTGCTGGATTTAGTAAAGTTTTTGCTATTGATATAAAACATGAGAATAACCTGTGTATCATCACCATATCATACGATTCAGAATTAAAAGAGAAGATAAGTGAAAAACTTCCAGATGGCTATATCATAGAATACTACACAGAAGGAGGTATTCAGGCATGCCATCTGCTGCTCTATAACGATCAAAATATACTTATCCTTACAGCTCCCGTCTATTTTAAAAAAGGGCACGCTGGCCGTAGCTCAGCGTGCATTATCATACAAAAAGATTTACTCAAGCTTTTCAAACTTCAGATATATATTCCGGTTATGATAGAATCATTTTGCTATGAACTCCATTTTAATAATGTGGAATAAACTTTTACATCCTAAATGAGCCTTTTATTTATAGTTAATTCATTATTTATGTATTACAATAAAAATATATCCGCAATTTAAAAACGG
>CAZEPL010000068.1:0-21654 GCA_964514135.1 uncultured Spirochaetaceae bacterium | reverse complement strand
AATTTCCATTTTAGGAGCTTCTTGCAAAAATGTTATTTTTGCAAGAAGCTCACTTGTTTAAACTATTTCGCTGAACACTTAAAAGGTTTTAGTGCAAAAGATACAATATTCTGTTTTCCTTATAGCAGTTCCAATAAGCAGCTTGAAGAGTGGATATCAAAAAAGGTAAGAGCGTTCCGAACAGGTTAGACTAAAGTTATAAATCCGCTACCCACAAAAGAGACTAAAATGATTTATGGCGACAGCTGGCCGGATGTGGAGAATCAAATAAAAAATACTTTGGAATTATTTTTTCAACAAAAAAACGGCTGGTATGTTTATTGTACACACGGTTTGGACGGAGAGGGCTGGGAACCGATAACTAGTGATTTCTTGAAGCGGACCCTGGATATGCTCTTAAAAAGAACCGATACTAAAATACTGCCCGCACAGATGGTTTTGAAAGAGAATGAGAAGTAAGGAGTGCAAACCGCAAGAATGCATATTCTAATAGTGAGTATTACATGAAAGAAAAAGATATCAAAGAGTATTGGAATAATAACGCCCGGACATGGACTTAACAGTCCCGCCAAGGCTATGATCTTTACCGTGATTATATTGCCACACCGGCTTTTTTAAAAATGCTGCCCGATATAAATAACCTGATTGGTTTGGATGTGGGCTGCGGAGAAGGTCATAACACACAACTGATTGCTGAAAGAGGGGCGGTGATAAGCGGTATCGATATTTCTGAAACTTTTATTAGTTTTGCAAAAGAACGTGAAGCAGGCAATAAAAACTTGAAATTCATAACCGCCAGTGCTTGTGACATACCGTTTAAAACGGATTATTTTGATTTTTGTGTTTCCACTCAAGTTTTTATGGATTTTTCTGATCAGGAAAAGGCTTTACGGGAAATTTACAGGGTGCTAAAAGCAAACGGCTTTTTTCAATTTTCCATAATACATCCCTTTTATGACAGAATAGCGAGTGAATGGGTGTATGAAAACGGTGAGCCAAAAGGGTATCTCATTAAAGATTATTTCAGTAATCCGCAGGGAGAGATTGATGAGTGGATGTTTAGTGCCGTACCGCCTGAATCTAAAACTAAATATAATAAATTTAAAATACCCAGATTTAATAAGCTCATTAGTGAATGGATTAATATATTGGTACGAACAGGATTTACAATTGAAGAAATGGCGGAGCCCTTTCCCGATAAAAGTACTGTTAAAAAATATCCGAAATTAAGAGATGCAAGAATAATGGAAATAATGTAGTAACACTTTTATTATTACAAAGTGTTTACATGCTGGAACAAGTTACTGTAACGGGATATAATTATATTGGAATATCATGTAGAGTTATGAAAGTAAAAAAGGAAATTAAAGCCGTAATTTTTGATTACGGTGGTGTCATAAGCATGGGCCAGAATCCTTATAAGGTTGAGGAAATGTGCCGCATAGCACAGCTGCCCGCCGATACGTTTGAAATAAATTATAAGAAGTACAGAAACGATTATGATTTAAATAAATTATCTGCCTTTAAATACTGGCAAAAGATTCTTAATTACAACAGCAAAAAATATTCATGTGACACAATCGAGAATCTTATCAGGATGGACGTTGTAAGTTGGACTATTATCAATAAAGACATGCTGCAATTTATTATCAAATTAGATAGAAACCCTATAAAAAAGGCAATTATCTCGAACATGACTGTTGAGACCCTGGAGTATATGAAGGAACATTTTCGCTGGCTGGAATTGTTTGATCATCTGGTTTTTTCTTGCGAGCTTGGAAGCAGTAAACCGGATAGATTCATTTTTACCCGCTGCTTGCAATTATTGGATTTGAAGCCTCAAAGCTGTGTATTTATTGATGACTCGCTGATAAATATAGATGGCGCTCAACGACTGGATCTAAACACAATTCATTTTAGAAATTATAAACAACTTAGTGAAGAAATGGACAGGTTATATACATTCAAATAGTATGAACAAGTTAATTTCTATTTTACAAGTAGAGAATAACCTTACAATAACCCGCTTAAAGCAGCTTTATCATGTTTTAAGTAAAAAAACCCACCCGGATCTCACAAAAGGCACGGATGCGGTATTTTTAAAACTGCATAAAGAATATGAGGAAGCACTTGAAATTCTCGGACGGGATAAATACCGGGAGAATACACGCTTAGATCACGAGCCTTCTAAAATAAAAAACCCCCGCAAGACCGTATTACAATTTTTATATGTATATGCAATAAAGTTTTACGGCAGCGATGCGGAAAGCGTTTTGTTAAAGCTCATTCGGGCTTCCGAAATATACAGCCCTGCAGTTCATAATCTGCTTCAATCGTATTACAAGGTGTTTTTTAAAACCTTTCACGATTGGCACCGGACAGCGAGTATTTATTATACGCATAATATTTTTATTGCTTCTATTAAACAGCTGTTTTACTATTATTCTCTCAATATTCCACTTCATAAAAGATTGCTGTTTGTATATTTCGATGATCTTAAAAGGCGTTCCGCAAGACTCAACAGCCGGCAGCAAAAAGTTTTGTTGGATGCGGCGGAATGGCTCAAGCGGGAAGTGGATAAAGATAAAATCAAGATCTTTTGAGCTTCTTGCAAAAATAACATTTTTGCAAGAAGCTCCTAAAATGGAAATTGCTAAATTATTATGGTATAAAGAATAAGTATTTTACTAACTTAATATATTTTGAGTTTTGCAATTTCCTCTTTTAATTAATATTTTTAAAATCTGCCTTTTTTATCATTTCAGTCTGTTTTTTCATGAACATAAAAGGAACACACAGAAATGCGAACACAACAAGTCCCATGATTTCCAATCCGATGAAATATCACGGTGAAGGTCCGAAAACCTCCACAAAAAAATCCACAACCGAGCCGTCGGGGGGCGGATACCCAACCACAAAGTAATTGGCGGGCTCAAAAGGGGGAAGGTATGAGAGTAAATGGTTAATAAGGAAAGACGCATTCGAATATTATGAGCGCTGATAAGAAACAGGGCGGTTATAATAATAAATCCGTGCGAGATAAAAAAGGCAAAGAATTTAAATTCGGGAAATTCGTGTGGACCGATATCAGGCGTAAGCAAGGCTTGAACAGAACCCCCCCCCCAGACCCCAGAAAAAAATAATCTCGGTTAATAACGGCGTAATTTCGGCTGCCAGGTAAAGAGGGCAAAGGGAATCATAAGAAGGGCAAGCCCGCACATCTGGAGCATCAGGGCATTGGTTGGAGCCCAGGAACCTAATCCCACCCAGTATATACGATAGATGAATTCGTTTATCCAAAGGATGCCTATGAGAAGGAGTGATGCCGGGAATACCAAGTGTCTGTTGCGGGTTTTTATAAACATCAGTACAATAATAATACAACCTGCCAGCAATAAATAAAGTGCCGTTATGTGCTCAAAAGAAAAAAAGTGAAACTCCCGGGACAGAGCGTGTGGATCGATTATAATTTTCCGTGGTGCTGTTTCAATTATATGGCCGGAAGCTGTAGTCATACGGGCGGAAATCAGCCAACTGCCGGCTCCTTCTGCCGACGGCAGGCTCAGCTGGGAGGAGAAGGCTGCCAAATGAAAAAGAACCTGCTCACCGCTTTTTACGGCAGAGCGGGCTGCGGGAAAAGAAAGACTGTACCCGTCGCTTATGCGTTTTAATTGAATGGTTATTTTAATATCTCCGTCCCGGGCTATGGACTCTTTATCCCAGGCATAGCCCATAGCTCTGAAGCAAAGGGGGTTGGCGCTGCCTTCAACAGGACTGTGGAGTGCTATGTTGGTATCTGTCCCGAAATTGAGGAAGATTAATGAATTCATGATTCCTACGGCAAGCAGGAGAATTAAAATTTCCCCTATTAAACATCTTGAACCTTATATGTTCTTGTGTCATAAAAAGGCATGGAAAAAGAAAAATATAAAACCATTTTGAGAGCGCTTCCCAAAATTGAGCTTCACCTACACTTGGAAGGAGCCATTCCTTTGGAGACATTGTGGGCTTTGATTAAAAAGTACGGCGGCCATAAGGAGTTGGGTAATAATATCGAAAACTTAAACAAGAGGTTTGTGTTTAAAGATTTTCCCCACTTTATAGATACCTGGATTTGGAAAAATCAATTCTTTAAAGAATATGAGGATTTTGAGTTTATTGCTCACGGTGTGGCCCAGGATTTGCTGGGTCAAAATATAAGATATGCGGAGCTGTTTTTCACCCCCGGGGACCATACCGAAAAGGGACTGGACCTGCAGCGAATCGTTGAATCCGTGGCAAAGGGTATTAAGAGCACAGCTCATGAGATTGAATTGAAACTTATTTATGACCTGTGCAGGGATTCTGGTCCGGATAAAGGCATGGAGCAGCTGGAAAAAATAAAAGAGCTGAAAGATTACGGTATAATAGGCATAGGTATCGGCGGTTCCGAACAGCTGTATCCGCCGGAGCCCTTTAAAGAGGTGTATGAAAAAGCACGCTCGTACGGTTTTCGCACCACGGCTCATGCCGGAGAAGCGGCCGGTGCTGACAGTGTGTGGGGAGCGCTGAAGCAGTTGAAAACCGATAGAATCGGCCACGGCACAAGGAGTTGTGAAGATCCGGCTCTCATTGCATATTTGAAAGATGCGCAGGTACCGATTGAGATCTGTCCGCTTTCCAATGTTCGAACAGGAGTGGTAAACTCAATTGCGGAACACCCGGTTAAATCCTATTTTGAAGGCGGGCTTAATATCTGCATCAATACGGACGATCCCAAAATGTTTAACAACAGCCTGGAACAGGAATATATGTGTTTAATCGACGAGTTGGGATTTACTCTAAGCGATATAAAGCAGCTATTGTATAATGCTGTAGATTCAGCTTGGTGTGATGATAAAAAAAAGCGGCAGTTGAAGACGGAAATAGATGATTACTGGAGATTCGTCATTTAGATTCTTGATAATTAACAGAATAATGTGATTTAATAAATCTGTGCAAATCATTAATATCCTTAAAAGATCGTGGGGAAGTGCTTATAATTTGTTTTGATTGTAATCATTGCTATATTAAAAGGAATATAACAACCGAGCCATATTGATTGGCTCTTTTCCGCTGTGGGAACAGCAGAATCCATACCCGGAAATTCCGGTTCGTATAAGAGGGCTATCAGATCTTGATTTCTTAAATCTTCAATTAATTCTTCCGCGCCCGCGAGTCTGTCCACATAAACATGGTAGCTGGAAAATTCCTGCTCATTCGAATTTATATTTAAGAATGAAAATGTAAAAAGTAAAAAAAGGATAAAATGTATAGTTCTGTTCATTAAAGCCCATCCTTATAACACAACAGATAATGCTTCATTATTTATAATAAATCAACAACTCTTCTGTTATTTGATTAAACTCTTGTTTAAAATTAGTTCCGCTTTGTATTTTTAAAATTTCCTCTTTAAACATCTTGTTGATTTCAATGTTCCATAATGTGTCTTCTGTTCGCGTGTAGAAATCAAACTCTTCTTTTTGCACTGTCTGTCCGGAAATTCGGTCTATTTTGTATATGGTTGCGTTATCCGCAAGCACGTAAAAAACTGGATCATAGAACTCGTTTTCAGCAACCGACAGAGTTATATGTAATTCATATTCGTAGTTATTGGTATAAAGTACGAATTTTATGTATCCACTTTCGCTATATATCGAGGTCTGAGGGCTTTTCGACCAGTAAAATTCCTTATAGGCATTATTACTATAGTACTTAAAAACATGTGTCTCGACAGGATCGTAGCCCGTAATGTATTTTTCAGGCATTCCGCTTTCATTACAATGATATCTTTCTTTAATTCCGAACTCACCACCGATTAAGCTGTAACATAACACGGTTGTGGCCGAATTGTTTGTATATCCTACTTCAATAAAGAGCACATCCTGATCATAGTCAATGGGATCGATATTTTTAACGTTGTTGATAATTTTTTTTATCTCTGTTTCCGAAACCGCTTCGGAAAAAGAAAAATAAACGGAGCGCGGTGAGGTGAGCACCCGCTTCCCTTCCAAGTAATATTTGACAGTATCTTTTAAGCTGCTATTTTTGGCGAACACTTCTATTGTCACTTTGTTGTCGGCGAGCGCAGCTTGTAATGTAACGTCTTTCTCGATATAACCTGTTCTTCCTAAAAGCTTGTCATACAAAAAAACAGTCCCGCTAGTTCCCTTTTTTAACTCCTGATAAATATTTTTATGATTTCTAAAACTCACCGCAATTTTATACCATGAGCCCTGCTTTGCAATTAGTTTTATTTTTGTTCCGTCATAGAGAGTCCCGATTCTCTTTCCGTTTGCTGTACCGTATATATCTGCAGTTCCGTCTATCATTTCCGCAGATATAAAAGATAGTAAAATGAAAGACAAAATAAAGCACAGTATTATTTTCTTCATCTGAACACCTCTCAATATCCTTTAAGGATATTTTATTTCATACAAGATGTAAATTCAATATTTTTTATTTTTACCCTTGACATTATTCTAATTCTGCATTAAAAATATTTCAACTTAAAATTTAGGAGAATTGTTAATGTTAATGTTCCATAAAGCAGCACGTATTGCATTTACTCTCGTAATTGACGGGAGAGGTGTGTCTGCGGAGGAACATAGGCGATAGATTTTTATAGAGTTGCTATTCCGGCCGCAGACCTCGTCAGGGTTTGCGGCTTTTTTTTCTTAATAAGCAAATGGTATTGCTAAAAAAGGGCCGCCTACAAAAGGGCGGCTTTTTTATGCATTGGATGCATGCATTAAAGCTTTTAAACAGGCTTTAGTAAAAGACAAGAGGAGTACTTATGAGGAAGCATGATGGGGGCAGGGACAAGAGAGAGAGTACCTTGCTGGTATTAAAAACGCTTTACAGGGTATTGGGTGTGTACAAAAAAACATTTATTCTCGCTCTAGTGGCTTTGGGTATTGCCGTGGGATTATCAACAGCCGGTAATTTTATAATCAGAGATGCTGTTGACGTACTTATAGCTGAACAGGTAAGCGGAATTACAATTATCGGATTTGCATTGCTGTTTTTGGCTACCGCCCTGTTAAGGGGTTTAAGTGCATTTATTTCCGGAAAATGCTGTGCCAAAAGCGCAGAAAAAGTGGCCTTTAAATTTAGGAATGATTTATTTATGCATTTTCAACTGCTTCCTTTCAGCTACCATGACAGGATGCAGACAGGTGAACTGATCCAGCGGGCAACATCCGATGTTGATAGTGTAAGAAAGTTTTACTATGAACAGATTCCGGGAGTAATTCGGATTGTTTTTCTTTTCACAATAAACTTTGTGGCTATTTTATTTTTGCACTGGCAGCTGGCACTTGGATCTATCGTGGCTGTTCCATTTATTATCCTGTTATCGCTCCTCTTTTTTAGGAAAATCGTAAGCGGCTTCGAAGCCTATCAGAATCAGGAAGGGACACTCTCAGCTTCAATTCAGGAAACACTATCCGGTATTCGGGTGGTAAAGGCCTTTGCCAGACAAGAATGGGAAGCCAAGCACTTCGATAAAATCAATGCCGAACAGTGCCGGCGCGGTAAAGTGCTTGTAATCCTTCACGCATCATTTTGGCCTCTGTCTATCTTGCTGTGCGGAACACAGTTTATTGCCATAGCCACCATAGGGGCTTACCTAACGCTTAGCGGAGATATTTCTTATGGTACATATATCGCGTTCACGGCCATGGTGGCTTCCATTATCTGGCCGCTGCAGGAGTTGGGCAGAATGATTATTGAGCTTTCCAAGAGTTCGGTATCGTTTTTTAGGATTAAAGAGATATTGGATGTGGAGGGAGAAGATATGGAATTGGGGTTCGAGCTTAAACACAAGTTAAAAGGTAATATCACGTTTAAGGATGTATCTTTTTCTTATAATGAGGGAGTTCCGATCCTTGAGGACATAAACTTACAAATTCGTGCCGGTGAAAATATCGCTATATTAGGTCTTACGGGTTCAGGAAAAACATCATTGGTTAATCTTCTGCCGCGTTTCTATGATCTTGATAAGGGCCGGATATATATAGACAAGTATGCCCTTTCTTCATTAACCAAGAAGTACTTACGTGAAAATATCGGTATGGTGGAACAAGAGCCATTTCTTTTTACGGCAACTATAAAAGAGAACCTGCTGTTTGGTGTGAAGAGAGAGATAACTCAAAAAGAAGTGGAAAGAGCAGCCAAGATGGCATGTATTCATAAGACCATCCTCTCTTTTCCCGAAGGCTACGACACATTAATCGGAGAAAAGGGGGTAAGTCTGTCCGGAGGACAGCGCCAGCGTATTGCCATTGCAAGAACGATCTTAAAAGATCCAAAAATACTTATTCTTGACGACTCCACCTCGGCAATAGATGCCAAAACCGAAAGAAAGATACAGGAAGCGTTGGATCAGCTTATGAGGGATAGAACATCCTTTATTATTGCACACCGTATAGAAACCCTGATGAAGGCGGATAAGATTATTGTGATGGATAAAGGAAAGATAGTAGAAACGGGCAGGCATGACGAGCTTATCACTCGGCCGGGTATTTATAAAAAGATCTTTCAAATTCAATCAGATTTTGCTAAGGAGAAAGAACATGAAAAAACGAGAATATAAAGAAGAGAAACTGAAACATTTTAAAGCCAGGACACTTTTTTTAAGAATTATCAAATTATCAGGCAAAAACTGGCCGTTACTGGTTGGGTTTCTGGTATGTATCGGACTTTTTTCCATATCTCAAGCATCCGAGACATATTTACTGAAAAATGTGATCGACATCGGTATTGCCAACCGGGATCTGGATGCGGTTTTTTATTACATGACACTCTACTTCTGTGTTATCTGCGCCAATGCGGTTTTCGTGTTCGGTTTTATATTTTTTGCAGGACTATTGGGAGAAAGATCTCTTCAGAGTTTAAGACAGAAAATGTTTGATCATATTATGACGCTGTCTTTTTCCTATTTCGACAGAACTTCAAGCGGCTGGCTGTTTTCGCGCATGACTTCCGATGCTTCGAGGATTACCGAGCTTTTAACCTGGATGTTTCTGGACGGAATATGGGGCACCATGAATGTTACGGCCGCCATGGTTTTTATGTTCATCATAAACTGGCAGCTGGCTCTGCTTGTGCTCATTATTCTCCCCATACTGGTTGTAAGCGCACTGAAGTTCAAAGGCCTGATTATCAGAGAGTACAGACAGGTAAGGGCGCTTAATTCGCAGGTAACCAGTAATTTCAGCGAAACCATTTCCGGTGTAAAGGTGATAAAATCGCTTGGAGTTGAAGAAAAGAATGCTAAGAACTTCGAAGGTGTAACGGATTCTATGTATAAAACCTCGTTTAAGGCCGGATTTTTATCGGCTTTGTTCTTGCCTGCCGTTCAATTAACCACGGCACTGGGAGTGTGTATTGTGATGTGGGCCGGAGGATTTCAGTTTGAATCCGGCTTTATTACCGTTGGCGGTATCAAGGCTTTTATCTCTTATATCATATTCATGCTCTGGCCCATTCAGGATTTGGCACGGGTCTATGCCAATATGCAGCGCTCCTTTGCCAGTGCTGAACGCGTATTTACCCTTTTGGACAGTCGCGCGGAAATTGTGGATCAAAAAACTGCTAAAAAAATATCAGGTATAGAAGGAAAGATTGAGTTTAAGCATGTGCACTTTGCCTACCGCAGGGATGTAAAGGTATTAAAGAATATCAATCTTACGGTAAAACCCGGTGAAATGATCGCACTTGTAGGTCCGACGGGAGGAGGTAAAACCACAATAACCAATATTATTCCCAGGTTTTATGAACCACAAAAAGGAAAAATATTAATTGACGGAGTTGACTACAGAAAGATAACACAGAGATCTCTGCAGGATAAGATCGGTATTGTGCTGCAAACACCACACCTGTTTTCCGGGAGTATAATGGAAAATATCCGTTACGGAAGACCGGATGCAAATAAACATGAGATTATTTCGGCTTCAAAAAAAGCCCATGCCCACGACTTTATTGTAAGACTGGCGGATAAGTATGATTCGGAAGCAGGAGAAGGCGGCAGCATGCTCTCTGTGGGTCAAAGACAGCTGGTAAGTATCGCCAGAGCTATCTTAAATAATCCGGATGTGATTATCCTCGATGAGGCCACGAGTTCAATTGATACCCTTACCGAACACCTGATACAGATGGGTTTACAGGAGCTCTTAAAGAACAGAACAAGTATCATTGTGGCGCACAGGCTGTCGACAATCAGAAACGCGGACAGGATTTTGGTGATTGAAGACGGTAAAATAAAGGAACAGGGAGCTCATGCGGATTTGATGGCGTTAAAAGGGCATTACTACAGTTTATATACACGGCAGTTTGAAGATGAACTGCTGCGGGCGTAGCCGCAAAAACATACCCGATTTGTTTAAAGGCCTCCTCATAAGGGGGCCTTTTTTCATACCAAAGTATGATTGTAATATTGCATATTATAATATATGTTTAATAGCAGAAAAGGGGAAAGTAGTGAAAAAATTATTAACGATTTTATACGGTTTGTTTATTGTCAGTTTTAGTCTTATGGTTATTTCTGCGGAATCGATCGACATAGACGACACACTGATCGTTTTTGACAACCGGGAAGAGAGTGAGCCAAACAGCATAAATCTTGTGGCCATCGCCGGTTGGTCTGCTGACGGAAAGGTTGCTATCATACAACCCGGTTCTTACGATTATTATGATTTTCCAACCTGGTTTATTCTTGATACAGTTACGGATGAGGTTCTTGATGCATATACAGATATGTACTATGAAGATGACAAAGCTACAATATATTCAAAACTGGCGAAAGCAATGCAAGAACATAACATTAAAAAAACTCCCGGCAGGCTGGTGGAGCTTCCTTATGCTTTTTCTGAAAACATGCAGCCCTTAACAATAGAATACAGTGAGATTAAATCGGATGAGTATAGTGTGTATGTGGTTCGTGGAAGCAGGCGAAAAAAAATATCTCGTATATCCGTTTTCGGAAACTCCTCAAAAATAATTGCTACTTTCGCTGTAGAATCTCCCTTTAAAAACAGATTGTTGCTTATTACGCAAGTCTCTGCGTTACATGCCGAATTTGATTACTCATTTTTCTCGTTTTATTACGCGGGCTGTCATGTAACAGCTGGCTTCTAATGTTTTGGGATGTAAAAAGAAGCAATTTCTTCTATAAAACAAGGATGGTTGTAAGCTAGAACGAAAATGACCGGGAGCTTTCAGGGCCTTGCTTTTTAGAAAAAATTTGATGATTCAATCTCAATAATATTCCACATCTTCGCTTTTAAAGCGATAAAAAATCTCGGCAAAGATTTTTTCACACACCAGAAAAGCATCTACTATAAACGGATTAAAATGCGTGTCCTTTTCATCAACAATAATTGATTTGGCCACGTCATGAGGATATGCTTCTTTATATACTCTTTTATTAACTAAGGCATCATACACATCGGCCAGTGAAACGATTTGCGCTGATAATGGAATCTCATTACCCTTTAATTGATTGGGATATCCCGTGCCGTCATGTTTTTCATGGTGGGAGAGTGCGATTTCAGCGCTCATCTTTAAATAATCGGCTTTGGGATACTTTTTTAATGCAGCATTCAGTGTGTTGAAACCGATGGTACTGTGAGTCTTCATGATCCTGAATTCTTCATCATCAAGTCGGCCCGGTTTAAGCAGGATATAATCGGGTATACCAATCTTGCCGATATCATGTAATGGGCTTGTTAGAAAAAGATTATCAATAAACGAATCGTTAATTTCTATGGGAGTGGTCTTTAAGTGAGAAATAGCTTGGGCCAGTGTTTTCGAATAATGGCGGATACGTTCAAGGTGGTTTCCTGTCTCAGGATCGCGGGATTCAGCCAGTTTGGCCATGGAAAATATCACGATATCTCTTGTTTCAAAAAGTAAAATCCGTTCACCGGCTCTAATCCTTACCGATAGCTCCTCTTTTAAAAAAGGTTTTTTGATAAAGTCGTCAGCCCCGGCATCCATGCCTGTAACAATATCTTCCACATGATCCTTTGAAGTAACCATGATGATATATGTATATTGGCTGCCTTCGGAAACACGGATTTTTTTACAGAGTTCCAGACCGTTAAGCTCCGGCATAACCCAATCCGTTATAACAAATCGCGGTCTCTTATTTTTCCAGATATTCCAGGCCTGCTTTCCGTCCTCGGCAACCAATGTTTCAAATCCTAGGCTTTGAGTTAATTTGTCCAATTGCTTTCGACTAATTAAATCATCATCTGCAATTAAAATCTTCATGAAAGTTCCCTTAAGTGATATTCAAATTATAGGTTCTTACCGAGCAGAAGTCAATTTTTTATAAAAGCATAGGAGAACGGCCGCATTTTGTTTTAAAGATGATAATAAGAGCTTGACTTTTTTAGCAACTTATGCTAAAAAAATAGCAAAGAAAATATTTATTTTTCCAAAATGATTGTTTTAATGGAGGGAAATTATGAAAAAACTAGTATTTATTTTAACAGCGGCGCTTGGGCTTTCGCTTTTTAGCTGTGAAGAACCGGTAAAGCCTATAGAGGTGTCTGTTCTCCTTAAAAACATAGAGTGGTTACAGTGTTCCAGTCCTATTGGTAGTCCCTGTATCCGGATTATGGATGAAAAGGTGATATATATTGATCCGGCGTATCTTACGATAAACGATACCACACCAAAGGCAGATCTTATTCTGATTACTCACTCTCATTACGATCATTTTTCTGTGAGAAATGTGAAGCAGCTGCTTAAAGAAGATACACAGATTGTGACAATTATCGACTGTCAGGATGTATTGATAACTCGATTACCTGATGAAAACTGGCAGATTCAGGTGATTGAACCGGGAGAAAAGCTTAAAGCAGCAGGTATAGAAATCACAGCGGTTCCCGCTTACAATACAGATGAAGGTGCTCCGAACCCTAAGGAAAGCGGTTATGTAGGTTATGTAATAAATTATCGGGGTGTGCGGCTTTATATTTCGGGTGCCACCAGCTTCATACCTGAAATGTCAGGCTTAGAAAATATCGATATCGCGTTTTTCAATATACGCGACTTTTATTGTTATTGTATGAATGGGGAAGAGGCGGTACAAGCGGTAAAAGCATTCGGACCGAAATATCTCATCCCGGTACATTGGCTTAACACGGAACAGGCTGATATAGATTATATAAAAGCAAACTGTCCCAATACCACTCAACTGCTTTTTTTAACTCCTGTAATGCCTTAATAAAAAACTTAATAAGGACTTGACTTTTACTACCAATAATGCTAAAATATTAGCAGCAGTAAGTTATGAATTAAGATTTCATACCTATATCTGCTATATATTTTTTTAGGAGGAAAGATGATGAGAAAACTGGTATTGATTATTTCAGCTGTAGTACTGTTTGTTTTTATCTTCGCATGTGGAGGTAAAAATAATCTTGTCGAGCAGTCCGTAAAGGCAAGCTGGAAAGTGAGTACACAAAGCCGGCAGTGGCAGGATATGGAAGATCTTGCCATTTTAAAAGGTCAGGGCGACATTGCTGATATTGAAATTGACGTGACCGCCCTCAAGCAGGAGATAGACGGTTTTGGCGGAGCCTTTAACGAAAAGGGGTGGGCGGCATTATCCGTGCTTACTCCTGAACAAAGAGACACTGTGATAAAAGAGTTGTTTGACCCTGAAAACGGCGCAAAGTTTAATATCTGCCGCGTACCGATCGGGGCAAGCGATTATGCATTAAGCCGGTATACGCACGATGAAACAAAAAACGATTTTGAGATGAAATACTTTTCCATTAAGCGTGATCGCACACATCTCATTCCTTACATTAAGGCGGCCATGCAATACCGGCCCGACTTAAAGGTATGGGGTTCTGTGTGGACCCCTCCAACATGGATGAAAAAGAATGGCGCGTTTGACGGCGGGAATATGAAAGATGACTCCAAAGTGTATGCGGCATACGCATTATATCTGGCTCGCTTTGTAGAAGAATATCAGAAAGAGGGTGTAAATTTATACGCGGTCGCGGTACAGAACGAACCGCTCATCGAAACAAAATATCCCAGCTGCCTCTGGACGCCGCGACAGTTCTTGGTTTTTATTCGTGATCATATGGGTCCTCTTTTTAAAGCAAGAAACGTGAATGCCGAAATAATGTTGGGTACTTTGCAGGACGGTGATTTCCGCAAATTTCCCATCATCGTGTTGAATGATCCTGTAGCAAATAAATTTATTTCGATTGTAGGGTTTCAATGGGAAGGTCTTAATTCCGTAGATCAGACACGCGAAAGATATTCGGACAAAAGACTGATGCAGACGGAAACCGAGTGCGGCAACTGGCATTGGAAGCCGGGATTTGATCCCGACAAACCCCAGAACGACTGGACCTATGGCAGTTATACCTGGAAAAAGATAAAAGCTTTTTTTGATGCGGGAGCAAACTCATACTTGCTTTGGAACATTGTGCTGGATGAGGAAGGAAAGAGCATTGACGCAAAAATGCCCTGGCCGCAGAACGCGGCGGTGGTTGTGGATAAAAATACCAAACAAGTAATTTACACTCCTATGTTTTACGCGTTTAAGCATTTCAGCTACTTTGTGGAGCCAGGAGCTCGTTTTGTAGATATTACTAACGGCTGGGATAACGCGATCGTCTTTTTGAATCCTGAGGGCGAGCTTATCATTTTATTAGAGAACGAGGATCAGGTTGCTAAAACTGTGAATATCAACTTTGGAGAATATTGGCTGACTGTGGAACTTCCCGAAGCTTCTTGGAGCACTATTATTGTACCTCCTATAAAATAATTATGTGCTCACAACGAATAAACAGACTGCGGCGGTCATAAGCATGGCCGCCCCTAGTCTGCGCAGAAAGGCATAACGGGACATTTTATCCTCTATCCCTTTTAAACCTATTTTTATAATCAGTTTGCCCATGAGTACGGAGAAAATACCTCTTGTTGTTTGTAGAATGTTTCCGAACACAGGCCCCAAGATCAGAAAGGTGTGAAAAAGAAGATTCATGGCAATAAACCATGCTCCCGCAAACGGTAGAGCAGTGAGCCAGAGAACAGGCTTTTTCAAGGGTTGTTTCAAAAAAGGCAGCATGGTTATGCCCATAAACCCGGTACATATGTATATCAAACTCATACCCACGAAAGACGGATTCGCTATGTGAGCATGCTCCAGCTCTTTTACGATAATAGTGATACAATTATCCGAGACCGAATAACCGATTACGGCCAGCAGGAAAAAGGGGTTGACACAGGAGTTGATTAATGCTAATATATTAGCATTAATGGATTATTATTTAGGATGTCATAATTGTATATACCGTATCTATATTCAGGAGGAAAGAAAATGCGACTATCAGTATCTATTGTTTTAAGTTTAATACTGCTATTATTTGTTTTTACATGTGCGGATAACAATGGTCTTATCGAACAATCAGTTTCTGCAACTTGGAAGGTAAGCACCAAAAGCCAAATGTGGCAGGACATGGAAGAGCTCACTATTATGAAAGGTCAAGGTGGCAAGGCCGATGTTGAGATTGACCTTACTTCGCTTAAACAGGAGATTGAAGGTTTCGGCGGAGCCTTTAATGAAAAGGGGTGGGAGGCGTTATCCCTGCTTACTCCTGACCAAAGAGATGCCGTTATAAAAGAATTGTTTGATCCTAAAGAAGGCGCAAAGTTCAATATCTGCAGAGTTCCTATCGGATCCAGCGACTACGCTGTCAGCCGCTATACTCATAATGAGGTTAAAAATGATTTTAAAATGACAAATTTCTCTATTGAACGTGACTTTAAATATCTTATTCCCTATATCAAAGCGGCTATGCGCTATAAACCCGACCTGAAGGTGTGGGGTTCTGCCTGGACTCCACCGACCTGGATGAAGACAAACGGTGCGTTTGACGGCGGCAACATGAAGGACGATCCCAGGATTTATGCGGCCTATGCCTTATATTTGGCACGCTTTGTAGAGGAATATCAGAAAGCTGGTATTAATCTCTATGCGGTAGCCGTGCAGAACGAACCGCGGATGGAGACACGCTATCCCAGCTGTCTGTGGACCCCGAAGCAGTTTCTTACATTTATAAGAGATCATATGGGACCTTTATTTGAAGAGAGAAAGGTAAATGCTCAAATCATGATGGGTACGATTTGTCCGAGAAGGTATAATCGATTTCCCGGCCTTGTGCTTTCAAATCCTAAGATTCAAAGTTATGTTTCTATAGTTGGCTATCAATGGGCCGGATTGCACAGTGTTGCAGATACACGGAAACGGTTCTCTGAAAAAAGTATCATGCAGACCGAAACCGAGTGCGGCAACTGCTTTTGGAAACCGGGATTCAAGAGGGACAGACCGCCGAATGACTGGGAATACGGCAGCTATACCTGGAAAAAAATAAAAGCCTTTTTCGATAAAGGAGTGAACTCATATATGTTATGGAATATGATATTGGATGAAGAGGGAAAGAGCATAGATTCACAGCTGCCCTGGCCACAAAATGCTGCGGTTGTGATAGATAAAAATTCAAAACAGGTTATATACACTCCCATGTTTTATGCGGTCAAGCATTTTACCTACTTTGTCAAACCGGGAGCTCAATATGTAAGCATTATTTACGGTTGGGAAGAAAATGCAATTGCATTTTTAAATCCAGATAGAGAACTTGTTATACTATTAGAAAATGACAGATGGCATCCAGAAACAGTTAATATAAACTTTGGCGACTATTGGATGACAGTGGAACTACCTCCCAAATCGTGGAGCACAATTATTGTTCCTCCTTTGCAATAATCTATATGCTCACAAGGAACAAACAGACTGCGGCGGTCATAAGTATGGCCGCCCCCAGTCTGCGCAGAAAGGCATAACGGGACATCTTATCTTCCAACTCTTTAAACCCCATGCTTGTAACAAGTTTGCCTAATAATACAGAGATGATACCTCTTGTTGTCTGCAGTATGTTTCCGAATACAGGTCCTAAAAGCAGGAATGTGTGAAAAAGAAGATTCATGGCCAGAAACCACGCTCCTGCAAAAGGCAGAGCGGAGAGCCATAGAACAGGCTTTTTGAAAGCGTCTTTTAAAAAAGGCAGCATAAGCATGCCCATAAAGCCTGTACAGATATATACCAGAGTCATACCGATGATAGGTGGATTTGCAATCTGTGCCTGCTCCAGTTCTTTTACAATAATAGTAATACAGATATCGGACGACGAATATCCGATTACGGCCAACAGACTGAAGATAAGGCCTTTAATGGGAATTCTATCATGCGAAGAATTAAGCAATAATACGGCAGCCAAACTTAAGGCGATTCCCGCGATTTGAAAAGCGCTAATACTTAAATGGAGGATAAGCAGGCTTCCCATCGAAATACCAATAAGTTTTAATGCCAAAAGGGACGCAATCTGGGAAGGATTGGTTTCTTTTAGTGCCAGTAAGAAAAAAGCTTGACCTGTCATATAAGCAAAACTGTTTATAATAACAACCAAACCGATTGTAGCGAAAGGTATGGAGGTCTCGGGCCAGCAGAACCATAAGAGCAGTGCGGCTGCGATACCCATCTGGACATGGGCAATCGCCAAAAGATGGAAACCACCTGCTTTTGTTTTTGTATAAAAAAAACGGGAGCCTAAGTATGAGCATGATTGGAAAAAGGCCATGCCCAGACCCGTAATAATTCCAATAATCAACATATGGGCCTTTATTCAAACAGAAAGAGGTTTTAATTTCAATAACTTTTCTTTAGAAATAGAAGAACTCGATTATTATTAATATTAAAAATAAACTGTTAACATATATGGAACGCATTTTCTAATGTGTAATAAATACCAACCGCAATAAGAACCAGTGCAGGATGCTTCTTCGTCGTTGAGCGGTATTCGAGTGATCATACCGCAGGTTCTGCCGGAGGTAAGAAAATTAATATCTTGTTGTTTCATGGATATATTTAATCCACTGATTATACAGCTCGGTTCTATGGCCCCGCCATCTATTCAGAGGGTTTTCAATATCCAGATTTACAGGAGGATCCACATCAGCTCTGCCCTTGTCCCTGTCACGCTTATATTCATAGACCAGGCGTTCCGGTTCATATTCGGGATGACCCAGGTGCATTAAGAAACGCTGGTCTGAGCTTTCGAAGATTATATACCCGGCTTGTCCGGCATGGGCCAGCAAATTAATGGTTCCTTTATCTCTTTCAGCTTCCATGACCTTGTCTGAGATTCCCGAATGCCTGCTCTGCGGGCAGTAGAATACATCGTCCATATTACCGGTTATGCGGTGCTTGCGATTGAGGTTCTTAGTCTCGAATGCACCGAATATTTTTTTAGGGGATAACTCTTTTTCAATTCCTAAGTACTTGGCTAAGGCCAGGCCGCCCCAGCAAATACCCAAGGTGGAAGCAATATTGTGCCTGGCATATTTAAGGATACGCATGATTTCATCCCAGTAGGTTACTTCTTCGAATGGAATCTCTTCAACCGGAGCACCGGTCAACAACAGACCATCCAGATATGCCTTTTCAATGGCTTTTTCGAAGGTGATATAGAGTGAATCCATGTGTTTTTTATCACTGCTTGAATAGGTATGGGTTTTCAACCTTATCCACACCGGCTCGATCTGGATTATCGACTGCCCCAGGGGCTGAAGCAGACTGTATTCATAGCTTTCGGCCTGGGGCATGATATTAAGAATACCTATTCTTAAGGCGCGGATATCCTCTTTTATAGCTTCCGCATGAGTTATACACTGGATATTGGCATTTTCCAAGTCATTTTTAATGTGATAATCTTTGGGTACAACAATCAAATCTGACTCCTCCCTTACTCATTATAATATATACCTTTCATTATATCTATTATTTGAGTGCATTTTCAATATCACTCAATATATCATCTATGTTCTCGATTCCGATTGAGAGCCTTATAAGTCCGGGTGTAATGCCACCTGTCAGCTGCTGTTCTTCCGATAATTGCGAGTGAGTGGTGCTGGCCGGATGGATAGCCAGTGTTTTGGCATCACCGACATTAGCAAGATGAGAGATGAGGCTTACACTGTTGATAAACTTTTCACCGGCTGTTCTGCCGCCTCTGATTCCGAATACAACCATACCGCCGAAACCCTTTGCTAAGTATTTACTGGATAGAGCATAGCTAGGATCGTCTTTGAGCCCGGGATAGCGTACCCATTCAACTTTGGCATGATTCTTTAGATACCCTGCTACCTTTAATGCGTTCTCAGAATGCCTTTCCATGCGTAGGTGGAGTGTTTCTATGCCCTGTAAAAACAGCCAGGCATTATCGGGAGATATACAGGCTCCCAGATTCCTTAAGGGTATTAATCTCATGCGTAAAATAAAAGCCAGAGGATTGAGCTCTCCTAAATCATGTGCCCAGCGTATGCCGTGATAACTTGAGTCCGGAGTGTTATAGAGTGGGAATTTATCATTGTCTTTCCAGGGAAACTTTCCCGAATCAATAACTACTCCTCCGATTCCGACACCATGACCGCCCAACCATTTGGTCAACGAGTGGATGACAATATCAGCTCCATGCTCGATCGGTCGCAAGAGGTAAGGAGTAGTAAAGGTTGAATCGATAATAAGCGGAATATTGTTTTCGTGTGCGATTTCCGCAACAGCACTAATGTCTGTAAAATCCAGCACCGGATTACCAATACTTTCGATATACAGAGCTTTTGTTTTCCCGGTTATGGCCTCTGCAAAATTTTCCGGATTATCCGGTTTAACAAATTTCACTTTGATTCCAAACTGAGGTAGAATATTGTTGAACATTGTATATGTGCCACCGTAGAGGTTGTTGGCCGATACAATCTCATCGCCCACACTGCATAAGTTGATAATTGAGTAAAACACAGCAGAAGTGCCTGATGAAAGTGCCAATGCCGCTGCTCCGTTTTCCAGGAGAGCCATCCGTTTTTCAAGAACATCCTGAGTAGGATTCATAATGCGCGTATAAATGTTTCCGAGCTCCTTAAGCGCAAACAGATTGGCCGCGTGTTCGGTATTTTTAAACACATAGGAGCTTGTTCTGTATAGTGGTACAGCTCTGCTGAGTGTTTCCGCATCGGGCGACCCTCCTCCGTGTAGAGCTATGGTTTCAAGATTATATTTGGTACTCATTTTTTTCTCCTTTTACATGAATTAAATATTTTCTGCCATCCAGACAGATAGATATCGCTCACCTGTATCAGGCAAAATAGCCACAATGAGTTTATTTTGGTTTTCTTTTCTTGAACCGATTTTTAATGCTGTAAAGACTGCGGCACCGCTTGAGATACCTGCTAAGATACCTTCTTCTCTTGCCAGTCTTTTAGTGGTTTCAATGGCGGCAGAGCTTTCAACCTTTACGACTTCATCGATTAATTCTCTTTGTAGAATATCAGGCACAAACCCGGCACCGATCCCCTGAATCTTATGGGGTCCGGGTTCTCCCCCGGAGAGGATCGGGGATTCAAACGGTTCAATGGCAATAATTTTTATTGCGGGATTCCGCTTTTTAAACACCTGTCCCACACCTGTTATTGTCCCTCCTGTACCGATGCCGGCGATAAAAATATCGATTTTTCCATCCGTATCCCGCCATATTTCTTCTGCCGTCGTTTCAATGTGTATTTGAGGATTGGCTGGATTTTGAAACTGCTGGGGAATAAAAAAGTTTTTGTATTGCTTAGCTATTTCGGTAGCTTTCTGAACAGCGCCTTTCATACCTGCTTCGGCAGGTGTTAAGACAAGTTCCGCACCGAGCAGAGTGAGCAACTTGCGTCTTTCAATTGACATACTCTCAGGCATTGTGAGTATAAGCTTATATCCTCTTTGAGCACACACAAAAGCTAAGGCAATACCGGTATTTCCACTGGTTGGTTCGATTATGACCGTATCTTTATTTAGCAAGCCTTTTTTTTCAGCAGCAACAATCATTGAAACGCCGATTCGATCTTTAACACTTGAGCATGGATTGAAAAATTCAAGTTTACCTACAATAGTGGCATTTATATTTTTAGTTATTTTATTGAGTTTAACCAATGGTGTATTACCTATAAGCTCTGTAATATTTTCCGCAATTTTCATATAGTACCTCCTTAAATTTGGTATGAAAAATCCGAATTCTTTAATTTATCCTTCCCCTCACTTAAGAGATCGGCAATAGTGATGGAATGAAAAAAATCAGATAATGTTGCTGATAATTTCTCCCATAAACATTTGGCAGCGCAAACGTGCGAGCGCTTGCAAATCTCCGGATGAGCCAAACACTCAACAGGTTCCAGATCTCCTTCCAGCAAGTTGACAATGTTCGCAACCGTAATTTGAGCGGGAGGTTTTACTAATTTATACCCGCCGTAAGCGCCGCGGCTGGAAATGACTATTCCTGCCCTTTTTAAAGGAATGATTATCATACTCAGATATTTCATAGAAATATCCTGACGCTTGGCGATTTCAGATAGATTCATCATTATGTTATTGTTGCCTGCTAATTCAATAATGAGCCTGATTCCATAGCGCGTTCTTTTGGATAACCTCATTAACCACTCCTTAATTGCAAGTAAACCACTTGCAATTAAGGTAATTATATAAACACCGTAATGTGATGTCAAGTATTAAAT